>QHCF01000223.1 GCA_003244275.1 Acidimicrobiales bacterium
GCTGGGCGCAGCGCTCTCGGTGCCGGTATCCGCTCCCCGGTGACCGTGGGCGAAGGCGGGAGACGAGGCCCACTCCTCAAAGGCCTTCGCGTCTCGCCATCGCGTGACCACCAGCCAGGTTGATCGCCCATCCGTAGGCTGGAGAAGCTCGAAACCCTCGAACCCGTCGGCCGCATCTACTGCTCTCGCCCGGCCGGCAAACCTTCGCGCCAGCTCGGGCCCCTTGCCCTCGGCTACCTCAATGGCATTGATCCGGATTATCGACATGGCCCCATCATCGCTCATCGTCGAGTCGATGACTCTTGACCGACTCCGTCGTTTGATCTACATGTGACCCGCACTACGTGTCACATGTCCATCTCCCTCGGCGCCGACAAGCATGTGACGCCGTCGAAAGCAAAGATTCGGGTCGGCTTCAATATCGCGCGGTATGGCCCACAGGTCAGGGCTCTTCACGCGTGCATCCGGGCCAACGGCCGTTGCGCACTCGAGCCGTGTCCTCATCGAGGCCCGCAACCTGGTCCTGAGCCGCTGACAGCTCGCTCATCCGGTACAGCGCAGTCAGGGTGATGCCCTCGGCCGCCAGGGCCTGGGTACCCCCTGCTCCACGGTCGATGACGCACAGCGCCCCGGTGATGACCGCCCCCAGCTCCCGCAGGGCGGTACAGGAGGCAACCACCTGGCCACCTGAAGTGACCACGTCCTCCACCACGACCAGGTGCAGGCCGGCCACCTCCCCTCCCTCGGCCAGGCGAGCGGTGCCGTAGGCCTTGGCCTGCTTGCGGACGAAGACCGCCGGCAACCCAGTCAGTGCCGACATGGCCACCGCCAGCGGTACCCCTCCCAGCTCCAGACCAGCCAGAGACGAGGTTCCCGGAGGCACTAGGGCGACCATTGCCCTGCCTACCTCGGCCAGCAGCACTGGGTCCGACTCGAAGCGATACTTGTCGAAGTACTCGTTGCTGGTGGCTCCCGACCGCAGCGTGAAGGTGCCCTGCAGATGGGAGCGGTGGTAGATCTCCCTGGCCAGTTCAACCCGGTTCAAGGGCCTCACCTCCCAGCAGAGCGGCCCCCAGCACGGCGGCCAGGGCGGCGCACACGGCCGCCCCCAGGAAGATGGTGTGAAGCTCGCTCAGTACGGCCCGGCTGATGGCCGCCTGGTAGGCCTGACAGTTCGCCGGGGTGGCCGGGCACAGCCGCAGCGGCGAGCCGATGTGGGTCTCGGCGGCGAAGAAGCGGTGCAGACCGACGGCGGTCAGCACCGACAGCCCAACCAGCATCCCGATGCTTCGGGCGACCACCACGAGGGCACTGGCCACTCCGTGGAGCTGGGGGCGCACCGAACCCAGCATGGCCGCGTTGACGGGGGCGATGGCCACTCCGAACCCCAGACCCGCGCCCACCAGCACCAGGTCGCTGGCATGCAAGGGGAAGCCGGGTGCCAACTGGGCCCCGAGGGTGGCGTCCGACCAGGTGGTCATGATCACGAACATGGCAGCCGCCAGGGCCATACCGACACCAGTGACCGCCGGATTGGCCAGGCCGCCACGGGGGGCCCGGCGACTCAGCCCCCGGCAGGCAGCCCCCCCGAGGACGGCACCCACCGGCACGGCGGCGAGGAACCGGACCAGCACCAGGGCGGCGTCCAACTGAGAATTGGGAAAACGGGTGACCCGGGCGAAGATCGGAATGTCGACCAAAGCGGCCATCAGGGCCGCGCCCACCGCCAGGTTGGTGAGGATCGAGCCATAGGCCGGCCGAGCCGAGAAGGCGCGGAAGTCAACGAGAGGCGTTCGACAGTGGATCTCCCGCCAGACGAACAGCCCGGCCAGGGCGGCAGCGATGGGCAGCACCACCCTGGCCTGGCTGGCGAGGATCTGGCGGCCAGGATCGGCGGTGGCAAAGGCGACGATTATGCAGGCCAGCACCCCGCCCAGCAGGATGGCGCCGGTGATGTCGGACGACCGTATGGCGGCCGGCAGCTCTCGGAGGGGGATCAGAGGCCGCACCCGGACCCGGGGCCGCACCCAGACCCGGGGCCGTACCCGCGGTTGGCGCCGCCCCGGGCCGGGCGAGGTCGGGACACCCGGAACGGGGCTGGGTTCCGGCCGCCGGACCAGTACCGGGGCGACGAGCTCCCAGGCGGCGAAGGCGAACGCCAGCCCCACGGTGCCCAGGGCCAGGGGTGTGCTCACCCCCGCCCAACGGCCGCCGGCCAGGGGCTCGTACAGTCGTCCCCAGGTGACGCTGGTGGCCAGCGCCGCCGGGGCGGCCAGGAAGAGGACCCCTCCCGCCACCGCCAGCCCAGCCAGGACGCCACCCAGCACGTCAGGCCGGCCACGCTCGAGCCCGGCATCGGGGTGGGCGGAGCCACCCTGCAGGGAGGGGGCCGGGGAACTGGCGTCAACCGCCATGGCACCTCTCGAGGGCCGCCGGCTGGTGACCACCAGACCGGCGGCCAGGGCGGCGCCCAGCGGCAGGTTGATCCAAAAGATCGCTCGCCACCCGGCCAGGGCCACGACCAGCGCCCCGTAGAGTGGGCCGACCACGCTGCCCAGCTCCTGGACCGCTCCCACCACGCCGAGGGGCAGACCCCGGCGGGGCGCCGGCCACAGGTCGGCCACCAGGGCCAGGGTCACCGGCACCAGGCCCCCACCGCCGAGCCCCTGGATGGTCCGGCCCACTACCACCGTCGCAAGGGTGTGGGCCCCGGCCGTGAGGGCTGAGCCCAGGGCGAAGGTGGCCAGGCAGCCGACCAGGGCGGGGGTACGCCCATGGTTGTCGGAGAGCCGGCCGACCAGGGGCAGCATGGCCACGTAGCCGAGTAGGAAGCCGCTGATGATCGGTGTGGCCTGCTGCAGGTGGTCAAGGCTGAGCCCGACGCCGCCCATCATGTTGGGCAGCACCAGCACGACCACATAGGTGTCGGCCGCCCCCAGCAGCACCGCCGCGCTGGCCAGGCCCAGCTGCCAGCCGGCCCTGCTCCCCACCCGATCAGGTGGGGGGTGGAGTAATGGTGACCTTCTCGCCATAATCCTCCAGGACCAGGGTGTAGGTGACATTCTTCGACTTGTCCAGGAGCGGTCCGGTCAACACCACTCGGCGCAGCTGATCCGAAGTCGGATCGATCCCAATGGTGCCCCTGACCTCTCCTGAGCGCTGGGTGGTGTCCAGCACCGAGGCCACCCTGGCCGCTGGCAGGGTCACGCTCACCTCGTCGAGCGTTTCGCCCTGATAGCGGTCCGAGGGTGCTGGGGTTGCGCTGTTGACCGAGGTGAGCAGGCTGGTGATGCCGGTGTTGGGATCGATGAGCCGGGCGGGGTCCGACACGCCAAACTCGGAGGGCTTGGCCACGGTGTACCCGTTGGTGAACGGCAGCTGGGCGTAAACCCTGCCCCCGACCGAGATCGCCTTGACGTCAAGGCTGGCTCCCCCCTGGCTCAGCATGAGCGTCCCCCGAAAGGCGGCCGGGCGGGCCACATCCCCCGCTCCTCCCACCAGAGCCAGGCCGCTCCCCCCGACGCCCGAGCTGGAGAGGGTGAAGTGAATCGCCGAAGTGGCGTCCAGGGTGGACTTGGCCTTGGTCAGCAGCGCCCGCGGATCGCCTGCTTTGGCCGGTGACGACGAGGTGCAACCGGCCACGGCTACCACCCCGAGAGCAATCGCCGCGGCGCGAGCCAGGCCGGTGAGGCGCGGGGCGTGGTCCACGTCAGGAGGTTACTTCGATGTCGCGAAAATGGGCGTATCGGTCCTCACTCGAAGCGGCCACTGTCGCTCAGTGCTACCCGTGGCGGACCGTCACCGGGCAGCTCCGGAGTAGGAATGACCACTTCGCCAAGCTTGCCCTGCTGCTCGGGCTGCTGCTCGGCGGCTGACTTCTCCCGCATGTAGGCGACGATGGACGCCGCCACTCCCACCACCGGCACGGCCAGGAAGGCGCCGAGGATCCCAGCCAGCACCCCACCCAGCGACAGCGATAGCAGCACGGCCAGGGGGTGGAGCTTGACTGCCCGGCCGAGCACCAGGGGGCCGACCAGGTAACCCTCGGCGTGGTGGATGACGACGGTCAGGGCCAACACCAGCAGGGCGGCGATCCCGCCCTTGGCCACCAGGGCGACCAGGATGGCCAGCAGGCCCACGGCAATCGCTCCCACGATGGGCAGGAAGCCGCCGAAGAAGGTCAACAGGGCGATGGGCAGCACGAGGGGTACTCCGATGAGCAACAGGCCGATGGTCATGAGGGTGGCGTTGACCAGTCCGTTGGCGGCCGTGCCCCTGACGTAGCCCGACAGCGTCGTCCAGGCTCGAGCGCCGATGACCCGTAGGTCGACGGCCCGCTCCTCGCTGGCCAGGCCCAGCGCCCACTGGCCAATACGGGATCCGTCCTTGACGAAGAAGAAGGTGATCACCAGGGTGAGTAGGATGCCCGCCACCACTTCGACGGCCAGAGTCGCCCCGGAGATCGCCCCCTGGGCGATCTTGCCGCCATTCGATCTGACCTCCTGGCCGATCTTGCCCACATAGCTGTTCACCTGCTGATGGGAGATGTGCAGCGGCCCTGTCTCGACCCAGTGCTCAGCCTGCTTGATGCCCGCTGACAGCTCTCGCCCCAGCTTGGTGAACTCATGCTCGGCCGTGGGAAGCAGGCCGACGATGATACCGGCCACTATTCCGATCCCGCAGAGAAAGACGACCCAGGTGGCCAGGAGGGGCGGTAAGCGGTGCCGGCACAGCCATCGGGCGGGGGGCACCAGGATGGTGGAAAGGAACAGAGCCACGACGATGGGCATGATGATCACCCGCAGCTTGTCGAAGGCATGGCCGACGACGAACAGGGCGGCGGCAATCAGCAGCAGGCGCCACGACCAGGCTGCGCCGGTGCTGATCCATCGGGGCACGCCGGCATCGGGGGCACCAGAGAGGCGGACCTCGTGGGTCTCCTCCGGCGGCGTCATGGCGATCCTTCTGTAGGGCCGGGTCCCTGGTGGCTGACCAGGCTGTAATGGCTGGCTAAAGTGTACCTATATGGCACGCAACAACGACCGCGACCGCGGCAAGAAGCGCACTCCAAAGGATCTCGGGCGCCGGGGCAAGCCCAAGGTATGCGCCTTTTGCCAGGACCATACCTTGGTGCAGTGGAAGGACGTGGCGGTGATGCGCCGCTTCATGAGCGACCGGGGCAAGATCAAGGCTCGGCGGGTCACGGGCAATTGCGCCCAGCACCAGCGGGACGTGGCGGTGGCCATCAAGACGGCTCGGGAGATGGCTCTCCTGCCCTATACCCAGCGTACGGTGAGCGATCGGCCCAGCGGCCGGGGCCGGGGATCGGGGCCGGGCGGTCCCGGGCGCGGCCCCCGCCGGGATGGGGACTCGGACACCGCCTCGGGATCTGATCGGGGGGCGCCCGACCGCGGCCAGCGCGGGCCGAGGGTGGCGACGCCAGCCACCGGGTCAGATGGTGCGAGCGGTGCCTCCCCGGCCGAAACCCACTCGGATGGCGCAGGCGCTGATCCAGTGGCCGCCGGACCGGTGACGGCTGGACCCGGGCCGGTGCCTGCCGGGCCTCCGACGGCCTGAGCGGTCCCACTTGGCTGCATCAGTCAAGCGTGCCCTGGGACCGGCGCCCAGCGGTGGCGAGATCGAGGCGCGGATGCGCTCGGAGGGCCTGGAGCCGAGATCGTGGGGCAACGGTCCGGGGGACCGCTACGGTTGGCATGACCACACCTATCACAAGGCGCTGTACTGCGTGGAGGGAAGCATCGTGTTCCACACCCGCCAGGACGGGGATTTGGCCCTCGGACCCGGCGACCGGTTGGATCTTCCCCCCGGCATCGAGCACGCGGCCACTGTCGGGGACCGGGGCTGCCGCTGTATGGAGGCCCCGGCCGGGCCGACCTGAAGCCCGGCCGCTGTGCTCAGGCGAACGAGGCGCGGGTCAGGGGCATCCTGGACGCGCCGTTGCTCGCCGGCTTCACTCCGAGGATCTGGTGGATGCTGATCTCGCCCTTCTCGAAGCTGAGTACCGAGCCGGTCATGTAGAGCCGCCAAATCCTGGCCCTAGCCGTCCCCACCAACGCCACCGCCTCCTCCCAGTGCGCCTCCAGGTTGTCCAGCCAGCGGCGCAGGGTGAGGGCGTAGTGCTCCCGCAGGGCCTCGACATCTCGCACCTCGAAGCCCGCAGCCTGCATGGCCGCCACCACGGTGGCCACGTCCTGGAGTTCGCCGTCGGGAAAGACATAGCGCAACAGGAACGAGGTGTCGTCGTAGTCAGTCCCGCCCGGCGTGGAGATGGCGTGGTTGAGGAGCCGGCCCCCCGGCTCCAGCAGAGCGAACAGCACGTCGAAGTACTGGCCGAGGCGGGCCTTGCCCACGTGCTCGAACATCCCGATGCTGGAGACGGCGTGGTAGCGCTCCCCCCCGAGGTCCCGGTAGTCCTGGAGGCGGATCTCCACCTGCTCGCCCAGGTGCTCCTCGCCGACCCGCTGCGCCGCCCACTCCTGCTGCTGGGTTGACAGGGTTACGCCTACGGCCGAGACGCCATGATGGGTGGCGGCGTGACGGGCCATCCCCCCCCACCCGCAGCCCACGTCCAGCAGGTGCAGGCCGGGCCGCAGACCCAGCTTGTTGCAGATGAGCTCGTACTTGGCCGCTTGGGCCTCCTCCAGCGAGACGCTGGGATCGACGAAGCGGGCGCAGGAGTAGGTCATGCTGGGTCCCAGCACCAACCGGTAGAACTGGTTGCCGACGTCGTAGTGATGGGAGATGGCGACGGCGTCCCGGGACTTGGAGTGGGCGCCCCCCCGTAATCGTGCCTCCTCGGGGGGTGGAGGCAGAGGCGGTCCCAGCACACCCAGGCGAGCCGTGGCCTTGAGGGTGGTGGCCCAGGTCCGCACGCCGATGCGCAGCTCAGGAGGGGCAGCGTCCAGGGCCCTCAGGGCGAAGAAGGCATCCCCTTCGATCTCGATCTCCCCGGTCACTATGGCCCGGCTGAAGCCCAGCTCGTTGGGCTGGTAGAGGATACGGCGCAGGGCATGAGGAGTGCGCACCACAACAGTGGCCGGGCTGGCCGGGTCGCCCAGGGTGCTGTCATCCCAGAGCCGAACGTGGACCGAGATGTCGGGCCCCAAGAGCAAATGCACCAGTGGCGCCAGTGCCTCAGCCACCTTCGCCACGTTCCCAGCGTAACGGGAGAACGATGGTGGCGTCCCATGCCAAGATGCCCGGATGCTCAAGGCGGTGGACCGGACCCTGGCCAGATGGCACCTGCGCCGACGCGACGTCAGCGACGACGCCACCAGACGACCCGACCCGCTGGTCCCCGCCGGCACGGAGGGGCTTCCACAGATTCGCCATATCGTCCTGCTCATGATGGAGAACCACTCGTTCGACAACTATCTGGGCACTCTGGGCCACGGAGACGGCTTACCGGTCGGCCCGGACGGGAGGCCGACGTCGAGCAACCCTCGGACCGACGGCTCAGAGGTCAGCTCCCACCGCTTCGCTTCCACCCGCCAGCAAGTGGGCGTCCCGTCCCAGAGCTGGAACGCCAGCCACGCCCAGTTCGACGGCGGGGCCAACGACGGGTTCGCCCGCAGCGTGGAGCAGACGGCGTCTGGTGCGGATCCGGCGTTGGGCATGGGTTACTGGACCAAGGAGGACCTGCCGTTCTACGCCGGCCTGGCCCGTACCTTTGCGCTGGCCGACCGATGGTTCAGCTCCTGTCTGGGCCCGACCTTCCCCAATCGGCGGTTCTTGATGGCGGCCACCGCCAATGGCCTGATCGACGACATGCCCTTGAGCATGGCTGACTACCCCCGAACGGGGACGATCTTCGACCTACTGGACCGCCACGGCATCTCCTGGGTGAACTATCACCACGTGACCACCTGGCGGGTGCTGTCGAAACGCCTGCTGGGCGCGGGCGGCCTGCGCGGCCTGCGCAGGGTGGGCCTGAGTCTGGGTAAGGCGCTGCCGACCCTGCTGGATGCCGTCAGGGGCAACATCCAATTCACGGCCGACCTGTACCCGGTGGGTGTGTGGCGCTGCCTGCGCCACCTGCGCAGCATCGACCGGTTCTGGGCCGACGCGGCGGCCGGCAGGTTGCCGGCGGTGAGCGTGGTGGACCCCGATTTCCAGGCCAGCTCGGAGGAGAACCCCCAGGACATTCAGCTGGGGGAGCAGTTCGCGGCCAAGGTGATCCACGCCGTCATGGCCGGTCAGGGTTGGCCCCATACCCTGCTCATCTGGTTCTATGACGAGCACGGAGGCTATTACGACCATGTCCCCCCGCCGGCGACCGTAGAACCAGACGAGATGGCGCCGAGAAGCCTGTCCCAAGCCAGGGGCCCGCTGCGCTGGGTGCTGGAGAAGACAGGCAAGTGGGACCAGTTGCAGGCGGTTGACTCCGACCTTGGTCGCTACGACCGCCTGGGGTTCAGAGTCCCGGCGGTGGTCGTCTCGCCGTACTCCAAGGCCGGCTACGTCTGCTCCACCACCTTCGACCACACCAGCGCCCTCAAGCTGATCGAGCGCAAGTGGAACCTCCCCCCACTCACCCGGCGAGACGCGGCCGCCACCGACCCGCTGGACATGGTCGACCTGGACAATCCGCCGGCGTTTCTCAAACCACCTGACCTGCCGGCTCCGGCCCTGTCCCCCTCCGGCCCGGGCCTGGGCCAGCGCTGATCATCACCAACCGGAGGGCGCCCTAGGCGGAGGATGGAGGCGGTCCCGGCTCCTGGCTGGCGTCGTTGGCCACCTGCTGGGCCAGGGCTCGCAGCTTGATGTTGAGGCGTTGCGAGCCCTGGCGCAGCAGGTCGAAGGCCTCGTCGGCACTGACGTGTTGGCGGGCCATCAGGATGCCCTTGGCCTGGCCGATCACATCTCGGGTCTTGATCGCCTGCTCCAGCTGGTCCTGTTGGCGGGCCGCCGACATGGCCACCGCGGCGTGGGCGGCGAAGATGGCGCCCACCGCCCGGTCCTCGGCATCGAAGCCCGCCTTGGTCATGGAGTACAGGTTGAGGGCGCCCATGGTGTCCTCTTGGATGTACAGCCGGAACGACAACATGCTGGCCACCCCGCTTTCCTCGGCGGCCCGCCGAGCGAAGTTGGGCCAGCGGGTCTCCTGCAGGAGATCGTCGGTCTGAAAGACGTCATGCTCACGGATGGCGTCGAGGCAGGGCCCCTCGTCCGTCTCGTACTGGATGGCGTCCACCTGGCGGGGGATCTCGTCGGTGGCCGCAGGCGTGCGCACCTGGCCGGACTCCACCAATGTGATGCCGGCATGGTCGCAACCGTCGATGGTCTTCACTGCCAGCTCGACGATCTTGTCCAGCGTTCCCTGCTCCGCCCGCTCGGCCCGAAGGGTCCGGGCCACCTCGGCGAACGTCTCGGCCAGGTCATCCGTCTCAGGCCTCAAATTCTCGTTGGTCACCAACCCAGTCTCGCATTATTCGCCCGACTGCTCGGCCAGACCATGAAGGCGGTCTCCCAGTGGTCAAGCTGTTATCCGGCGGCCTCCGCTACCTGGCTGCCCCCCCCGGTGGCGCTCCCAGGCCCAGGCGGCCGCCTCTCGGGCCAGCGCTGGGTGGAAGCTCCAGCGCATGAGCTGGCGCTCGGTCGTCTCGACATCTTCTCCCAGCTCCAACAGGGAGAGGGCCAGCTGGCGACTCCGCCGGCGCAGGTGCTCGGCACTGGGCCGGCGTAACTGGCCCTCCTGCCAGGCTTGGTGTTGGGCCTGCAGCGTCGGCGACAGGTGCAGGACCTGGCGCCGGTTGAGCGGCGGGAGGCGTCGCCGGACGGCCAGCTCCAAAGGTCCGCGCTCCTGGGCCACCTCGAACTGGACGCAGCGGCCCAGCGCTCGGACGAAGGGCGAGTGGCGCCCGCCCCGGTCACCCAGGCCCAGGCTACGGGCCGTCTCGGCCAGGTCCAGGTCGTAGCCGTCAGGCGCCGCCTCTAGGCCGGCGGCCACCCGGCGCATCAGCCAGGTGGTCGACGGGCCGAGGATGCTCAGCCAGTAGGTCTCCACGTAGTGAGACCGGGGATCGTGGCCCAGGGCGTCGATCACCGGATCGGTCCAGGCCACGATGCGCACGGTGGTGGCGGCCGGGGACAGGCTCAGCGGGCTCACGACGACTCCTCCAAGTACGGTACTGGGTCTCCCAGAGTCTTTCATGCTATTTCAATCTCGTCAAGAGGGACGCGGAGCCTTCTGGCGGAGACGGGAACCCTCGAGGGTGGCCGGGGGCCGGGTCGTGGCACCAGGGATATTTTGCCGAAACCTCAGGTCACGACGCGCCGGATGAAGAGGCGCAGGCCGGCCAGGAACAGGACGAGGAAGATGGCGACGCCCACGCCGAGGAAGGCGCCCGGGGCCATGTGGGGGATGGCCGGGGTGAGGGCCGCCCGCAGGCCTTCGGAGAGGTACACGAGGGGATTGACCAGCACCAGATCCTGGAGCCAGCGGACCGAGTGGAGCGCCGCCCAGGGGTAGTAGACGCAGCCGAGGAAGCTGAGCGGGATCACCAACAGGCCGAACATGAGGCCTATGTGCTGGGGCTTGACCAGGCAGCCGAGGACCAGGCCGAGGGCCCCCGAGGTCAGGCAGGCCAGCAGGACCATCCCCACCACCAGCGGCCAGGAGTGCACATGCACCGAGACCGATGTGGCCGGGATGAAGTAGGCGAGGGGGAAGACCAGCAGGGCCGAGAACAGGCTCTGGCAGGCCCCGAAGATCACCTTCTCGGCGCCCACCGCCCATACCGGAAGGGGCGCCATGGCCCGATCCTCGATCTCCTTGGTGGAGCCGAACTCGACCGACAGGGGTAGTGCCACCGCCGAGATGCCGGTGAACAGAGCCGACACGGCCACCAGGCCGGGGACCAGGATGGTGGCGAAGCTGACCTTGGCCGAGCCGCCGGTGAAGCCCTGGCCGATCTTGGGGAACACGTAGGCGAATACGAACACGAACAGGAGGGGCTGGGTGACGGTCTGGCCAATGGCCTGGCCCAGGTTGTGCAGCAGGACCCGCAGGTCCCGGTTGAGCAGCCCCCAGAAGGCCCCGGCCGAGACCGAGGGGCCCAGCTCGGCCGGGCCGCTGGTGGTGGGCGGAGGGACTGGTGCGGTCAGGGCGCCGACTTCACTCACGGAGGTCCCTGCCAGTCAGGGCTATGAACACGGTCTCCAGGGTTGGCTCGGTGACGCTCAGGTTGCGCAGGCCGGCGGGCAGGGCGGCCTCCATGACCTGGGCCACCACGCCATCGGCCCCCGACGCCATCACCCGCAGGCCGTCGGCGGTCGGCTCAGCCGACGAGACGCCGGGGATGGTGCTCAGGTGGGCGGCGACGGGCGAGGGGTCCCCGGTGAGGGCGAGCTCCACCACGGTGTCGGCGCCCAGAGATCGCTTCAGCGGGCCGGGCCGGTCACAGGCCAGTACCTGGCCGTGGTCGATGATGGCCACCCGGTCACACAGGGCGTCAGCTTCCTCCATGTAGTGGGTGGTGAGCAGCACCGTGGTACCCGAGGCTTTGAGGTCGCGCACCAGGTCCCACAGCGACAGGCGGCTCTGGGGATCGAGGCCGGCCGTCGGCTCGTCCAGGAACAGCACCTTGGGGTAGTGGGCCACCGCCTTGGCCAGCTGCAGGCGCTGGGCCATCCCCCCCGACAGGGCGTACACCGATGCCTTGGCTCGCTCGGAGAGGTGGAATATGACGAGGAGCTCGTCTGCTCGCTCCCTGGCCACCTTGGCCCCCATGGCAAAGAAGCGGCAGTGAAGGTAGAGGTTCTCCCAGACGTTGCACTGGCGGTCCAGCGTGTTGAACTGGGTGACCACGCCAATGGAGCGCTTGACCCGCGCCGGGTCGGTGGTGACGTCGAGGCCGACCACCCTGACCTGTCCGGCGGTGGGGCGGATGCGGGTGGTGCATACGCCCACGGTGGTGGTCTTGCCGGCGCCGTTGGGGCCGAGCAGGCCGAACACCTCACCGGGTGCCACCTCCAGGTCGATGCCATCGACGGCAGTGACAGGGCCAGCAGCCCTGGGTCCTTTGGAACCGGGGTAGACCTTGCGGAGGCCCTCAATGGCGATAGCCGGGGCAGGCGCATGCGCAGGTGGCTTGGTGCCGGTGCTGGTCATGGCCTGCCTGCTCCCTCTCCGACAAGGGCCTCAGCGCATTCGTCGTGCCAGGCCAGCTCGGCCGCCAAGTGGACCTCGCCCCGACGAAACACCGCGGCGGTCGTGTTGTCAATGTACCCCTTGGCCACCAGCCGCCCCCGCTCCGCCCCCAGCGACTCGAGGGCATTGGCGATCCCATGGCGCCGTTGGCGGAGCAGCTCGGCCAGGTGGTCACGGTCATCGGCGAAGCCGCCGAATTGCAGGGCCACGCCCAGGGGATCTGGCCCATAGCGCATCTCCTTGACCGCCTGCTCACGCAGCACATGCAGCTCCAGCCAGCCTTCGTGGGTGATGGCATAGACCGTGCGGGCCGGGCGCCGCCCAACCTGCTCGGAGCGCACCGGCTCCACCAGGCCTTCGTCCTCCATGTGGTGCAGCTCTCGATACAGCGAACCCACCGACACCCCGCCCCATGCCTCCACATTGGTCAGCTCGGCATGACGGCGGATCTGGTGGCCGTGAATAGGCCCCCGCTCAGCCAGCACCCCCAGCACCATCAGTCTGGAGAGATTCACGAACTTAGTATCCTGCTACTGGTCTCCGGATGTCAAGTATCCGCGGTCGACCACCCAGTCCGCCCACGACTGAGCCCGTTACCAGCGGCCGCGGTGAACCACCTCATCCAACGGACGCCGGCCCCTGGCCAACGAGGGGGAGGCTCGGTCCGGCGCCGGCCAACCCAGGGCGATGGCACCGATGGGCACCCATCCCTCCGGGACGCCGAGGCCGCCGAGCAGTTCCTCTGTGCTCCGGTGAAGGCGAAAGAACAGCGCCCCCAGCCCGGCATCGGTCGCCCCCAACAGGATCAGCATGGTGGCGAAGGCGGCGTCCACCAACCAGTACGGCACGGCCCAGGAACGGGGATCACCGAGGCCGGCGGCGGCCTGGTCGGGCTGGGCCTGGTCGGGCTGGGCCTTGTCGGGTTCGGCGTAACGGTCGAAGTAGTTGCCGGGGCAGGTCAGAGGGATCACCACCACCGGCGCCCGCATCACTGCCGGATCTGCCTGCCGCCACTCGCGGTCCGAGGTGGCCTCCCAGAACACCGCCGTCTGCCCCGGCCCCTCCAGCACGAGGAACGCCCAACCCTGGGTGAAGCCGGCTGACGGGGCGTGCGTGGCCCTCTCCAGGAGTCGGTCCACCAACTCGGGCGGGACGGCCCGGTCAGCGAAGTTGCGCACCATGCGGCGCCTGGCGATTACCTGGTCGAGGTCCATGAGGGAATGATGACTCCCGCGGTAGGGTTTTACTCAGCGAAATTCCACTCTTCCCGAGGTGCCCCCCATGCCCACATTCAGAGAGCTGCTGGCCGAAGCCAAGTCCGAGATCCGTGAGGTTGACCCGGCCGGGGCCGAGGGGCGTCTGGAGGAGGCCGTCTTCCTCGACGTCCGCGAGCCCGACGAGCACGATCAGGGTGCCGTCCCGGGCGCCCTTCATATTCCGAGGGGCTTTCTGGAGAGCCAGGTGGAGTCTAGGATCGCCGATCACGACCAGCCGATCGTCGCGTACTGCGCCAGCGGGGCCCGTTCGGCCTTCGCCGCTCAGACACTCTCCCGCCTCGGCTACACCAACGTCGCTTCCCTGGCTGGGGGCTTCAACAAGTGGAAGGACGAGGGCCGGCCCTGGAAGACGCCCCAGGTCCTCACGGCTGAGCAGCGCAACCGCTACCAACGACACCTCCTGCTCCCCGAGGTGGGGGAGGCTGGTCAGCTCAAGTTGCTGGACGCCAAGGTGCTGCTGTTGGGCGCCGGGGGGCTGGGCTCGCCGTCAGCGCTGTACCTGGCGGCCGCCGGCGTGGGAACTCTCGGCATCATCGACATGGACGAGGTCGACGCCTCCAACCTCCAGCGCCAGATCCTGCACAACATGGACCGGATAGGCGAGCGTAAGGTCGACTCGGCCAAGAAGACCCTCACGGCCATGAACCCGGATGTCAATGTGGTCACCTACGACGTGCGTCTGGGTGCCGACAACGTCTTGGACATCATCGATGGCTACGACGTCATCGTCGATGGGACCGACAACTTCCCGACCCGGTACCTGGTCAATGACGCCTCGCTGATCAAGCGGATCCCGGTGGTGCACGGGTCGATCTTCCGATTCGAGGGCCAGGTCACGGTCTTTCGTCCCTATGTGGGACCGTGCTACCGATGCATGATCCCCGAGCCTCCGCCCCCCGAGCTGGCTCCGTCGTGTGCCGAGGCCGGGGTGCTCGGAGTCCTCTGCGGCATCGTCGGCTCCATCCAGGCCCTGGAGGCGGTCAAGCTGCTCCTCGATCTCGGTGACCCCCTGGTGGGCAGGTTGCTGCACTACGACTCGCTGGAGCAGGCCTTCCGGACGTTCAAGGTGCAGCGCGACCCTGCCTGCCCGGCCTGCGGACCAGATGCCGGCGAGATCGTCATCGCCGAGTACGACGACCTCTGCATGCCCCACGCTCACTGAATCCGCCGAGCCCTCCCACCCAAACCGCCAACTGCGTCCCCGGCTCCACGGGCTGACCGTTAGCCTCGTCTGGCGTGGCCGTGCGATTCGTCATCATCGGAGGCGGCCCGGCCGGGGTGCAGGCGGCGACCCATGCCGCCCGACTGGGGGCCGAGGTGACGCTGGTCGAGCGGGACATCATGGGAGGAGCGGCCAACCTGTGGGACTGCATCCCCTCCAAGGCCATGATCGCCACCGGCGCGGTGATGGCCCTCACCTGCCGGGCCGAAACGATGGGCCTGGCCGGTCCGGGAGCGTACCTCGACCTCGAGAGCCTGCGCAGGCGCATTGGGTCCATCACTGGTCACCTGGAGGGCGCGGTGGTCGGCCTCTTGGCCAGTCAGGGGGTTCGGGTCATCGGGGGCACGGCCACCCTCGAAGGGCCGCACCGGGTCACGGTGGACTCGCCGGGTGGCTCGGTCAACCTGGAGGCCGACGCCGTGCTCCTGTGCACCGGTAGTCGGCCCCGGGTGCCGGGCTGGGCGGAGGTAGACGCCCAGAGGGTGCTGGTCACCCGTCAGGCATATCCGCCGAGGGAGATCCCGACTCACCTGGTGGTGATCGGCTCGGGCGTGACCGGAGTCGAGTTCGTCCACATGTTCCGCTCGTTTGGCGCCCGGGTCACCCTCATCGTCAGTCGCCACCAGGTCCTCCCCTACAAGGATCCCGAGGTGGCCGCCGCCCTCGAGGCCGATTTCCTGGCGAGCGGTGTTGCCCTTTGCAAGGGGGCCAGGGCGGTGGGCATCGACGTGACGGAGGACGGCCGAGGTGAGGATGGGGTAGTAGTTCGCTGCGACGACGGGAGGGCCATCCGGGGCAGCCATGCCCTGCTGGCCATCGGGTCGGTGCCCAATTCCTACGGCCTGGGTCTGGATGCTGCCGGAGTCCTGGTCGACAAGGGGGGCTACGTCCCGATCAACCAGCATTGTCAGTCCAGCGTGGCCCACATCTACGCCGCCGGCGACCTCTCGGGCAAGCTGCCCCTGGCCTCGGTGGCCTCTACCCAGGGCCGCAAGGTGGCTGAGCACGTCATGGGCCTGCATACCCGCCAGCACCGCCACCTGGACTACGACAAGGCGGCCAGCGCCATCTTCACCGAGCCTGAGATAGCAGACGTCGGCCTGGCCGAGACCGAGGCCTTCGCCCTGGGTCGCAAGATCCGAGTGACCAAGGTGCCCTTCTCGGCCAACGCCCGCGCCCTGATCGACGGTGACGCACGGGGATTCGTCAAGATCGTGTCCGATCCGGCTACCGGCGTGGTCCTGGGCGGCTCCATCGTGGGAGATCGGGCGTCGGAGCTCATCTCCGTGCTGGCCCTGGCCGTATCGGCCCACCTACGGGTGAGTGACATCGCCGAGAGCCTGCTGGTCCACCCGGCCCTGGCCGAGGCACTGGCCGAGGCGGCCGAGTAGCGAGCGCCTCGGTCAGGGGCCAGATAGCAGGCGGGAGCGCAGATCTGGGTCAGTGGCCAGGTCGAGCGTGGTCCAGGCCATGGCCATGGCCCCATCAACGACCGCCCTGTCGGCTGAGGCAGTCACGCAGGCAGCCGCGAACTTGGGTTGGTGGTTGGTGGCTCCGCCAGAGTCGATCCCCAGCATGGGATGGATGGACGGTATGGCCAGCGACACGTTGGCCATATCCGTCGAGCCGGCCAAGGGCCGGGGGTTGTCGCTGGACCCGACCATGGGCCGGGCGGTGTCGGTCGAGGTGAGGTTGGCCGGGCCCGGGAGTGAGCGCCCGAGGGCCTCCGCATTGCGGCGATAGGCGTTGGTGATGGCCTGGTCCGGCTCGAACTGGGAGTAGCGGGGGCTGACCAGCCCCACTTCCACCTGGCAGCCGGTCGCCACTGCCCCCGCCTCGAAGCACGCCCGTATCCGTGGCTCGATCCTTCCCAGCGCCTCCAGGTCGGCCGCCCGCACCAGGAACCTCCCCGACGTATGGGCCGGTACCACGTTGGGGGCGTCGCCTCCCTTGATGACGATCCCGTGGGCCTGGTCGGAGTGGGAGAAATGCTGGCGCAGGAGCCCGATGGCCACCTGAGCGACGGTGAGCGCATCGGCGGCGTTGATGCCCCGTTCGGGAAAGGCCGAAGCGTGGGCCTCCCGGCCGGTGTAGTGCACGTCCAAGTTGGCCACCGCCAGGCAGGGCATGTGGTCGGCCTCGACCGGCGCCGGATGGACCATCATGGCCGCGCTCACGTCCGCAAAGGCGCCTCGCTCCAGCATGAGGATCTTNNCACGTCGTAGTGCTCGCAGGCCAAGGCCTGCGTTTTCACGACGCTGTGCGAGGTGGGATGGACCAGCAGCGCGGCGTCGATGCCTTGGAGCGCGCCTTTCTCGATCATGAGCTGCTTGCCGCCACCGCCCTCCTCGGCCGGCGTGCCCAGCACCTTGACGGTCAGCCCCAGGTCGTCAGCCAGCGGAGCCAGGGCCAGGCCGGCTCCCACCGCGGCGGCGGCGATGATGTTGTGGCCGCAGGCGTGGCCAACCCCGGGCAGGGCGTCGTACTCGGCACAGATGGCCACGGTGAGAGGGCCGCTACCGACGGTGGCCACTACCGCCGTCGGTAGGTCGCAGACACCCCGCTCGACCGAGAAGCCACCCACCTCCAAGGCGTCGGCCACCCAGGCCGACGCCATCTCCTCCTCGAAGGCCACCTCGGGGTGGCCGTGGATGGTGTGGCTGAGATCGACCAGGGCATCCCTTGCGGCGTCGATCGACCGGCGGGCACTCGCCTTGGCTGGCACTGAGGCCTGGGCTGGCACTGAGGTCTGGGCTGGCACTGAGGCCGACGAGGACGCGTCCATCCCCTGGTTCTACTACTCGATCACCGCCACCACATCGCCGGCACCCACGGTGTCGCCGACGGACACCCGTATCTCGGCCACCGTCCCGTCCCTTTGAGCGGTCAGCGTGTTCTCCATCTTCATTGCCTCGAGCACGCATACGGCCTGGCCCATCTGAACAGAGTCGCCGCTGGCCACCAGGATCTGAATGATCGTACCCTGCATGGGCGCGGTGACCTGGCCTGAGCCAGCCGGTCCCTCACCCCGCCCGGCGGGCGCCGGCCGCCCCCGTCCCCCAGCTTGGCGCCTCCCGCCGACCCGTTCGGCGGCAGCTGGGCCAGGCCACTCCGGCAATCGAGGGACCCAGAGCCTGACCTGGTAAAGACGCCCGTCGACCTCGGCCTGTACCTCCTGCAGAACCCGCTCGTCGGCATCGCCGGCGTCTGGTGAAGTCCCCACTGAGCTGTCGCCCGGGGCATTCGGCGCTCCCACTGCCGCCGAAGCGGTAGCCCCGGGAGAGGTGCCTCCCGGGGCGATGCCCGACAAATCCAGGGTTTCCTCCACCCACCTGGTGGAGTGCCGGACTCCGATGAAGTCAGGGTGGCTCAGCACGGCGATCTGGGCCGGGATGGTGGTGGACACCCCGTCGATCCCGGTCTCTCCCAGCGCCCGCAGCATGCGGCGTCGGGCAGCCTCCCGATCCGGGCCCCAGGCCACCACCTTGGCCACCAGGTTGTCGTAGTACTGGCTCACCGTGTCGCCCTGCTCATAGCCCGCATCGGTCCGCACCCCCGGACCGTCGGCCCGGTGAAAGCGGGTGAGAGTTCCCGGGGAGGGCTGAAAGCGGCCGCCGGCCGGATCCTCGGCATTGATACGGCACTCGATGGCGTGGCCACGGCGGGTGACGTCCTCCTGGGCCAGACCGAGGGGCTCGCCGGCCGCCACCCGCAACTGAAGGGCCACCAGGTCCAACCCGGTGACCTCCTCGGTGACCGGGTGCTCGACCTGCAACCGGGTGTTCATCTCCAGGAAGTAGAAGTCGCCATCCTGGTAGAGGAACTCGACCGTACCGGTGCTGACGTAGGCGCAGGCCCGGGAGACGGTGACCGCGGCTTGCCCCATAGCCTGGCGCACCTCTTCGGGCAGGTCGGGAGCCGGGCACTCCTCCAGCAGCTTCTGGTAGCGCCGCTGGACCGAGCAGTCCCGCTCTCCCAGCCAGATGACGTTGCCCTGCGAGTCGGCCACCACCTGCATCTCCACATGGCGGGGCCACGCCAGGTAGCGCTCCAGGTAGATCTCGGGGCGTCCGAACCAGGCCAGGGCCTCCCGCTGGGCCGACTCGACCGCGGCGGCAACCTCGTCGGGTCCAGCCACCACCTTCATGCCCCGGCCGCCACCACCATGTGCCGCCTTGATGGCGACCGGCCAACCCAGTTCGTCACCGAAGGCCACCACCTGAGCCGGGTCGGTGACCGTCTCGGAGCGGCCGGGTACCCCCGCCACCCCGGCACTCTCAGCTACCCGCCGGGCACTGACCTTGTCCCCCATGAGGTCGATGACCTCGGGTGGGGGACCCACGAAGACCAGGCCGTGGGCAGAGACGGTTCGGGCGAAGGCGGCATTCTCGGATAGAAAGCCATATCCAGGGTGGACACCCTCGGCCCCGCTACGCCGGGCGGCGTCCATGATTGCCTCGGTGTTGAGGTACGAGTCGGCCGGCTGCTGGCCACCCAGGGCGTACGCCTCGTCGGCCATGCGGACGTGAAACGCACCTCGGTCGAGGTCCGAGTAGACGGCTACGGTGGCGATCCCCAGCTCCCGGCAGGTCCGGGCGACTCGGACCGCGATCTCTCCCCGGTTGGCGATCAGGACCTTTTTCAACATGGCCGGATGGATCCTGCCACGCCCAGCAGGGCCATATGGTCCCTGCCAGCGGAGCATGGCCATATGGTCCCTGCCATGATCGGCGACGACGCCAGACCGCAGCTCCGGGAGACCCGCTTTGCCGACCTTCGCTCGTTCGGGTCGATCGATTCGACCAACAGTCAGCTCTTGACCCTCTCCCAGGCCGGTGCTCCCCACGGAGTAGTGGTGGTGGCTGACCACCAGGTGCGGGGGAGGGGTCGTATGAACCGGAGTTGGCTGGCTCCAGCGGGCACCTCGTTGCTGGTGTCGGTCCTGCTGCGGATCGAGCTGAGTGTCGACCAGTTACACCTGGCCGGGATGGTCATGGGCCTGGCCGTGGCCGACGCCTGCCAGGTGGCGGCCGGGGTTACCCTCTGGCTCAAGTGGCCCAATGACGTAACTGACGGCCAGCGCAAGCTGGCTGGCGTGCTGGCCGAGGGAGACCTCGACGGCCCCCAGGTGGTCGGCGTCGTAGTCGGGGCGGGTGTCAACATCAACTGGCCAGCAACCGGGGAGGAACCGGCTGACTCCCAGGGGGTCGGCGACTCCGCGGTATCACTTCGTCAGCTGGTCGGCCATCCCGTCGACCGGGATCAGGTACTGGTGGAAGTGCTCAGGTCATTGGAGCGCCGGTGTGACGATCTGGTCTCCCCGGCCGGCCAGCGGGCCCAGACCCTCGAGTACCGGCGGCGGTGCTGCACCCTCGGCCGCCTGGTCCGAGTCGAGCTGGTCGGTGAGAGCTTCACTGGCACGGCCGTCGATGTGACCACCGAGGGCCACCTGCTGGTGGACGTCGGAGTGTGCCTACGCCCGGTCAGCGCGGGCGACGTGGTTCATGTCCGGCCCTGCTCCCGGTGACGGTTTGGGCCCGACCGCTGGCCACCTGCCGACTCTAGCCAGGACCCTCCTGGTACCATGAGGTTGTTGTGAGCAGGGTCTACGACGCCTACGCCGTCTGCCCGGGTTCATCCCGTGCGCCTGCACTCGGCCCCCGTCGAGGCGGGNNTCCCGCCGGGTCTCGGGGCAACTGCGGGCACCTGGTCGCGGCACTGAGCCGCTGCCCGCGCCCCGCCGTCCAGTTGTCGGTCAGGTGCGCACCCCCGGTCGGGTCGCTGCGCCCCCAACTCCCCGACGTCGGACAGGGCCGCCGCCGGCTCCCCGGCGCCCGATGGCTCCGCCGCCGGTGGGTCGTCAGTCCGCATCCCCAAAGGGATTTGGCCCATTAGCCCGCCGCCCAGGGCCTCCTTCTCGGCGTCCCGGCGGACCCAGCGGCCCCCCTCCTGCCCCAGGACTGCCCCCTCCGGGCCGTCCCCGCCCTCCCCAGGGTCCGCGCCGGTGGCCCCGGCGGGCGCTGTTGGGCGCCATCGCCTTGGTGACCGTGGCAGTACTCCTCCTGGGTGGGGCCTATGTCTACCTCCGGGTACGCCTGGACCAGGTCCACCGTCTGGCCATTGCCCATATCACCGCCGCGGCCGCCGGCGCACCCACGAACGTGCTGGTGGTGGGCTCTGACAGTCGTGCCACCCTGGGTCGCGGCCAGTCTCCACAGTTCGGCAGCGCCAACCAGGTCGTCGGCCAGCGCAGCGATGTCACCTTCATCCTCCACATCGACCCCCGATCCAAGCAGGCGTCGATCTTGTCCCTCCCCCGAGACCTATTCGTGCCCATCGCCGGCGGCAGGTCCTCCAACCGGATCAATTCGGCCTACAACGCCGGCCCCGACCAGTTGGTCCAGACCATCCAGGACGACTTCGCCATACCCATCAACCATTTCGTACAGATGAATTTTGATGGCTTCCAGGGCCTGGTAAACGCGGTGGGGGGCATCAACATGTACTTCCCGTTTCCCTCCAAGGACAAATTCTCGGGTCTCAACATCCCGCAGGCCGGCTGCACCCATCTGAACGGCAATGCCGCCCTCTCGGTGGCCCGCAGTCGGGATTTCGAGTACCTGGAGAACGGGGTCTGGCACTTCGACGGCAATGGCGACCTGAGCCGCATCCGCCGCCAGCACGTGTTCATCAGGGTCCTGATGAAGAAGGCAATCTCGTCGGGCCTGGGCAACCCGGCCACCGCCAACGCCCTGGTGGGCCAGGCTGTGAAGGACGTGCAGGTCGACCAGAACCTGGATACCGGGACCATCTTGGGCCTGGTCAACCGCTTCCGCACGGTCGGCCCCAACGACCTGGTCACCTACACCCTGCCCACCATCCCGGTGACCCGCTCCGGGTACGGCGCTGTGCTGGTGCCCCGACAGCCCCAGGACTCCCAGGTGATCTCCCAGTTCCTCAACCCGCCCGTTCCGAGCAGCCCCGGCGGCTCGGCACCGGCGTCGGTGCCCCAGGTGTCTCCCCGCGGGGTCACCGTCCAGGTCCTCAACGGGTCGGGCATGGCCGGCCAGGCCCATCGGGCGGCCAGCGAGGTGGCGGCAGCCGGCTTCCAGGTGGCCGGCACGGGTGACAACGCCACCATGGGCCACGTCGCATCGGTGGTGCGCTACGGCCCCGGCCAAGAGGCGCAGGCCAAGCTCCTTCAGTCAGAGCTGGGCGGCTCGGCCAGCATCCAGGCCGACCCCAACCTTCACGGCTCGGACCTGGCCCTGGTGACTGGAACCGCTTTTACTGGGGTTCACTCCAGTGGGTCGGCTTCGACGTCCAGCCCGGGGACTTCGGCCTCGGGTGCATCGGCGGCACCCGCCCCGCCAGCCCCGGCCGCCCCCACTGTCGAGCCCTACGATCCCCGGGCCTGCTGAGCCACTGGCTGGGGCTTGGTCGGCCGTTCACCCCGCACTCTCCCGCCACCTAGCGTGAGCGGCAGATGAGGATGCTCGTTACCGGCGGGGCCGGGTTCATCGGATCGAACTTCGTGCGTCACTGGCTGGCCTCACACCCCGGCGACGAGCTGGTGGTCTACGACGCCCTCACGTATGCGGGAAACCGGGCCTCTCTGGCTGAGGTGGAGAACCAGGTCGACCTGGTGCATGCCGACGTGTCCGACCTTGACACCCTCCTCGGCGTTCTGGAGGAGCGCGCCGTGCAGACCGTGGTTCATTTTGCGGCTGAGTCCCACAACAGCCTGGCTGTGATTGAACCCTCTCTGTTCTTCCGCACCAACGTGCTGGGCACCCAAACCCTGCTGGAGGCGTCGCGGCGGGCGGGCGTGGCCCGGTTCCATCACATCTCGACCTGTGAGGTCTACGGTGACCTGGCCCTCGACAGTGATGAGGCATTCACTGAGGAGTCGCCCTACCGGCCACGTACGCCCTACAACGCCTCTAAGGCCGGTGCTGACCATGCCGTGCGGGCCTACTCCCAGACCTACGGGCTGCCCGTCACCATAACGAATTGCTGCAACAACTACGGCCCATACCAGTTTCCCGAGAAGGTCATCCCGCTGTTCGCCACCCACGCCCTGGAGGGGCGCCCACTACCGCTGTACGCCTCCACTACCCACCGACGAGAGTGGCTGCACGTCGAGGACCACTGCGCAGCGGTGGGGGCGGTGCTCGAGCGAGGGCGGATCGGAGAGACCTACAACGTGGGAAGCGGCCGGGAGGCGAGCATTGAAGAAGTAGCCGACCTCGTGCTGGCCACCCTCGGTAGGCCGGCGGCGCTCAAGACGATCGTGGCCGATCGGCCTGGGCACGATCGTCGCTACCTGCTGGACTCTTCCAAGCTGACTGGGGAGCTGGGCTGGGCGCCCTCGATCGGCTTCGAGGAGGGATTGGCGTCCACGGTGGAGTGGTACGCAGCCAATCGGGCGTGGTGGGAGCCTCTGGCTCTTCGGGCTCCGGTGCGGGAGACGGCCTGGACGGCCGGTGGCGGCGCTGGTGCTCCCGGCCGGGCGCCCGGCCCCCCGGGCGGGTTGGCCGGAGCGGGTGCGGGCTCGTGAGGATCCTGGTCACAGGGGCGAAGGGTGCGCTCGGCCAAGACCTGGTCGAATGCATGAGCTCCAGCCCCGGCATCGAGGTGGTGGCGGCCAGTCATGGTGACCTGGACGTCGCCAATCGGACCATGGTGCTGGAAGCCATGGTCGGGATCAGACCTGACGTGGTGATCCACACTGCCGCCTGGACGGCGGTGGATGGCTGTGAGACCAACCCCGACAGGGCCTTTGCCGTCAATGCCATGGGGACCCGTCACCTGCATGAGGGCTCCCGCCGGGTCGGTGCCCACCTGTGCTACGTGTCGACCGACTATGTGTTCGATGGCCGGTCCGACCGGGCCTACAACGAGTGGGACGACCCCAACCCGCTGTCGGTGTACGGGAGGTCCAAGTTGGCCGGCGAGCGAGAGCTCGACCCCAGTGCCACCGTGGTGAGGACGTCGTGGCTGGGTGGGCGACGGGGTTCCAACTTCGTGCGCACCACGCTGGGTCTGGCCACCTCTGGTGTGCCCCTGCGCTTCGTCGATGACCAGTACGGGTGCCCTACCTTCACCGCCGACCTGGCCCCGGCCATCCGGGCCCTGGCAACCGACCGCCGTCCTGGGCTCTTCCATGTCACCAACCAGGGTGCCACCACCTGGTGTGGCTTTGCCCGGGCCATTCTGGCTACCGCAGGGCTCGATCCCGACCGGGTGGAGGCCATCACTACCGCTGAGCTGCAACCATCCCGGCCGGCGCCTCGCCCGGCCAACTCGGTGCTGGACAACGCGGCCCTGCGGCTATCCGGGGACGACCTGCTCCCCACTTGGAAGGACTCCCTGGATCAGCTGGTGAAGGAGATGGTGGCCACATGAGCGAGGCGAAGCCGAGCGAGTCAATGGGTACTGCGCGCCGCTCAAGGCCACGATCGAAGATGGTGGCCACATGAGCGAGGCGAAGCCGAGCGAGTCAATGGGTACTGCGCGCCGCTCAAGGCCACGATCGAAGATGGTGGCCAATTGAGCGCGGTCACTGTCGTGGGGACTGGGTATGTGGGACTGGCCACTGGCGCCTACCTTGCCCATCTGGGCCATCGGGTGACGTGTGCCGACGTGATCCCGGCCAAGATCGAGGCGCTGAGCGGGGGCCGGATCCCCATAGTCGAGGATGGTCTGGAAGCGCTGGTCCGGGAGGGCCTGACCAATGGTCGCCTCTCCTTCGTGCTGGGGGCCGCAGGCGCCGCCGCCCAGGGTGAGTTCGTGTTCCTCTGCGTTCCCACTCCCCAACGCCCGGACGGGTCGGCCGACATGTCCTACATCGTGGCTGCTGCCGAAGAGATCGGACCAGCCCTGCAGGCCGAGGCGGTGGTCATCAACAAGGCAACCGTTCCGGTTGGCTCCACTCGGGTGGTTGAGCAGGCCCTGGGTCGCGCCGACGTGTTCGTGGTCTCCAACCCGGAGTTCATGCGGGAAGGGTCCGCGGTGCACGACTGCCTCCATCCCGACCGCATCGTGATCGGCAGCGACGACCAGGCGGCCGCCATGCGGGTGGCGTCCCTCTTTGGGAAGGTCCAGGCGCCGATGGTCATCACCGATCCGGCCTCGGCCGAGACCATCAAGTACGCCTCCAATGCCTTCCTGGCCACCAAGGTGAGCTTCGTCAACGCAGTGGCCAACCTGTGCGAGGCGGTCGGAGCCGACATCCGCGAGGTGGCCCTGGGAATGGGTTACGACAAGCGCATCGGCTTCGAGTTCCTCAAACCCGGGCCCGGATGGGGGGGATCCTGCTTCCCCAAGGACACCCGCGCCCTGGTGCACATCGGCGAACAGGCGGGCTACGACTTCGGGCTTCTCAGGGGCGTGATCGCGGTGAATGAGGAGCAGCACGACCGGGTGGTGGCCAAGGTGGCGACGGCGGCCGGTGGGTCGCTGGACGGTGTCAGGGTGGCGGCCTGGGGTCTGACCTTCAAGGCTCGGACCGACGACCGGCGGGGGTCACCGGCCATAGAGGTCATCCGTCGCCTCTTGGCCAGCGGCGCGCACGTGCGAGCCCACGACCCAACCGTCACTGCCACCTTGGAGGGCTTGGCGCAAGTCGAGATCTGCGCCGACCCGTACGCCGCCTGCCAAGGGGCGGCCGCCCTAGTGGTGCTCACCGAGTGGGATGACTACCGCTGGATCGATTTCTCCAAGGTGGCAGACCTGATGGAGCGCAGGAGCATCGTCGACGCCCGCAACCTGTTGGATGCCAGCGCCCTGCGTCGGGGCGGCTTCGCCTACTGGGGCATGGGCCGACCATGAGTCGTATTGCCGTGAGCCGTACTGCCGTGAGCCGTGCTGTCGTGACCAGCGCGGTCATGAGGATCCGGCCGTGAGGGTGGTGGTGACAGGAGGAGCGGGGTTCCTCGGATCGCACCTGTGCGATCGCCTCCTTGATCGGGGCGACGAGGTGGTGGCGGTCGACAACCTGGTCACCGGGAGCATGGCCAACCTGGCCCACCTTGACGGCTCCAGGGGATTTTCGATGCTGCGCCACGATGTGAGCCAGCACATACGGGTGGACGGGTCGGTAGACGCAGTCCTGCACTTCGCCAGTCCCGCCTCTCCCCGCGACTACCTGGAGCTTCCCATCCAGACACTCAAGGTGGGCAGCCTGGGCACTCACAATTGCCTGGGCCTGGCCAAGGACAAGGGCGCCCGGTTCCTGTTGGCATCCACCAGTGAGGTCTACGGGGACCCCCAGGTGCATCCTCAGGCCGAGGACTACTGGGGCCATGTCAATCCGGTGGGACCGAGGGGCGTGTACGACGAGGCCAAGCGATTCGCCGAGGCCCTTACCATGGCTTATCACCGGGCCCACGGGATCGGCGTGGGGATTGCCCGCATCTTCAACACCTATGGCCCACGGATGAGGCCCTCCGATGGGCGGGTGGTCTCCAACTTCGCGGTTCAGGCTCTCACCGGGCGTCCCCTCACGGTGTACGGGGACGGATCCCAGACTCGCAGCTTTTGCTATGTCGATGACGAGGTAACTGGCCTTGTCGCCCTGCTCGCCTCGAACCTGGCCGGCCCGGTCAACATCGGCAATCCGGAGGAGCACACCGTGGCTGAGCTGGCCGAGCTGGTAATCGAGATGACTGGGTCGCAGTCGGCGATCATTCGTGAGCCGCTCCCGGTCGACGACCCGGCGCAGCGCCGACCCGATATCGCCTTGGCTCGGTCGGTACTGGGCTGGGAGCCGACGGTCGCTCTGGCTGACGGCCTGGCCAATACCATCGGCTGGTTCCGGCGGGAGCTCGGCCGTGCTCGTTGAGCCGGGGAGCCCCGCCCACGACGCTGGACGGGTGGGCGCCGTCGTTGTCAACCACAACGCCCGAGATGTCCTGCTGGCATGCGTGCGCAGCCTGCGGGCCGAGGGAGTACGCCAGGTGGTGGTGGCCGACAACGCCTCGGTGGACGGCTCGGCTGGGGCCCTGGCCGCCTCCGATCCCGATGTCGTCTACCTTGCCAGCTCTCGTAATGCTGGTTACGGGGCAGGGGCAAATCGCGGCATGGTCAGGCTGGGCACCGAGATGGTACTGGTGTGCAATCCCGACCTGGTCGTCCATCCGGGCGCCATTGCCAGGCTCACGGCTGCCCTCGACGCCGACCCTCGGTTGGCCTTCGTCGGCCCCCGGTTGGAGAACCCCGATGGCAGCCTGTACCCCTCGGCCCGGTCATTCCCGTCACTCGTCGACGCGGCCGGGCATGCCTTCCTCGGGCTGGTGGTGCCCGGTAACCGCTTCAGTCGGCGTTACAAGCTGCTCGACTGGGACCATGCTGGCGCCCGTCAAGTCGACTGGGTGTCAGGCGCCTGCTTTCTTGCCCGTCGCCAGGCTCTGGAGGCGCTGGGAGGCTTCGACGAGTCCTACTTCATGTACCTGGAGGACGTGGACCTCTGCTGGCGGGCCGGGCAGGCGGGATGGCGGGTGAGCTACCAACCGGCCGCGGTGGTCACCCACGAGCAGGGGGTGTCGACCAATCGCCATCCCTATCGCATGATCCTGGCCCACCACTGCTCAATACTACGGTTCGCATGGAGAACCACCACTGGCCCGAGGCGCCTGCTCCTGCCCCTGGTGGCGGTGGGACTGGTGGTCCGAGTCGGGTTGGCGTGGGCCCAGCGGGCCGCCGAGGCCGCCCGGCGACCGGCCAACGGCCCTGCCGCCCCTCGCCGGCGCCGCCCGCCGGCGCCCCCAGCCGACCGGGCCAGCGGGGGCCGATCCATTTCTATCCCCCCCAGCGGTCGCCGCTAGACTGGTCCCCGACCATGGGTAGAGCCTCAGCAGGCAAGAAGGTGGCAAGGGCGGCGGCCACTGGTGGGGGGCGATCCAGTCGGGGCAAGACGCCCGTCGGGTGGTACACCACCATGGCGGTGGTGGTGGTGCTGGGCGTAACCGCGGTGGCGTTCAGCCGGTACGAGCGCAGCCATCTGCCGCCGGCCACTCCGCCCACCTTTACTGACCACTGGCACGAGGCCGTCGCCTTCGACATCTGCGGCAAGATCCAGGCCAACCTGCCCCAACCGACGAATCTGATCGGGATCCACACCCACGGTGACGGGCTAATCCATGTGGAGCCGCAGTCGAGCGCCGACACCGGGACCAATGCCACCCTGGGCCGGTTCGCCTCCGGGTACCCGGGGCTGGGACTCACCTCTACCTCCCTGCACTATCCGGGACAACGGACGTGGACCAACGGCGACAAGTGCGGCTCTATCCCAGGCAAGGTCCAGCTCAAGACCTGGTCCAGCCTGGTGGACCAGAAGGGAACACTGGTGACTGGCGATCCCCGCAAACTGCGGACCGTCAACGGCGCGCTGCTCACCATCGCCTTCGTACCGCCCGGCACCAACATTCCCAAGCCGCCATCGGCAGCGAACCTCGCCCATCCCAACGCCGCCGGGACCCCCACCGCCCCGGCCCCCGGTGCCCCGGCCCCGCCCACCGGTGCACCGGGGACACCAGCACCGGGCACACCAGCACCGGGCACACCGACCACGCCGTCCACCGGCGCCCCGGCCGCCCCCAACTCGGGTGCCCCGGCCATGACTTCTCCGGGCACGCCGCCCGCCGGTACCCCGGTCGGGCCACCCATCCCCGCTCCCACGACCGGCGCACCCGGCAACTCGTCCCCCGCTCCCACCACCGGCAGCCCTCCTGCCCCGTGAGGGCGGTTGTCCTGGTGGGAGGGGAGGGCACTCGCCTTCGCCCGCTCACTCTCACTACCCCCAAGCAGCTCCTGGCGGTGGCCGAGAGGTCGATGATCGAGCGCGTCCTCGACCGGCTCGTCGAACATGGGGTCGAAGAGGCGGTGCTGGCGCTGGGCTACCGGCCGGACGCGTTCCTGGAGGCCTTTCCCAATGGTCGAGCCTCAGGCGTACGCCTGGTCTACGCCGTCGAGCCGACTCCCCTCGACACCGCCGGTGCAGTGCGCTTTGCTGCCGCCGAGGCCGGTATCGACGAGACCTTCCTCGTGGTCAACGGCGACGTGATCACGGGACTGGACGTCGGGGCCCTTGTGCAGTTTCACTCGACGGTGGCTGCGGTGGCAACCATCGCGCTGACCCCGGTCGAGGACCCATCGGCCTTCGGCGTCGTTGCGACCGATGCCGATGGGAGGGTGGAGGCCTTCGTGGAGAAGCCGCCTCCTGGCGAGGCGTCGAGCAACCTGATCAACGCCGGTACCTATGTCCTCGAGCCGGCTGCTCTGGACGATGTTTCAGAAGGCGCCACGGCATCCATCGAGCGTGAGACCTTTCCCGAGCTGGTGAGACGCGGCGGGCTCTTCGCGATGGCCTCCGATGCGGACTGGGTCGACACCGGCACCCCCGCCACGTACCTGAGTGCCAACCTCCGCTACGCGAGCGACAGCGGTGCCAGCGGAGAAGGACGGGTCCGCCACAGCGTGCTTGGCGCCGGGGTGTGCGTCGAGGCCGGCGCGACGGTCGAGGACTCAGTCCTCTTCGACGGCGTGAGGGTGTACGGCGGCGCCACGGTGCGCGCCTCAGTCATCGGAAGCCGCGCCGAGATCGGTTCCGGCGCCGAGGTGGTCGAGTTGTCGCTGGTCGCGGACGGGGCGTCCGTACCTCCTAGATCACACGTTCGCAGCGGCCGGGTCGAGGCGGCGCCAGGTTCATGAAGACCCCGCCTACATGAAGACCCCGCCTACATGAAGACCCCGCCTACATGAAGACCCCGTCCACATGAAGACCCCGTCCACATGAAGACGATGGTCACCGGCGGCGCGGGGTTCATCGGCTCGACCCTCGTTGATCGCCTCCTGGCGGAGGGACACGCTGTCGACGTGGTGGACAACCTGTCCACGGGCTGCCTCGCCAACCTTGCGGCGGCTCGCAGCGGTCACGGCCACCGCTTCACCTTTCACCAACTCGACATACGCTCGGGAGACCTCGTGGAGTTGATGAGACGGCGGCGCCCCGAGGTCGTCTTCCACCTGGCGGCACAGGCCGACGTCAGGGTCTCGGTCTCAGACCCCGTCTTCGATGCCGAGGTCAACGTCATCGGCTCTCTCCAGGTGATCGAAGGCGCGCGCCACTGCGAAGCGACCAAGGTGGTATTCGCCTCGAGCGGCGGCACCATCTACGGGGACCCCGACCCGAGCCGTCTTCCGGTCAAGGAGTCCCACCCCCAGCACCCCTTGTCGCCCTACGGCGTGTCCAAGAAGGTGGTCGGCGACTACCTCTTCGCCTACCGCGAGCTCCACAACCTCGAGTACACCGTCTTGGCCCTGGCCAACGTATACGGGCCCCGTCAGGATCCCCATGGCGAGGCCGGTGTCGTCGCCATCTTCGCCGGCAAGCTCCTGGCGGGCGAGCCCTGCACCATCTTCGGCAACGGGACCCAGACCCGTGACTTCGTGTACGTCGACGACGTGGTGGACGCCTTCGCCCGCGCGGCGAGCCGCGGGGGAGGTTTGACGTTGAACATCGGCACCGGTGACGAGACTTCGGTCAACCAGCTCTACGCAACGATGGCCGCGGCCGCCGGTGTCGATGCGCCGGCCGTGGCGGCGCCCGCGCGTGCCGGCGAGCTGCAGCGCAACGCGCTCGACCCGGCCCGGGCTGGCATACACCTCGGTTGGAAGCCATGGACCCCGTTGCCCGACGGGGCCGCCGCAGTCATAGAGGCGTTCCGCCAGTCTTGACCGCGCCAGCGTCACGACCTGACCAGCGCAAGCCGGTCCTGATCAGCGGAACATGTCCTCTCGATGCGGCCGGACCACCTCGGCGCGCACGGAGGACTCCCTCAACCACGACCGATCCACGCCTCTCACTATCGCCGCGGGGATCCCCGCCGCCTTGCCCATGACCAGTTCCGCGGCGCCGGCGA
>QHCF01000048.1 GCA_003244275.1 Acidimicrobiales bacterium
CAGCTCGATGATCTTGGCTTCCACGATACGACCCACGTAGGGCTGCAGGTCCCTCACCCGGCGCAACTCGACCAACGATGCCGGCAGGAAGCCACGCAGGCCGATGTCCAGGATCAGGCCGCCCTTGACCACTTCGATGACCGGGCCCCGGACAACGCCGTTGCCCTCCTTGAGCCTCTCGATGGTGCCCCACGCCCGCTCGTACTGGGCTCGCTTCTTGGACAGGACGAGGCGGCCTTCCTTGTCCTCCTTTTGCAGAACGAGGGCCTCGATCCTCTCGCCCAGCGAGACGATCTCACCCGGGTCGACGTCATGGCGAATGGACAGCTCCCGAGACGGGATGACGCCCTCCGACTTGAAGCCGATGTCGAGCAGCACCTCGTCCTTGTCCACCTTGACCACGGTGCCGGACACGATGTCGCCGTCCTCGAACTCGACGATCGTCCCAACGATGGCATCTTCCAACGACATACCGTCGAGGTCGTTGGACACCACCTGGCGAGGGACGTACTCATCGAGGTCCTCGGCCGCGCCGGTCGGGCCTGGAGGGGCCTCGGCGGAAGCGACCTCAGGAGGGTTCTCCTGACCAGACGGGCCATTGGACACGGCTGTCTCGTCGACAGGAGTCTCCGGGGGAGACAGATCGGTGGGGTCGGACATGTCGGTAGGTTGCCTTCTTTCCGGACTGGTCTCCGTCGGTGATGGTCGTGACGAAGCGACGGGGTGGCGAAAATACGCCCTCCGTGATCCGGAGCGTACCACCAGGTCAGGCCGGCGAGGTGCGCCTAACCCTTGGCGTCGGCCCAGGTGGGGCCCCAGGAGAGTGCCACGGCCAATGGCACCCGTAGCTGGGCGGCCCCCTCCATGGCCTCCCGGGTCAGCTCGGCGGCCCGCTGACGTTCGTTGGGAGGAACTTCCAGGATGACCTCGTCGTGAACCTGAAGGATGAGGCGGCTGGCCAGGCCCTCGGACGCCAGGGCGTCGTCGAGGCGAACCAGGGCCACCTTGAACAGGTCGGCCGCCAGGCCCTGGATGCCGGCGTTCATAGCCTGGCGCTCGCCGGCCTGGCGCACCCGGTAATTCGACGATGCCAGCTCGGGGATGAGTCGCCGCCGACCGAGCAGGGTCTCGGTGTAGCCCTTGGTCCTGGCCTCGGCCACGGTAGCCTCCATGTAGGCCCGCACGCTGGGGAAGGCCACGAAGTAGGCATCCAGGATGACGGCCGCCTCTTCCACCGGGATGTCGAGGCGCTGGGACAGGCCGTAGGCCTCCATCCCGTAGGCCAGGCCGTAGGAGACCATCTTGGCCTTCGATCTCTGCGCCGAGGTCACTGCCTCGGGAGCCACGCCGAACAGACGAGCCGCGGTGGTGTTGTGAATGTCCCGGCCCGTCTCGAAGGCCTCGATCAGCCCGGGGTCAGACGCCAGATGGGCAATGACCCTCAGCTCCACCTGGTCGTAGTCGGCCACCAGGAATTCGCAACCCTCGCCCGGGATGAAGGCCCGGCGCAGCTGGCGGCCCTCCTCGCTGCGGACGGGGATGTTGTGAAGGTTCGGGTGCTCTGAGGACAGGCGTCCGGTGCGAGCCACGGTCTGGTTGAAGCTGGCGTGGATGCGCCCGTCCGGGCCGATCTCGGCCAACAGGCTCAGCCCGTAGGTGGAGCGCAGCTTCTCCACCTCCCGATAACGCAGCAAGGCCTCGATGATGGGATGGGTGCCCCGCAGACGCTCGAGGGATCCGGCGTCAGTGGAGTAACCGGTCTTGGTCCGCTTGCGGGGCGCCAGACCCAGTTTGTCGTACAGCACGGCCCGTAGCTGGGGCGTCGAGTTCACCCTGAACGGCTCACCGGCCAGCTCCTGAATTTCGGTATCCAGCTGTCGAGCCTCGGCAGTGAGGGCGGTCACCAGGCCCCGCAGGTAGTCGGCGTCAACTCTCACTCCCACCGTCTCCATGCGGGCCAGCACCCGTACCAGGGGACGCTCCACCTCGGTGTAGAGCCGGGTCAGCTGACGTGCATCCAGAGCCGCCGCCAGAGGAGCCGCCAGGCGGCCAATGGCTGCGGCCCGGCGGCTGGCCACCTCAGCCGCATCCGGTGACTCGCCGTCCAGGTCCAGCTGCCCGGGGGGCGCGCTGTTCGGTCCCGTCACATCCACGCCCGCATAGCGGGCCGCCAGATCCTCCAGCAGGTAGAGCCCGCCGGCCGGGTCCACCAGGTAAGCCGCCACCGCGGTATCAAGGTCAAGGCCGGTGAGGTCGACTCCCAACTCGGCCAGGCCCCGGGCCAGCTCCTTGGCCCGATGGGCGGTCACCGGAGCTCCCCCCATCCCGACCAATTGGCTCAGCACCAGGGCCACCCCTGGCTCGGCCAGCAGTCCGGAGCTCAACCAGACCACCGGCACCCGCGTATCCCCAGCCGAACGGCCCTCTCCCAGGTCACCACCGGCCGGGTCACCACCCCCGGCCAGGGCCAGGCCGGTCAGGTCTGACCGCCCGGGCTGGCCAGCCCAGGCGGCTTCCAACGCGATCGGGGCGGGGTCGAGGCCGCCGGGGGGCGCGCCCGCCAGGCCAGCCAGGGCCGCCCGGGCATCATGCACCGAGGCCACCCGGTCCAGGACCACATCCAGGACCACCGTTGCCGGCTCCGACGGGCCCACCAGGGCCTCGCCCTTCTCCCCCACTGCCTCCACCAGCCGGTCCCAGAGGGTGCGAAACTCCAGGAAGTCGAAAAGCGCTCGCACCGCCTCCGAATCCCAGCCCCCCATCCGCAGCTCATCCGGGTCGACGTCCAGGGCCACATCTCGCACCAAGGGGATGACGGTGGCGTTTCTGCGGGTGGAGGCCTCGTGCTCAGCCAGGCTCTGGCGCAGCTTGGGGGTGAGCTGGTCCAGGTGATCGAAGATGGCGTCCAACGACCCGTAGGTGTTGACCAGCCGGGCGGCGGTCTTCTCCCCCACCCCAGGAACCCCGGGCAGGTTGTCCGAGGGGTCGCCCCGGAGGGCGGCGTACTCGATGTAGCTCTCGGGCCTCACCCCGGTGCGGGCCTCGATACCGGCCTCGTCGTAGAGGACGTAATCACTCACGCCCCTGCGGTTGTAGAGCACCTTCACCCACGGATCCTCCACCAGCTGGTAAGCATCACGGTCACCGGTGACCACTATCACCTCGTCGTCCCGTTCCCGGGCCAGGGTGGCGAGGGTGGCGATAACGTCATCAGCCTCGTAACCGGGCGCCTCCACCACCGGAATGGCCAAGACCTCCACCACCCGGCGCACCAGTCCCATCTGCTGGCGCAAGATGTCGGGCGTCTCTGGCCGCCCAGCCTTGTAATCGCTCACGACCGCGTGACGAAACGTCGGCTCTGGCCGATCGAAGGCCACCGCCATCCCGTCCGGTCGGTGATCCTTGAGTAGATTCACCAGCATCGACGTGAACCCGAAGACGGCATTGGTGACCTGGCCCGAGGCGGTGGCCATGTCGGTAGGCAGTGCGAAGAAGGCCCGGTAGGCCAAGGAGTTGCCGTCGAGCAGTAAGAGCCTTGGCATCCGGTCGCATGTTACGACGCCCACAGTCCCCACCAGGCCGCTGGCGGCAGACTACCATCGGCGGCATGGCTGACGGCTTCCATCCGCCGGTGGAGGAATACCTGGAGGCTATCCACGCCTTGGACGAGGAGGGCACGCCGGTCATCCAGGCGCGCCTGGCCCAGCGTCTGGGCCACTCTCCGCCGTCGGTATCAGAGATGATCCGCCGCCTCAAGGCCGATGGCTACGTGAGGGTGACCGACCGAGCCGTCACCCTCACGCCGCAGGGAAAGATCCGGGCCGAGAGCGTGGTGCGCAAGCACCGCCTGGCCGAGCGGCTGCTCACCGACGTCATCGGCCTCGAATGGCACAAAGCCCATGTCGAAGCCGGGCGTTGGGAGCATGTGATCTCTGACGAGGTGGAGGCCCGTCTGATCGAGCTGCTGGGCCATCCCCTCACCTGTCCCCACGGCAATCCCATCCCAGGGGCCATAGCCGACCCCGGCGCCTCCGCGCCTCAGGTCGTTACTCAGACGGCTCTGAGCGAGGCGGTGCCGGGCGATCGTGTTCGCCTGGAGCGAGTGACCGAACAGGTGGAGATCGACGTGGGGGCCCTCACCTACCTGAGCACCAACGGATTCGTGCCTGGCACCGACGCATCAGTGAAGGCGAAGGCCCCCGACGGCACGCTGACCTTGGACCTCGGGGACGCCACCATTGCCCTGGGCCCGGCCATCGCCGCTCAACTATTCGTAGCCAGGGTTATCCCCAGCGGCTCTAGGGTCTCAGCTCACTCTCGATGACCTGGCGGGCCACCTCTTTCATGGTGAGGCGCCGGGCCATGGCCGTGCGCTGCACAAAGGAGAAGGCGTCGCTCTCGCGCATGGCGTAGTCGTCCATCAAGATGCCCTTGGCCCGGTCGACCAGTCGCCGGGTGTCGAGTTGGTCCTCCAGGCTGCGGTTCTCCATCCCCAGGTTGCGGTTCTCGTGCTCGAGAGCCCGCACCTCCCCGAAGCGCCCCAGAGCCACCTCTATGGCAGGGATCAGCTCAGTCTTCTGAAAGGGCTTGACCAGGTACGACATGGCACCGGCATCCCGAGCCTCCTCGATGAGGTTGCGCTGGCTGAAGGCGGTGAGAATGAGGACCGCACAGAGGCGCTCGTTGGAGATCTCCCTGGCTGCCGCCAGGCCATCCAAGCCAGGCATCTTGATGTCGAGGATGGCCAGGTCCGGACGCTGCTCGCGCACCAGAGCCACGGCCTCGTCACCGCGGCCGGTGTCGCCGACCACCTCATAGCCCTCCTCTTCGAGGATCTCCTTGAGGTCGAGGCGAATGATGGCTTCGTCCTCGGCAATGACGACGCGCGCGGCCAAGAGGTTTGCTCCTTCTCATCTTTGTCAGCGGTTGGCTCAAGCTAGCCGCTGACGGGCTCCGGCCGCTCAAATACCCGCTTTGAGCAGCTAGTAGCTGACCACTAGAGCACTATCTTACCCAACAGGTCGTCCTGGGCTCGCTCCAGCTCGGCCATCCGAGTCACCAGGGCGCCTCGTCCCCGGGCCATGGCCTCGGCATGGCGGCGAGCCTCTTGCAGCTCCCGCTGAGCGACCGGGGTCTCCGATACCAGCGCCTTCACCTGAGCCTCGTCGACCGCCTCGGACAGGGCGGACAGCTGCTCGTCGACCACCGCCAGCTCATCTCGGGACCGCCGCAGCCGAGCGCTGACCTCGAACAGCCGCCGCTCGATCACCGATTGCTGCATGACTCCCTGAGCTTAGGACCAGCAGCGAGACATGAGTGCAAAGCACCGTTGCCCCGGCCGAGCAGTGTGTTGGCCATTCCAGCACCGTAGCGTCGCCTCCCGTTCGCCTGTCGTTAACCAGGGTTCGTTACCTTGGCGTCGTGAGCCCACGCCAGAGGTCAGCCAGCCCCACCGCTCCAGCCATGGCCCGGCAAGACCGGCGGCCTCCGGAAAACAGAGACGGCCACCAGGTGGACTCGGTGATGGCGGCGCGCGGTCTCACGTTGGGCTTCGGAGCCAAGACGGTGTTGAGTGATGTGAGTGTCGAGTTCCCACGAGGCTCCATTACCGCCCTCATCGGGCCCACCGGATCAGGCAAGACCACCTTCTTGCGCAGCCTCAATCGGATGAACGACAAGGTGAGGGGATACTACCGCCAGGGAGACGTCGAGCTCGACGGGACCAGTATCTGGGGCCGGGATGTGGCCCTCATGGGCCTGCGTCGTCGGGTGGGGATGCTGTTCCAGCGGCCCAACCCATTCCCCATGTCGATCGCCGAGAACGTCATCGCCGGAGTGCGGGCCCACCGCATCGCCGACCGGTCCCAGGTCCATGCCATCGCTGAGAGCCGCCTGCGCGAAGTGGGTCTGTGGGAAGCAGTGGCCGAGCGCCTGGGGGACTCACCCTTTCGCCTGTCGGGCGGCCAGCAACAGCTTCTTTGCCTGGCCAGAGCGCTGGCTATCGGACCAGACGTGCTGCTGTTGGACGAGCCCACCTCGTCCCTAGATCCGATCACCATGGAGGCGGTAGAGGCCCTGCTGGCCAAGCTGGCACCGGCCCTCACCTTGATAGTGGTGACCCACAACCTGGCTCAGGCTCGACGGGTGAGCCAGCGCACGGTGTTCTTCTACCAGGGGCGTCTGATGGAGGCGGGATCCACTGACCAGGTCTTCGAGGACCCGGTGCACCCCGAGACCGCCCGCTACGTCACTGGCCGCATGGGCTGAGACGCACTCGCCAGCCCCGTAACCCCAAGCCCCCGACCCGCCGAGCTGAGGAGTCCCCCATGCCGTCTACCACCAGACTGATCGCGCCAGCCGCCCTGCTCGTCACCGCCGGTCTGGCCCTGGCCGCCTGCGGGAGCAAGTCGTCCACCTCCACCACCACCTCGAGCGCCTCGGGAGCGGCTGCATCGGCTCCGGGAGCCACTGACCAGGCGCCGGCCACCACCGTGAGCCTGACCGAGACCGGCAGCTCGCTGCTGTTCCCCCTGTTCTCGGCCTGGGCACCTGCCTACACCAAGGAGCATCCCAACATCACCATTACCCCGGCCTCCACCGGCTCTGGTGCCGGCATAGCCGGGGCGACGGCCGGCACCGCCGACATCGGGTCCTCGGATGCCTACCTGGCGCCTGCGCAGCAGCAGATGACTCCCAGTCTGGTCAACATCCCCCTCGCCATCTCGGCCCAGCAGGTCAACTACAACCTGCCCGGGGCCCCTGCCCACCTCAAGCTCAACGGCAAGGTACTGGCCGAGATGTACCTGGGCAAGATCACCACCTGGAACGACGCCCAGATCTCCGCCCTCAATCCGGGCGCCAGCCTGCCCAGTACCAAGGTGGTGCCGGTGCACCGATCCGACGGGAGTGGGGACACCTTTTTGTTCAGTTCCTTCCTGTCCAAGTCCGACCCGACCGATTGGACCATCAGCCCCGGCACCACCGTGGCCTTTCCCCCTGTCCCCGGCAACCTGGGTGCCACCGGCAACGGCGGCATGGTCACCACCTGCGGGTCCACGCCGGGCTGTGTCGCCTACATCGGGGTCAGTTTCCAGGACAAGGCCACCATGGCCGGGCTGGGCGAGGCCATGCTGGCCAACAGCTCGGGCCGGTACCTGCTGCCCACAGCCGATGCGGTCAGTGCCGAGGCGGCCAGCTTCGCCGGGCAGACCCCCGCCAACGAGTCAATCTCCCTCATCTACGGGTCACCTGCCGCCGGCTACCCGATCGTCAACTATGAGTACGCCATCGTCAATACCACTCAGTCCAATTCGAACAAGGCTCAGGCCATTCGGGCCTTCCTGGACTGGACCATCAACCCGGCCAACGGGAACAGCGCCAGCTTCTTGGGGCCCGTCCACTTCGTGCCTCTGCCTGCCCGGGTGGTGAGTCTCTCCCAGGCCCAGGTGGCCAAGATCGGCAAGGCATAGCCGCCGATGTCAGCCGTGGCCGCCCAAGCGACATCGCCGGATCGCCCGGTTGCCTCCCCCCCGACCAGGCGATCCGGCGATGGCACTGAGCGGCTGTTACGACGGGCGTCTGATGTCGCGGCCGTCGTACCCCTGATGGCGCTGGTGTTCATCGTGGCCACCTTGGCATGGAAAGCCTGGCCGGCCATCCGGTTCAACGGGCTGGGCTTCCTGACCAGGGTGGCCTGGAGGCCCGGCGACTTCTATTCCAACGTCGTCACCACCCATGGGGCAGCCCATCCGCCCGGTGCCCTCTATGGCGCGCTCCCGCTCATCACCGGGACCCTGGAATCGTCGGCCATCGCCCTGGTGCTGGCAGTGCCAGTCTCCATCGGAGCCGCTCTGGCCATCACCGAAAGGCTGCCGGCGCGCCTCTCCCAGGCCATCGGTTTCTTCATCGAGGTCCTGGCCGGCATACCGAGCGTGATCTTCGGCCTATGGGGAATCTTCACCTTCGGGCCGTTCCTGTCCAGAGACGTGAGCCCGCTTATAGCCAGGTATGTCCCGGACGTACCGGTGCTCAACTTCTTCCGGGGGCCGACGGGGTCGGGTCAGGGACTCCTCACCGCCGGGGTGGTACTGGCCATCATGATCATTCCCATAGTGGCCGCCACGACCAGAGATCTATTGCGCCAGGTCCCGATCCTGCCCAAGGAAGGGGCGCAGGCCCTGGGCATGTCGGAGTGGGAGGTGACGCGGCGGGTGACCCTGCCGTGGGTGAGGGCAGGCATCATCGGTGCCTCGGTGCTGGGATTGGCCCGAGCCCTGGGCGAGACCATCGCCGTGGCCATGGTGTCCGGAGCCGCGCTGGGCGCCAATGCCCACGACGCCTACTCGACGTTCACCACCATCGCCGCCACCATCGTCTCCCAGCTCGACTCGGCGCTCTCGGATGCCTCGGGCTTCGCCGTGCGGACACTGGCAGAGGCTGCCCTGGTGCTGCTGGTAATCACCCTGATCACCAACGTGGCCGGACGTCTGCTGGTGCGCAGAGTGGCCACCGCCGCTCTACCGGTCGGCCGAGGCATCTGAAGTGGTCCCTGACCTGGAGCTGCCTCCTCTCCACGCCGGGCCGTCTCTGCGGCGTCGGGCCGCCAACGTCGGCTTCTGGCTGGCATGCGGCCTGGTGCTGGCCCTGGTCATCACCCCTGCCATCTCGATCGTAGGAGGAGTGGTGGTGCGAGCCGTACCCCACTGGCATTGGAGCGTGCTCACCACCTTGGGAGTAGGCCTGGGCGGCGGCCTGGAGAACGAGATCGTGGGGACCTTCGTCCTGATCATCGGGGTGGCCGTGCTGGCCGGCACGGTAGGCATCCTGTCCGGCGTGTACCTGGCCGAGCTGTGCCCAGAGGGCCGGGGGGGCCTGCTGCGGGGAGCGTCCGAGGTCCTGGCTGGAATACCGTCCATCGTGCTCGGCTACGTCGGCTACGTGGCATTCGTGGTGGCCTTCCACTGGGGCTTCTCCCTCGGAGCCGCCCTGGTGGTGCTGTCGGTGCTGGTCGTCCCCTACATTGCGAAAACGACCGAGGTGGCGTTACGCCAGGTGCCCACCTCCTATCGGGAGGGTGCCGAGGCACTGGGGATGTCGTCCACTTACGCCTTGCGCCGCATCACGCTCAAGGCCGCCCTGCCGGGAATCGCCACCGGGATGATCGTGGCCCTGGCCATCGCCCTGGGCGAGACTGCACCCTTGCTGTATACGGCCAATACCAGCCAGACACTGCCCCATCTGGCGGTGACCCACTCGCCCGTCGCCTATCTCACCTATCCGGTGTGGACCTTCTACAACCAGCCCAGTGCCTCCGCTCAGAACCTGGCCTTTGACGCCGCCCTGCTGCTGGTCGTACTGGTGGTAGCGCTGATAGTGATCGCCCGGGTGTTGGTGGCGTTTACCCAGCGCAACTCAGAAGCCGCCTCGGCCCGCTGAGCAGCCACCGATCCACCTGGATCCATGGCTGCTCAGGGACCGGCAGTCATCTGGTCAGGCTGAGCGACCCATCATGACGGCTGCCTCACGGTGCAGGCGCCCGAAGTTGTAGTACGCCGCGCAGGCACCCTCGGAGGAGACCATGCAGGTACCGATGGGAGTCTCCGGGGTGCAGGCAGTGCCGAAGACCTTGCACTCCCACGGCTTGATGACGCCCTTGAGCACCTCTCCACACTGGCACGCCTTGGGATCGGCCACCCGGACACCGGGAACCTCGTACAGTAGCTCGGCATCCCAATCGGCGAACTCGGGACGCAGCTTGAGGGCACTCTGGGATATGAAGCCCAGGCCCCTCCATTCGAAGTGCGGCCGCAGCTCGAACACCTCGGCCAGGATGGCCAGGGCCCGAGGGTTGCCGGCGTCAGAGACGATGCGGGTGTACTGGTTCTCGACCTCGCAGCGACCCTCGCGGATCTGCTCCAGCAGCATGGCGATGGCGGCCAGGATGTCCAGCGGCTCGAAACCGGCGGTCACCAGCGGCTTGTGGTACACGTCGGAGACGAAACGATACGGGTAGTTGCCCACCACCGTGGATACGTGCCCTGGTCCGAGGAAGCCCTCCAGGCGCAGGTCTGGCGACTCGAGGATGGCCTTGATGGGCGGGACGATGGTCACGTGGTTGCAGAAGACGCTGAAGTTGGTGATGCCGTCGGCCCTGGCCTTGAGCAGAGTCACGGCGGTGGACGGGGCGGTGGTCTCGAAACCCACCGCGAAGAACACGACCTTGCGGTCGGGGTTCTCGGCGGCGATACGCAAGGCGTCCAACGGCGAGTACACGAAACGGACGTCTGCTCCCCGGGCCTTGGCTTCGAGCAGGTTGCCCCGACCGCCGGGCACCCTCATCATGTCCCCAAAGGAAGTGAAGATGACGCCAGGCGTCTCGGCCACCGCGATGGCATCGTCCACTCGACCCATGGGGATGACGCATACCGGGCAGCCCGGACCGTGCACCAACTCGACGTTGGCCGGTAGCACGTGCTCTATGCCGTGACGATAGATGGTGTGGGTGTGACCCCCACAGACCTCCATGAACTTGAACTCATCGTCCTGGGCCAGATCGCGGATATGCGACACCAAGGCACGGGCAGCCGCTGGGTCACGGTACTCATCGACAAACTTCATGTCTTCTCCTTCTCCCTGTGCGTCCCTCGGAGGCTAGGCGATCCGAGCCATCAATACATCAGCAACCGGTACATCCGCAAGCGGTACAGCAACAGGATCAGATCCTGGACTCCATTACCGCTTCTATCTCGTCGGTGTAGGCCTGGCCCATCAGTTGGAGCCCTTCCAGGGCTCGCCTGGCCTCCTCCTCGTCAATCTTGGACATGGCGAAGCCGACATGGATCAGCACCCAGTTGCCCACCTCCAGCCTCTCGTCCTCCAACAGGCCGATGTTGATGCTGCGACGAACTCCAGCTACCTCCACCTTGGCCAAATGTTGGTTGGCGTCCATGAACTCGACCACCTGACCGGGTATGCCAAGACACATGTCGGTGCTCCTCTCTGACTGACGACGATTTTGCCGTCAGACAGTCCAAGCCTAGCGGCGCAAGCGTGATCACCGATGCGGCCCGAGGGCCGCGATGGCGGCTTGGCCGACGCTGATGCCCCCATCGTTGGGTGGGACATCCTGATGGACCAACACATCCAGGCCACGAGCTCGCAGGCCGCTCTCCATCAAAGAGCTCAGCCTGGCATTCTGAAAGACCCCACCTGACAGGGCGACGGTGTCCAGGCCATGGAGCGAAGCCAGCTCGACCGCGACGGACACCGCTCCCTCCGCCAAACCCCGGTGAAACCCGGCAGCCACCCCAGAGGGCGGTACCCCCCTCTCCAGCTCGGTGACCACGGACGCCACCAACGGCCTCGGATCGAGCACCAGACGCCCGTCCGTCCAGCCGCGGTCCACCGGGTAGGCGGGCGTCTCGTCCTTGGAGACCGATGAGGCCAGGGCCTCCAGCTCGATGGCGGCCTGACCCTCGTAGGTCACCGCCGAGCGCACCCCTACCAGGGCGGCTACTGCATCGAAGAGCCGGCCCACGCTGGTGGTCACCGGCCCGCTCCCGCTCTCCACCAACGCCAGCACATCGGCGGCTCGCCTGTCCATGCCCAGGCCGAGGCGGAGAGCCTGGTCGGCGCCCAGGCTGGCACGGGCCCATGACAGCGCCATTCGCCAGGGCTGGCGGATGGCGCCGGCTCCCCCGGGCAGGGCGACCGGCGCCAGGTTCCCCACCCGGGTGAACCCCCCCAGATCGGCCACCAGGTATTCGCCACCCCACAGAGTGCCGTCAGTCCCCATGCCCAGGCCGTCGAAGGCGAGACCCAGGACCGCCTCGGTACGGCGGTGCTCAGCCAGGCAGGAGGCGATGTGGGCATGGTGGTGCTGCACGGGCCAGGTAGGCAGGTCGAGGTCAAGGGCCAGCTTGGTGGACAGGTACTCAGGATGAAGGTCGTGGGCCACCACCTCAGGGACGACGCCGTACAGATGGCAGAGATGGTCAACCGCCTGGAGGAAGGCCCGATAGTTGGCCAGGTGCTCGAGATCGCCGATGTGGTGGCTGGTCACCAGGGTCCGGGCCTTGGCCACTGACACCGTCGACTTGAGCTCGGCTCCCACCGCCAGCACCTGGCGACGGGCCTGGGCGGGCAGAGCCAGGGGCTCGGGGGCAAAGCCACGGGAGCGTCGCAGCACCTGGCGGCGGCTGGTCGGGCCGTCCCCCACCTCCGAGGGGGGGGTCACCCGCAGCACCGAGTCGTCACAACGGATGTGGATGGGTCGGTCATGGGTGAGGAAGCCGTCCACCAGGCCCGACAGGCGGCCCACCGCGTCCTCGTCAGTGTGGGCAATGGGGTCGTCGGAGAGGTTTCCGCTGGTCATCACCAGAGGGCGCCCCACCGCCTTGATCAACAGGTGGTGCAGCGGCGTGTAGGCCAGCAGCAATCCGAGCTCGGGCAGGCCGGGGGCAACTCCGGGCGCCAGATCGTCTTCGCCTCTCTCGCCGGGAGCGCTCCTCTTGGGGACAAGGACCACCGGTCGGCGAGCTGACACCAGGGCCGCCTCGGATGCCGGGTCCATCAGGCACAGTCGCCGAGCCTGGTCCAGGTTCGAGACCATCACTGCGAAGGGCTTGTCGTCGCGGGCCTTGCGTCGGCGCAGCTCGGCCACCGCGGTGACGTCGGTGGCGTCGGTGGCCAGATGGAAGCCGCCGATTCCCTTGACGGCCAGGATGGCTCCCTCCCGCAGGGCGCGGGCGGCGGCGTCCATGGCCTCCGGTCCCCGGGCCTGGGCCCGGCCGCCCTGATCCAGCCATGCCAGGCGCGGCCCGCACACCGGGCAGGCGTTGGGCTGGGCGTGGAAGCGCCGATCCGCCGGGTCGTCATATTCCTGCTGGCAAGCCGGGCACATGGTGAAGCCGGCCATGGTGGTGGCCGGGCGGTCGTAGGGCACCGAGCGGACGATGGTGTACCGGGGCCCGCAGTTGGTGCAGTTGGTGAAGGGGTAGCGGTAGCGGCGATCAGCGGGGTCGTCCACCTCGGCCAGGCATTCGGCGCAGGTGGCGGTATCCACACTGACCGGTGCGGCCGGTGACCCGTCCTCGGCACTGTGCTCTATGTGAAAGCCGCCGCTGCCTCCGAGCGGTTCGATGGTGATGGCGTCCACTCCGGTCACACGGGCCAGCGGAGGTGCCTCGTCCACCAGCAGGCGACACAGGGTACCCACCCGATCGGCGGATCCCTCCACCTCCACCAACACACCAGCGCTGTCGTTGCGAACGAACCCAGCCAGTCCCAGGGCCACCGCCTGGCGATAGACGAAGGGGCGAAAGCCCACGCCCTGGACGGTGCCCGTCACCCTTATCCGCCGGCGCAGAGTGGCCGGTGAATCGGGCATCCCTGCCTGCGACCTCAGCAGATGCGCGGGAGTGGGTCACCGACGAGCATGTCGACGATCCGTGTTCCGCCAAAGGTGGTCAGCAGGACGACGATCCCCTCCGGATCGGCTCGAACGTCGCCGATGCGAGCTGCCTGGCCGCCCTGGGGATGGGCTCGCATGGCCCCCACCGCCGCCTCGGCCTCGTCCGGCGCCACTATGGCAACCAGCTTGCCCTCGTTGGCCACGTAGAGGGGGTCGATGCCCAGCAGGTCGCAGGCGCCGGCCACCGCCGGCTGGATCGGCAGCAGCGACTCGTCGAGCACCACCGCCAGGCCAGTCTCACGGGCCAACTCGTTGCAGACGGTGCCCACGCCGCCCCGGGTCGGGTCACGCAGCCACCGGGTCGACGGAGCGACCTCGAACAGGGCGTCCACCAGGCCGGCCAGGGGGGCGGTATCGGACCGGATGTCCGCCTCCAGGTTGAGCTCGCCCCGGGCCAGCATCACCGCCATGCCGTGGTCGGCGATGGTGCCCGACACCAACACCACGTCGCCCGCCGTGACCCGCTCGGTGCCCAGACGCCGCTCGGGGGGAATCAGGCCAATGCCGGCAGTGTTGATGTACAGCCCGTCAGCTGCGCCCCTGTCCACCACCTTGGTGTCCCCGGTGACGATCTGGACCCCGGCGGCCCGAGCGGCGGATGCCATGTCGGTGACCATGCCTCGCAGGTCGACCACCGGGTAGCCCTCCTCGAGCACGAAGCCGGCCGACAGCCAGGCTGGCTTGGCCCCCATCATGGCCAGGTCGTTGACCGTGCCGTTGACCGCCAGGTCGCCAATCGAGCCACCAGGAAAGCGCAGGGGCTTGACGACGAAGGAGTCGGTGCTGAAGGCCAACCGCTCCCCCGACGGCAAGGTCAGGCAGGCGCCGTCGGCCAGGGTGGCCAGGGTGTCGTTGGTGAAGGCGTCCAGGAACACCGCGTCGATCAGGGCAGCCGAAGACTTGCCGCCCGCTCCGTGGGCCAAGGTGATGACCTCGTCCTTGAAACGGGGCCGGCGCTTGCGGAACGCTTCGATCCGATCCAGGACAGCCGCCTCGCGGCCGCTGGCTTCCTGGGCCCGGTCCGCTCTCTGAGCCTTCCTCGCCTTGGCTGACGCCTCAGCCCGAGCGGACTCGTCAGCCCGAGCGGACTCGTCGCCGGCCTGGACTGGCTGGATTGGCTGACCGGTGTCGGGCAGACCCGAGCGCTCGGTCACTGGCGGGCGCCGATCCGCTCGGCATCCACGGACCCAGCCAGGGCGGCCTGCACCTCTGACCACAGGGCGAAGGCCAAGGCGGCCTGGGACTCCTGGATACGGTGGACGCTGTCCGAGCGCACCACCAGGCAATTGTCCAGCTCGTCACAGGTGGCCATCTGGCCACCCTCGTACCCGGCCAGGCCCACCGTCAGCAGGCCTCGGCGATGGGCCTCACCGAAGGCCCGGATGACATTGTTGGAGTTGCCGCTGGTGGACAGGCCCACGGCGATGTCCCCAGCGCGGGCGTGGGCGATGATCTGGCGAGAGAAGACCAGCTCAAAGCCTACATCGTTGCCCAGTGCAGTCACCACTGCCTCGTCGGCCACGAACGAGCGGGCCGGCAGCGGACGGGCCGAGCCGGGGGGATGAGTGAACAGCGCAGCCATGCTGGCCGCGTCGGTGGCGCTGCCGCCATTGCCGAAGGCGAACAGCTGCCCACCGGCCGCGAACAGATCGGCCATGGCTCGAGCCAGGGTACCCACGGATTCCCGGTGGGCCTCGATGGTGGCGGCCTGCAGCCGGCCACTGTCGGTCGCCTTGCCGCGGGCCGACTCGGCCAGATCGATCAGGAGGGGCCCGGCGTCGGTCTCGTCGGCCTCGATGAACGGGTAGAGGAAGTCGCTGCCACTCGGCACCCGCACCACCGGTGGGGCCGGGACACCGCCGTTCGTCTCGACCTTCTCGTCCCCGGCCGAGCCGCCATTGTGCTTGCCCGGAGTCATACCCGGACCCCCTCGACCAGCTCGATGGCGGTGCCGGCATGGATCAGCACCAGGTCTCCCAGTTCCACCGGGGCCACCAGCGTGGTGTCGATGAGGGCCGGCCCAGTGGCGGTACGCACGGTGGCCTCGCTGGAGGGCCCGATGGCCACCACCTCGCCTAGGTGACCCTCGTCCGAGCAGGTGATGCAGACCTCGTCGGTGCACTCGTCCTGTGCTCGGAGCAGGCCTGGATGCTCGAAGCAGACGTGGACCAGCTCCCACAGGAGGTGATAGATGAGCACGAAGGAGCCGACGTGGGGCGCACGACCCGGATCCTCGTCGGCCAGCCACAGGACGTGGTCAGCGGCGCCAGGGTCGGGTCGAGGGCCGGCCCCGATCCACACCGTCTCCAGGCCCCAGGCCCGGGCCCGTCGCATGGCCGCCGCCACCTGGCGGTCGTCGGCGTTGGCCACCGCCACCATCACATCGCCCTGCCTGGCCAGGGTGCGCAGGGCGGACACCGGGTCAGGATCGGTGATGGCCACCGCCGGCAGGGCCCGCTTACCCATGATCACCGGGTGGACGAATTCGACGGCCACGTGATGGGCGTGCTGGGGCCAGGCTGGCGCGGTGCACCACATCGTCGCACCTGCCCAGAATCGCCGGGCCAGCGCCAAACAGGTGGTGGCCAGATCGTCAGCCAAGCTGCCGAGGACGGCTTGGGGAGCCTGCGGGGTCTGGATCGCCATGCTCGCCTCCTCTAGCTCTTTGGAAGCCCCCGGCTCGCGGGCGGAATTCCTAACTGGTGATGTTACCTGGCCGAGAGCTCCTTTCGACCATGAGTCCTGCTCGGCGCGGTGGCGTCAGCTCAGACGCAACAGCAGCAGGTGTCGATCCCGCAACACTCGCTGCAGGCACAGTTGGCACAACAGTCGCAGGCCAGCAGCTCGCCACAACTCGGCCGGCAGCCGCGCCTGCGTCCGTAGTATGCGGGCCGGCCGTAGTACGGATCGGGGCCGTAGGGGCCTTGCCCCCACGGACCACCGCCACGCCACCTCCCGCCGCGAGGGCCCCTACCCCACTGGCCGCCTCCACCC
>QHCF01000197.1 GCA_003244275.1 Acidimicrobiales bacterium
GGCCGAGGTCGAAAGGTGGCGAGACGGTGGGGGTATGCCACACGAGTCGCCGCGTCACAGCCAGGTGTCAACGGTCGGCGGTCGGGACGACGGGTGATAGTCGCCCGTGCGTCATCCATCGTCACTGACTCCGAGCATTAGCGACGACGGCCTGGCCTCGGCCTCGTCGGGAGTGTGCTGTGTCCAGCGACCCACCATCGCCGGCAGCGACCCCCACACCACGCCTTCGCCCTGAGACTCTCCCGGTGACTGCGCCAGGTTGCGACTATCTGCGCCAGGTGCCTGGTCGATGCTCGAGGTAGCGGTGTCCTCCTCCTCGATGACGGACACGTCCGCACCGGGTGGACCAGGATCGGCTTCCTGCTCGTCGCCGGGCTCGGTGCTACGGCTCTCGACCGCAGAGCGCCAGCACGCTGGGTGCCAGCGCCGAACCTTGCCGTAGTCGGTGCCGGTGTGGGACAAGACCTCGACACCTGCCTCGACCTGCTCGTCGCAGGCAGGGCACGCGCCCTCGGTCAACGCCTCGTACTCGTCTCGTGCCGCCCTGGCCGAGTCACGGACTACGGGGTCCGTGATGTCAGTCGGTGCCAGTGTCCCGGCGACCGTGCCGCGGGCGAACGTCCCCACCCGATCAGGACGTCCCACCTGGTCGGCCAGCCAGGTGGCGAAGTCTGCCGGCGCCGTCATCGCTGCGCCGTGGTGTGCACTGTGCGCCGTGAGCCACCCAAAGGCCGGCCACCGCTAGTGCGTCGCCTGGCGTCGCAGCCACGGTGATAGACGGCACTGACCTGGCCGGCGTGGCTGACCACCACGCCTCCGGTGGCCGTCGTGGCCTGCTGGCCACAGCCCGGGCAAGTGCCGGTGCGGGCGCTCGGGGTCCTGCCCTTGGCTTGGCGCTTGGCTGCCTTGGGCGGCTTGAAGTAGTTGGCTGCCTTTGCCCGGTCCAGGTGGCCCTCGTCACCCACCAGGCCGGCCTCGTACAGCTCGACCCACTCCTCCCGCGCCCGCTCCAGCGCCACCTCGGTCTCGACCGGCAGGCCGCCAGTCAGGGCGATGAGCTCGGCGGTCACTCCCCGGGCCAGGTCGCCAGTGCGGTCCTGGCGGTGCACCTGGTGGTGCAGCCAGTTACGAAAGCGAAGGTCATCGCTCCACTCGGCACGTTCTCTTGTCTCATTCATGGTCGTTCCTTTCTGTAGGGCCGGGGTTGGCCGGCTTGTGAAGCATTTCTCAAAGTGGCGGTGTCCTCCGGCGACTTCTCGGCCAGGACGAGCGCTCGGCGCCCGCCCCGATCTACGGTCGAGACGGCCCGGTCAAGACCGCCGAGTGCCTGAGCACAGAACAGCTCGGCCCCGCAGGCGGTGCACCAGTCGCAGCTGTCCAGCGTGGCCCCGCAGCGGGGGCAGAACTGGTCCCCGGTCCAATCATTCATGGTCAACCCTTTCGCTTTGGTGGTGAAGGCTCGTCCCCCACCGCTGGCCGGCCCTGGGGGTGGCCAGGGTCGGTCGGCGCTGGCGGCGGGCAGTAGGTCTCGTGTGTGGATGTTGTGGATGTTTGTGGATGTTTTGGCACTCCTCCCCATGCGGGCGCGTCCGCGTGCGTGAGATAAGAGGGCTGGGGTGGGAAACATCCACACACATCCACACGCAACGCTGTGACCAGGAAGTTTCGTGTGGATGTTTCTCCCGACGTCCCCCCAGGTGCGCCTCATGGCCGCCTCCTGGGCTCCAGGCGCCATCTAGCTGTGTGCCGGAAGTCCCCAGCACTGACCACCCGCCAGTCCCCCACCACCCGATCCCGCTGGGCGCCGATGAGCTTGCCCAGCCGGATTCGCTGGGACCGTTCGCCGCCGCTACCTAGATCCAGGTCCGAGCTGTCGGCCACTGGCCACAGGTCCGCCATGGCGACCGACCGCTCGCCAAACACTGCCCACCAGGAGGACACAAAGCCCCCGAGGGCCGCGCCCTCGCCATCAGAGACGGCGTAGAACTCGCTGAGGTTGCCGAGGAACCCCGGGACCTCAGCTACCTCCAGAATGCCGCCGAGCACCCTGGCCCACGACTCGAACATGCCGATACTGCTCCGGCCGTCGGGCCGCCCGGCATCGAGCCAGGCCCGCACAAGAGTGAGAGCGGCTCCCACCAGCTGGCCTCGACCCTGGGTGGCCCAGGCCAGCAAGTCCGGATGACGCCACCCGACTCGCAACCACGGACGCTCGATGCCGGCGTCGAGGCGAATGCGCACGGACCGGCGGGCCATCTCGGTGGACAGAACTGGGTTGTTGCCGGTAGCTGCCCACACGGTGCGGACCCGTGCTCGGACCATCTCGGATCGCCCGAGCAGGCGGTCCTCCCATACTTCGGCGGTGATGGCGGCTGCCAGTGCCCCCGAGTCGAGCGGCAGCCGCAGATTGTCGATCAGGGCAACCGCACTGCCGCGCAGCAGGCCTGCGGTCAGCCGCTTGCGCCACTCGTCCTCGTCGCGCCCCTCAGCCATCCGGGTGACCTGGCGGCCCAGGGCGGGCAGCAGCAGCGCTTCGGTGAGCAATCCTTTGCCCACACCGGGCGACGGGGCCTCGATCAGATGCAGCGGCGTCGGCCCGGTGACCAGGGACCGCACAAACGGGGCCAGCAACAGAGCCACAGCGTGGGCCTTGTCGGCATCAGCCACGAAGGGGAACTCACCCAGCAGCTCATCGAGGATCATGCGCCGCGCCGCGTCTACCTGCTCGCCGCTTGGATGCTCGGGTACGGCTGGCACCACCAGGTCCCCCGGCTCGTACCAGACTCGGCCCGCCTGGTGGTAACCGCCCTGATCGGCCAGGGAGCCGTCAGGGGCGAACACGGGAGCGCTTACAACTCGTTCGATGGGCGGGAGACCGGGCCAGGACGGCTGGGAGAGCACGTCGTCAACCGCTTCCATGGACGGGCAGGCCGAGACCATGCCGTCGCCCTGACGAGCAGGACGGACCCAGGTAGCAATCCTGGCCAGGTGCCCGCGCAGGGAAGTCCGACTGAGCGGCTCCAGGTGGGCACCGTCGTCATCGACTACCACCCGAGCCAGTGTCCCGGCGTGGCGGAAGATGACCGCTGGGTCGTTGGCACCGACCAGAGCGGCCAGGGTCTCGTCGCCGAGCTCCCCGAGGTCGCGGTCTTTGGTAACGATCAGCGGCGGTTGGGTGCCGATGGCTTCGGCCAGTTCCTCCAGGTCTGCGTCGAAGCTCATCCGGCCAGCTCCTTTGGGTCGAGGGCGCCCCGGCGAAGGCCGGAGGCGATGGTGTCCTCGCACTCACTGCCAGTGAGCCCTACGGCCAAGCCCGCCTCGAGCAGCTCGTAGCCGACGCTGACGGCATCCAGCAGCCCACCGGCCGCCAATCGGCCCAGGCCGGCGGCTGCGCAGTACAACGCCCAGTTCCGGTTGCCGTTCGTCGCTGTCCGCACCCGCTCCAGAGAACGATCGAGGGCCACCTCGCCGTAGCGTCCGGCCCGGGTGGTGCCAGGTGCCGGGAGTCGCACGGTTCGAGCTGGCGGCGCTGGCGGCCGCAGAAGTTCCCTCACCCACCCTGGCAGTTCGGCTGGCGCGGTCCCCCAGTTGGCCCAGCGGTAGTGGCGCCCACTCCGATGCACGCTGGGGGCGGCGACAATGAGCCCACCGTGGTCCCGGGTGTCGATGCCAGGCCCGAGGTCCCCGGCGCCTTGCTTGGTCCCAGTACCGGGGTGGCGGAACAACAGATGGCGCCCACCTGACCCAGTAATGGCGCTCAGCGTGACCGGGAGCGCCCCGTGCTTCGTCTCCAGGGCCTCCAGGGAGGCGTCACCACCATGGTCGGGATCAATGTCGATGGTGAACAGTCCCGACCGCTCCTGGCCCATGAGGACGGCCACGTTGGCAGCGGGCCGCCACCATTGGCGGATCAGGTCGGGGTCTGTGCTGCCGCCGTGGTCCTTCCACTTCACCACCGGGTGCTTGCCCGGTGATGGGCAGTCCCGTCCGCGCCAGCACGAGCACCCACCGTCTCTGGGCACGCTCAGCGGCACAACTTCCCAGCCCAGTGCGGCGTAGGCGAGCGCCGCTCGGAGGCAGCTCACTTCCCACGTCCAGCCGCAGCTGCCAGCTCGGCCCGCTCAGCCGACTCCTCAACCAGCACGGCCTCATAGGTGGACGTGTCCCACCATGGGGCAAGGGCCTCGGCGTAGAGCCCGTGCAACGTGTCGGGCGCCAAGGCGTCTAGCTCGACTTGGACAAGTTGGCCGTGTCGAGCCAGGAAGGCGCTTGCCCGGGAATCGCTGGCCTTGCCAACAGCTGGCGGCAGATCGAACTCCTCCACCTGGTCGGCCGTGAGGGCCACACGCTCGACGGCGGCCCAGCACCCGGTCCGGGCCACAAAGTCCCGGTCGATGTCCTCTCCGCTGGGGTCGAAGTCCCCGGCGTAGAGCAGCACAGCCGGCCTTGCCGACCTGTCCACGTCGTCGGCCACCTGGTCGGTGTAGGTCTGCGACCCGTAGCCGCCGAGAGCCAGGATGGGTACTCCCAGGTCCCCGAACCATGACCGGAGCTGGGCAACCAAGCCAGCCTTCTCGACGCCCAGATACACCGACACGTCCTGGCCCATGGTCCTGTCCCGCCGGTAGATGACCGTCAGCCAATCTCTGGCGTCGTCGGGGCCATCGAAGCTCGGGTCGCGGTGGATCGTCCGGCCTCTGTCCACCAGAGCAGGGAAGGTCCCCTCCCGGCGGGCCTTTGCCGTATGGCGGCTCAAACTCTTGTAGTTGCTGTTGGTGTTGGCCAAGGTGCCGTCGGCCACCAACCTGTAGAACAGCTGACGCAGGGTGACGCCCGTGCTGTAGCTGGTCACGATGCCGGCGGCCCTGGGCAGGATGGCCGACCAGTCCAAGCGGGCAGTCACGATGCCCTCCGAGCCACCCTGGCCGCGATGAGGTCGCTGGCCTCGCCAGCCGTGACATTCGCTGACAGCGGCAGCCGCAGGCAGGCCAGCTGCTTCTCGCTCGCCGGCCTCATCCGCCAGTGGGCCGAGCGGTCAGCCAGTACGGTTGCACCCAGGGATCGGGCCAGGTCCTCACCCGTGCCCTGCGCCCATTCCAAGCTGAGCCCCTGAGCCACCAGGATGGACGGCTGGTCCCGACGATGCTGGACGACGGCCCAGCCGTCAGCGCGTGGCTCCAGGGCCACGAAGCCGGCACCGAGGGTGAGGACGTAACGGTTCCCCGCCCTGACCCAGGCCATGGGTCGCCGCCGAAACAGACTGACCTCCTGGGCCACCAGGTCGGCGGCCCAGGTACCTTCCTCGGCCACCGCAGGCCGGTGCGTCGTAGGGGCCTCGGTCACTCCCTGGGAAGTCACCTGCTCGGGGTCCAAGCCGGCCAAGCCGGCCAGCGTTACGAGGTCATGGCGGCTTGTGGCGCCGGTTACGTCGAGAACCAGGCAGTCGGCCTTGCCCGGATGGCGCCGGGTACCACGGCCAATCATCTGGACGTACAGGCTTCGCGCCCGGGTGGGTCGCGCTATCACAACGCAGTCGATGGCCGGCTCGTCGTAGCCCTCGATGAGCACCCCGCAGTTCGCCACGGCGGTCGTCTCCCCGGCGTGGAGGCGCTCCAGGGTGGCCCGGCGCTCCTGGGTGGGTGTGCTGGCGTCCAGGGCCTCAGCGGGGACTCCGGCGGTACTTAGTGCCGCGGTCATGGCATGGGCGAGGGCAACGGTTGGCGTGAACACCAGCGCCCGACGATCGGCTGCGTGCTTGACATACGCCTCGGCTACCAGCTCGGGTGCACGACCTCGCATGAGGGCCTCGCCGGCTTCACCCTCGGAGAAGTCACCATGGGAGACGTGGAGGCTGGCCAGGTCTGCCCTGGTGCGTATCTGGATGGCTCGCAGGTCACACAGGAAACCGGCGGCGACCATCTCGGGCAGGCTGCGCTGGAAGACGATCTCCTCGAACACCGACTCCAGGCCACGGCCGTCCCCGCGGTCGGGGGTGGCGGTAACTCCCACCAGTAGTGGGCCGCCCGGCTCCCCGGCGTGGACATGGCCCAGAATCCGCAGGTATCCGGCCGCGGCAGAGTGGTGGGCCTCGTCCACCACCACGGTGGTGAAGTTGGTCCCCAGTCGCTCCAAGCGGTGCCGCTGGGCCAGGGTCTGGACACTGGCCACTACCACCTCAGCACCAACCTCATCCCGCTCGGCCTTGACCACCCCCACAGACAAGCCCGGGGCGGACCTGGTGAGCTTGGCCGCCGCCTGACCGATGAGCTCGTCACGATGAGCCAGCACCAAGGCCCGGCCTGGACGACGCCGGATTAGCTCGGCAAAGACCACCGTCTTGCCGGTGCCGGTGGGCAGGTTGACCAGCTGGCGGCGCACTCCTCGGTTCTCAGCCGCCTCGATGGCTGCGAGGGTCTCCTCCTGATACGGCCGCAGGGTAAAGGCGCTATTGGTACACTGCATGTTGATCTCCAGAGTCAGTGGTGCCGATAGGGGTCGAGGTGGATGCGACGGGCCCGGCTGGCGAAGCCGGGCCTTCGTCGTGTCCGGGGTCGAGTCCAAGCACGGCCAGCAGCCTGGCAGTAGCTACCACCCGGCGGCGGCCAAGGTGGATGAGTCCGGGAAGCTCGCCCCGAGTGGCCAAGGCGTAGGCGGCGCTCCGGCCGAGACCGAGAAGTCGGCCAGCCTGCTCAACGCTGAGGGTCGGCGTCTCGGTCGGGTTCGGGATCATGCCGCCCGCTCCAGGCGCCGCAGCAGCCGGAGCCACCTAAGCGCCTCCGGACCGCGCGGCCGCCTCGTCCCCAGCTCCCAGCGAGAGATATTGACGAGGGCCGTACCAACGTCATCAGCAACCTCAGCAAGGCTGAGCCGGGCCTCCTCGCGGATGCGCCGCGCCGCGCCGGTGGCAGCCAGCCGGCGGACTTCGGCCAGGTCCTCGCAGGCGATGCCAATGTCGGGCATTGTTCCCTCCTTGGGGCTAGGCTTCGTCCAAATCCTAGCCCCTCCTAAGCGATGATTAGCCTGACTCCTTCGCCTATTTACCTGCTCATGAGTTACTAGGTTGACCACTACCTAGCCGCAGTGTTACCATGTCGGTATGCCAGATGAGCAAGAGTTGCGCCCAGGTGAGACGTACCTTCTCGCTGACGGCGAGGCCAAGGGCGTCCGGTGGCCCGACTCCCAATCTGGCCCCTGGTTCGTCAGGGCGCATTGGGCCGACATCGACGGGACGCCAGCGTGCGTGGGGGTCGAGCTGTGGAAGGGCGTCCAGCCAACAGAGGACCGGACACGGTACCGGGCAATCCGGGGGGCTCCACAGGAGGGGATCGGAGGGACCGACTTGCGGTCCATTCCGATTGGCCGAGTCCTCGAGGCCCTCTGGTCTCAGCAGCGTGAAGAGTGCACGTCGATGTTGGCCCGCGTCGCGGAGCGGGCGGCTGCCGGCGGCGAGGAGGGCACAGCCGACTTCCTCCGGGGATTCGCGGCCCGCATCTCAACCACTAGCCCGGCCCAAGTGCGCCGCCCGTGGGCCGACCGATCCCACTTTGATGCAGTAGCGCAGGTGTACCGGGAAGCACTTCGAGACCGCCGGGCACCCACCCTCGCCGTGGCCGAACACTTCACGGTGTCTCACAGCACAGCTGCGAAGTGGGCTCGAAGAGCTCGAGAACTGGGGCTGCTCAGTCCCACTTCCCGCGGCCGTTCGAGCGCAGTGACAAGTCAGCCGACGACACGAAGGACGACGCCATGACCACCTCCACCTCCACCCAGGCAGGCCCCCGCAAGGACGAGACGACCGGCACGTGGTGGTTCGTCGTAGACCTCGGCCCCGGCCCCGACGGCAAGCGGCAACAGGCCCGACGGCGCGGGTTCGCCACGAAGCGGGCGGCGATGGAGGCCATGGACCGCCTCCGGGTGAGCAGTCGGGAGCGTACCTACGTGGCTCCCAAGCGCCAGACGCTCGGCGCCTTCCTGCTCGAGGACTGGCTGCCAGCCAAGCGCTCGACCCTCGGCGCGTCTACCTGGGAGAGCTACGGGCGCAACCTGCGCCTTCACGTCGTGCCGGCCCTCGGCGGCGTACAGCTCCAAAGCCTCGACCCGGCCCAGCTCAACCGGCTCTACGCCGACCTGCTGGCAAGCGAGCGCGGGAACGGACGCTCTGGCACGCTCAGCCTGCGGACCGTCCGCTACATCGCCACCATTCTCGGCGCTGCCCTCAACGATGCCGTGAGGTGGGGTCGCCTAGTCCGCAACCCCGCTCGGCTGGCCGACCCGCCCTCGGCCACGAGCGCCAAGTCTCCAGAAATGCGAACGTGGGATGCCGCCACCGTTGCCAGGTTCCTCGACCTGGCCGGTGACGACCGTTATGGGCCGGCCTGGCTATTCCTGGCCACCACCGGTGCTCGCCGGGGCGAGGTGCTGGGCCTGCGGTGGGCCGACCTCGACCTCGATGCCGGCCAGGCGGCCATCCGTCAAACAATCACCCAGGTTGGGCGCCGGATAGTCACCGCTCCGCGCACAAAAACGGGCAAGGCCCGGCTCATCGAACTTGACGGGCGGACGGTGGCCAGCCTGAGAGCACACCGGGCTCGTCAGGCGGCCGAGCGTCTGGCGATGGGCGCCGGCTTCACCGACCAGGGCCTTGTCTTTGCCCTCCCCGATGGCCGCCCCTACCAACCCGAGCGGTTCTCCCGTGAGTTCGCCCGCCGACTGGAGCGCTATGACCTGACCAGAATCAGGCTGCACGACTTGCGCCACACCTGGGCGACCCTGGCCCTCCTGGCCGGTATCCCGGTCGAGATCGTGGCGGAGCGCCTGGGCCACTCGGTGGCCGTTTGCGCCGCCACCTACCGCCACGTCACGCCGGCCATGGCGTCAGGGGCAGCCGAGAAGGTGGCTGGGCTCATCTTCGGCCAACCGTGACCTCAGTCCGAGTGGGCGAAAACCGTGACCAAAGCGTGACCACGGACTGCACTTCGGTGCATCCCACACAGGGCCACACCACTTCTGACCTGGGGGTATGCCCCGGAAAATGTGGTGTCGGAGGGGGGACTTGAACCCCCATGCCCTTGCGGGCACCAGCCCCTCAAGCTGGCGCGTCTGCCTATTCCGCCACTCCGACGCTCACCCGATGGTCTGGGTGACCTTGCACTCTAGCGTGGCGCTTCGAACCCGAGACACCGTCACGAGAGCCGGACGCGAGGATCGAGCACCGCGTAGAACAGGTCCACCACCACGCTGGCCGTGACCACGAAAGCCGACGCCAGCACGACGAGGCCGATGATCACCGGTAGGTCCTGACGGGTGATGGAGTTGATGACCTGCTGGCCGAGGCCGGGCAGGCCGAACACAGTCTCGGTCACGATGACTCCACCGACCAGCTGGCCGATGTCGACACCGAGCTGGGTGACGACCGGAGCGAGGGCGGCTCGCAGGCCGTGGCGGAGGATCACCCGCCTCTCGCCGATGCCTTTGGCCCGAGCCGTGCGGATGTAGTCCTCCCCCATGACATCCAGCATGGAGGCGCGGGTGAGTCGGGTGTAGGTGGCCGACAGCACCAGCGCCAGCGTGAGCCAGGGCAGGATCAAGTGAACCAACCACTGGTAGGGATCCTGGGTGATGCCGACGTACCCACTTCCGGGGAAGAAGTCGATGCCCAGCAGGTGCAACCGAAAGAACAGCACCAGCAGGAACAACTCTCCGAGCAGGAAGGTCGGCATGGAGTAGAAGAAGAGGGCGAAGCCGGTAGTCGCCCGGTCGGCCAGGGACCGGGGACGCACAGCTCCCAACACGCCCGAGCCGACCCCGATGAGTAGCCAGATGCCGGCCGCGCCGAGGCCCAGGGAGGCGCTCACCGGCAGATCCTGGCCGATGATGGTAGTCACCGGCTCCGAATTGACGTACGAGTAGCCGAGGTTACCGTGGACAAGGCGCCCGAGGAAGCTGACGTACTGATGGAGAATGGGCTGATCTAGGCCCAGACGGTGGCGAACGTCGGCGAGCGTCTGGGCCGTGGCCTGGCGACCGGCGATCAGACGGGCTGGGTCGTGGGGCGCCACAAAGTAGAGAATGAAGACGATGGTGACTGCCGCCCATATGACCACCACCGCGAAAGCGATGCGTCTGACCAGGAACCGCGCCAACTCCTTCAGCGCCTCTTGAACAAGCGGGCGTAACGGGGGTCGAAGGCGTCACGCACGCTGTCGCCCAGCAGGTTGAAGGCCAAGGTGGTGGCCAAGAGGGCGAGTCCGGGGAAAACGACGAACCACCAGGCCACCTGGTAGTAGTTGATGGCGTCGGACAGCATCCCGCCCCAGCTCGGGGTGGGCGGCACGACCCCCACACCGAGGAAGGACAGGGTGGCCTCGAACACGATGGACAGCGGGATGAGCAGAGTGGCGTAGACGATTACGGGGGCCAGCACGTTGGGCAGGATGTCGACGAAGAGGATCCTCATGTCGTTGGCGCCCAACGACCGGGCCGCCTCCACGAACTCCTTTTCCCGCATCACCAGTACCTGGCCGCGCACGATACGGCCCACCGAGGCGAACGAGAAGAAGGCAATGACCCCTATGGAGACACCCAGGCTGGGACCCACCACCGAGATCAGGGCGATGGCGAAGACCAGGTAGGGCAGGGCCAGCACCACGTCGAGGAAGCGGGACAGCAGGGTGTCCACCACCCGGCCGAAATATCCGGCAGCCAGGCCTATGAGCAGCCCCAGGATGGCGGCCAGACCGCTGGCCACCACCCCGGCCAGCAGGGAGACGCGGGCGCCGTAGAAGACCCTCACCAGCACGTCGCGGCCCAGCTCGTCGGTACCCAGCAGGAAGGTCGAGTTGGGCCCCACCGGGATCCCACCCGGAGTCAGCCCGGTGTCCCGGTACTGGGCGTTGGGTCCATGGCCCACCGCCGCGGCCACGAGCGGAGCCACGACCGCCATAAGGGCGATCAGTACGATGGCCACCGCCGAGGCAATGGCGACCCGGTCGTGGCGAAGCCGTTCGAACGCCAGCTGCCAGGGGCTGCGCCCCTCGATGGTCTGGGCCGGATCGAGCGGCTTGGCGGGGGGAACCTCCGGGGGTATCTGGGCCAGTGCGGCCTGGGTCACGACGCATCTCTACCGACATCGGTGGGCTGACCATCGCCGGGCCGCCGGCTCACCAGCTCCACCAGTGCCGGGGCGCTGTGGATCTCCTCGCCGTCGGCCAATGGGAAGTGACAGGCGGCCCGGTGGCCGGGGTCATCCGAGCACCGGGGTTCGAGCACCGGCTCCACCCGAGCACAGATCTCCTGAGCCTTGGGGCAGCGGGGATGGAACCGGCAGCCCGAGGGAGGATCGACCGGAGAGGGCACGTCGCCCCGCAGGACGATGCGGCGGCGGGCGTCGGCACGGTCGGGGTCGGCCACCGGCACCGCCGAGAGCAGCGACCGGGTGTAGGGATGGCGGGGATGCGAGTAGAGCTCGTCTTTTGCGGCCAGCTCGACCACCTGGCCGAGGTACATCACCGCCACTCGGTCGCTGACATGGCGCACAACCGCGAGATCGTGGGCGATGAATACATAGGTGAGGTCGAACTGGCGCTGGAGCTTGGCCAGCATGTTCACCACCTGGGCCTGGATCGACACGTCAAGGGCCGACACGGGCTCATCGCACACCACCAGCTCGGGCCTGAGGGCCAGGGCGCGGGCCACCCCGATGCGCTGGCGCTG
>QHCF01000207.1 GCA_003244275.1 Acidimicrobiales bacterium
TGGACTACGAGGTGTTCATCCTCTCCCGCATGCGCGAGGAGTACGACGCCACCGGCTCCACTCCGGAGGCGGTGGTGGTGGGCATCGGGCGCACCGGGCGCCTGGTGACCAGCGCGGCCCTCATCTTGTTCCTCGCGTTCGTGTCCATGTCCACCGCCCCGATGACCGACCTCAAGGTCATGGCCACCGGCCTGGGAGCGGGTATCGTGCTCGACGCCCTGGTGGTCCGGACTCTGCTGGTGCCGGCCCTGGTCGGGGTGCTCGGGCGCTGGAACTGGTGGCTCCCGGCATGGGCGGCCAGGCTCCTGCGGGTGGAGCCGTCGCCCCTGTCCCCGAGGGGAGACCTTCGAATTCCCTTGCCCTAGACTGGCGTGGAGGAGCACCTTGTGAGATTCTGAGTGGGTGACCGACACCCGCCGGCGGGCGGGGGAAGAGACTCGGTCTCAGCACTTACCGACCGCTCCCATCAGCGATCGCCCAGCCTCCGGCGACCCTCCCCGGCCGCCGGTGCTAGTGCGGGCCAGGATTTGGGCGACGGCCCGCCTAGTGGCCCGGCCGCTGGCCATCTACCTGGCCTCACGGGTGGTGGTCCTGGGCGCCGTTGCCGTGGTGAGCCAGCTCGGGATCGGCCGGGCTCGCCACCACTTCCCCGGCCCTTGGCCGACCATCGCCGCCAAGGTGCCGTTCCTGCGAGCCCTCAGCACGTGGGACGCGTCCTGGTACCTGCACGTAGCGACCGACGGCTACGGCAGCGACCACCACAAGTTCGCCGTCGCCCATCACCTCCACGTCACTCCCGACATGGCCTTCCTGCCACTGTTCCCGCTGACCGTCCGGGCCGGTCATGTGGTCACCGGTCTGACCCCGGCGGCGGTCGGGGCGGTGGTGGCCTTCCTGGTGGGGGCGGTGGCAGCGGTCATGGTCTGGGCCCTGGCCCGTCGCCTGACCGATCGCCGGGTGGCCGATCGGGCGGTGGCGCTGTGGTGCTTCTTCCCGGGGGCCTTCGTCCTCTCGCTGATCTACGCCGAGGGACTCACGGTGGCCTGTGCCGCCATATGCCTGCTGGCCCTCCTCGACCGCCGGTGGGCCGTGGCTGGCCTGGCTGCCGGGTTGGCCACTGCCACCCAGCCGTCCGCCCTGGTGCTGATTCCCTGTTGCGTGTGGGCCGCCTGGTTGGCCGTGCGACGCCGCCGAGAGTGGGCCGCCCTGGTGGCTCCCGCTCTGGCTCCCTTGGGAGTCCTGGCCTATGTCGGGTACCTGTGGGCCCGGACGGGTGAGCCGATCGCCTGGTACCACGTCCAGCGGGTGTACTGGCACGGCCAGCTCAACCCCTACGCCACCACGGTCAGGATGGTCTATCGGGCCGTCGCCCATCCCGGCACGCTCAATTACCTGGTGCCGTCGCTGGGTCTGGTGCTGGTGGTGATCGGCGCAGTGCTGCTGTGGCGCTGGCGGCCACCTGCGGTGGTGTGGATCTACGCTGCCGGCGTCATGGCGCTGGCCCTCTCCTCAGCGCCGGTGGGGGCTCGTCCCCGGTTCTTCCTGGCGGCCTTCCCGCTGGCCATCGCCATGGCCCGGGTGGCCAGGGGCCGAGCCTTTGGCGTCCTGTTGGGCACCTCGGCGGCCCTATTGGTGGCGGTCACCCTTGTGACCGCCGCCACCTTGAAGCTGATCCCCTGACGGCCAGAGGCGAGAGGGCCGATCGCCCTGATCCACCAGCTGACTCACCTGCTTCACCAGCTGGGGCAGGTCTTCCCCGTGGGTCATCCCCAGGCAATTGCCCTTCTCGGACAGGACGACGATCGGCTCGTTGGTCGGGCCGGCCAGCAGCTCAGCCACCACGTCGGGCAGGATGACCTCCCCGCCTCCAGGAGCGTGCTGAGCCCGGTCCACTGCCCGTTCGAGGTGGCCAACCATGGATTGGCGAAATCCCCACATGTTCATGGACACGGTGCTCGCCCACTCCAGCGGCACCGTCGTCCCCGAGGCGGTCATCCCGGTCAAACTGGCGTTTGCCCCTCGCCTGACGACGAGCTCGGTGATGTCGATCAGGCGCCCGTCCTGATCGCCCTGGCAGACGCCGCGCTTCACCGGGCCGTTGCCCACCATGGAGGCACCCAGGCTGAACCCGACCACCGCGTGCTGGCTGGCGGTCTCGCCGGTGCCGGCCAGGTGGGCGTACAGGGCGGCATAGGCGGTGGCCGGGTAGAGGTCGTCGGCGTTGACCACCGCGAAGCTGGTAGTCAGGTGGGAGCGGCCGGCCAGCACCGCGTCGGCCGTTCCGGCTGGGGCCGCCTGGCGGGCGAACATGACCGGCAACGACCGGGGCCAGCTGCGTTCGACATGGGCCGTCAGCACCTTCTCGATCTCGTCCCGCACGACCAGCACAATGGGCGAGAACCCGGCGGCTCGGGCGTCGTAGGCCGTATAGTCGAGCAGCAGCTCGCCATGGGGCCCGACCGGAGCCAGTTGCTTGGGGCCGCCAAAGCGCCGACCGAGGCCAGCCGCCAGCACGACCAAGGGGATTGATGGTGGGCTCATGAGTCCGGCGCCAGCGTAAACTCGGACCAGCAGCTGGGCAAAGTGGGCGCCCCTATCATGGGGCGTGAATGGGCAGCGCCGGCACTCTGAGGGGCATCATCGAGGACCGGGCGGCCGCCCTGGGCTCCTTGCCCTTCCTGGTCATGCCGGACGGCCAGCTCTCCTACGCCGACACCGACGAGCTGGCCAATCGCACCGCCAACGCCCTGGCCGGTCTGGGGGTGGCGCCCGGTGACATCGTCATGGCCCGGTGCGGCAACGCCACGCCCATGGTCGCCACCTGGTTCGGATGCAACAAGCTGGGTGCGGTCTTCATGCCGGTCAACCCCTTGCTCACTGGTGAGCCCCTGCGCCGGGTCATGGCCCATGCCGGGGCCAAGGTGGCCGTCTGCGACCGGCAGCTCCTGGCCGAGCTGGCCGAGATCCGGGCCGGGCTGCCGGCTCTGCGGACCATCCTGGTGGCCCGGGAGACGGGCCACGCGCCCGGGGTACGGGTCAGTAAGGCAGGGCTACGGCCTGACGGCACCTACTCGTTCGATGCCCTGGTGGAGGCGGCATCCTCCTCTCTGCCCCCGCCGCTCGATGAGGACCCCGGTGCCCCGACCAAGCTCAGCTACACGTCCGGCACCACCGGCAATCCGAAGGGCGTCGTCTACAGCCATCGCTCGATATATTTGCACTCGATGGGTGCCGGTCTGGCCGATGGCATGGGCCTATCTGAGCGTGATACTGTGTTGCCGGTGGTACCCATGTTCCACGCAAATGCCTGGGGCTTGCCGCACGCCGGCATGATGATGGGTGCGAATATCGTGCTGCCCGGACGCTTCATGGACCCGCTGAGAGTCGCCAGGCTGATTGAGCGCGAGCACATCACCATTGCCAGTGGCGTGCCGACGATCTGGATTGGCCTGCTGAATCTGCTGGATAAGGAGCAGTTTGATTTCTCCAGCCTCCGTGCCATCTATTGCGGCGGCTCGGCGGTGCCGAAGGCGCTTATCGAGGGCCTCTATCGCAAGCATATCAACATTGTCCATGCCTGGGGTATGACCGAGACCTCGCCGCTGGCCTCGCTCTCCAGACTGCGCAGCTACCAGGAAGATCTCCCGCTTGAGGAGCAGTTCCGCATTAAAGCCAGGCAGGGTACCGTGCTGCCCGGCGTCGATTTCCGCGTGGTGAACATGGAGACGGGCCAGGAGGTTCCCTGGGATAATGAGAGCTTTGGCGAGCTCCAGGTGCGCGGGCCGTGGGTCGCGCGCGCATACTACAACGACAGCGAGTCCGCCGCCAAGTTCGCCGACGGCTGGCTGCGCACCGGCGACGTGGCGGTGGTCGATGCCGAAGGCTACATCCAAATCATGGACCGCACCAAAGACCTGGTGAAGTCCGGCGGCGAATGGATCTCCTCGGTCGA
>QHCF01000043.1 GCA_003244275.1 Acidimicrobiales bacterium
CACGTTGATAGGCCGGAGGTGTAAGCACGGCAACGTGTTCAGCCGACCGGTACTAATCGGCCGAGGGCTTGGAGTACATCCTCGCTCGTGCTCGCTATGGAAGGCTCACAGGGGCGGTCGGACCATGTCCGACCTGTCACTTGACATGAGCACGGTTTCCGGTGGCCATAGCGGCGGAGTCACACCCGTTCCCATTCCGAACACGGAAGTTAAGCCTGCCAGCGCCGATGGTACTTGGGGGGCATCCCCCTGGGAGAGTAGGTCGCCGCCGGAATTCTTTTTCGCAGATGCCCCCACTTCAGTGGGGGCATCTGCGCGTCCACTGCCGGCAACGGTGAGGGCTCGCAACACCGACGTTCACAATAGGACTCTCGCCGTGAGCGAGGCGATTGCGGTGGAAGCTTCGGCGACTATTGCGCCCGCCACCGCCAACTTCGGCGTCAGCCCATTCTCCGAGGACACCTCGCCGGAGGTCTTGGGCAACGGGCCGGGCTAGCTACTCGAAAAAATGGGTATGCGGACGGTCTAACTCTCGTCCGTCGACGAATATGTCGATCTTCTCGTTGTAGAACGCCAGCATCCCGGTGACGGGCAACAGTTGACGGGTCGGAAAGTCATACGACCACACCAGGTCGCGGTGAAGCTCGCCGTCGATGTCGATCGACCAGTAGTTGCTCGTGGTCCCCTTGTATGGGCATTCGGTGACTGTGTCACTGGGGACCAGATGGGTGAAGTCGACCTCTGTCCGGTTGATGTAGTAGCGGGTGGGCAGGCCGGTCTCGAAGACCATCACCGGCGATGACGACTCGGCCAGCACGACACCCGCGAGCGAGACACGAACCGTCCTCGTGGAGCGCAGGGCGTCTACACGCACATATGGGTTGCGGGGGTGGACGAAGACCCGCTCGTCTTCTTCGAACCAGGCGTCAATCGCGCTCCACTCCAAGCGGACCGTTCCCTCAAGTCCCGTCAGCGTCGTCTCCCTGACCACCCTGGCGGCATGCGGCCGAATCACCGTCCCGGCCCGCACGTTGTGCATCTCCACCAAGCCCTGGGGGGTGGATTCGATGCTCCGCTCGGACTCCAGCAATCCGGGCCGAACGTCGGCCATCGGCACGTAGTACTGAGGATAGAAGGGCCACTCCCACACGTAGAGGGCTTGGGTGGTGTCGAGCACCGTCTCGCCGGCTAGGACCGCTCGGAGCCGGCGAGGGGAAGGCTCCACATGGTTGACGGGGACGTTGGCCAGCGGATAGGTGTTCAACGATCGACTCTCGCTACAATCGAGTGCGATTAGGGTTCTTGTTGCCGGACCCGTCGTAGGGCTCTTGCCATCCACGCTTCTTGAACCATGCGTTGAGCTTGCCGCGCAGCGGTCTTGGGACCCAGCCGACATCGAGGCCAGGACCTCCCCGCCTGAGGCGGTAGATACTGAGAGACCAACAAATGACGAGGAAGATCAGGATTGGGATTATGAACCATAGGGGTGCTTGGGAATGGAGAGTCGAAATGAGGGTGAATGGCATCCCGATCTTCTTATTCCCACGGGCCGCCAACCGTAACCGACGCGTAGGGTGACCGCCGTAAGGCAGGGCACAGATCTGGCTGGCGGCGCCATCCGGTACGCGGGCCCAGTGGCAAGCAGCGGAATCAGCGGAAGACGGCGGCACCTAACATGCACGTGATGTCCCCATCCAGCCAAGGAAAGGGCGGTCCACCCCAGCGCAATCGCTCCGCCCCGGCTCGGCCCTCTAGGTCGGCTCGGCCCTCCACACCGGTTCGGCCCTCCATAAAAGGAGCCGGAGGTCCGAGGTCCACGTCAGGGGGCGCCTCCTCCGCCGGGGATGCTCGCCGCCCGACCCGAGCGCCTCGATTCCCTGACGGGGGTGCTCCCTCGACCCGAGGCGGCCGCTCCACAACCGGCGGTTCCGGGCCTCCCGGACGAGTTTCCCCGTTCTCCGCCGGTCGTCCTGCCCCCCAGGCACGGGATCCCCGCTCCCCCACCCGTGGCCCTCGTGCCCGGGCCGGGGGGGCCGCTCCCCCAGACCAGGGGCCCCGGCCGTCCACCCGTAGCTCCAGACCCCCCACCCGCGGATATAGGGGCCGGCCCGCTCCTCCGCCCGACCCGACGGCGGACCGGGGGTGGGGGAGCCTGGCCCGCAAGGGCGGTCGGGTCATGAAGGCCCAGGCCCAGGAGGGGGCCCGGCGCCCAGGCGACCGGGTGGACTGGGAGCGCAAGCGAGGAGCACCACCGACCTGGGAACCCGATGTCTGGGTTCAGGATGACGACGGCGCCACCGCTGAGACAACACCGCCCGGCCAAGGCCGCCAGACGCCAGCCAGGCAGAGACAGCCGGCGCGGCTGGCTCCCGAGGTGGCGGCCGAGATGGACCGGGCGGCTGGCCCGAGGATGGCGCCTCGCCTGCGAGAGCGCCTGGCCGAGGCCACCCGGGCTTACGAGCGAGACCGGTACATCGACGCTCAGCGCTATCTCGCCGCCCTGGTCAAGGCGGTTCCCGATGCCCCCTCAGTCCGCGAGCTCTATGGGCTCACCTTCTACCGCATGGGCCGGTGGGACGAGGCCATCGCCCAGCTCCAGGAGTACCGCCGCCTCTCCGGCTCCCTCGACCAGCTACCGGTAATGGCCGACTGTCATCGGGCGCTCGGTCACCACCGCCAGGTAGAGGAGACGTGGGACGAGATCCGCCTGAGCTCGCCGGCAGCCGACCTGCTGGCCGAGGGGCGCCTGGTCATGGCCGGTGACAGGGCCGACCGGGGCGACGTGCGGGGGGCCATCGCCCTGCTCGACCGGGTCGAGCGCAAGGTACGGTCCCCGCGAGATCACCACCTGCGCCAGTGGTACGCCCTGGCCGATCTCTACGAGCGCTCGGGCGACCTGCCCCGGGCCCGTCAGCTATTCGTCTTGGTAGCTCGCCACGACCCCGATCTGGCCGACGCCGCCGAGCGCCTGGCCGGCCTGGGCTGACCGCACCCGGCGGCGGCTGGGGCGCGGGGCCGTTATAGCTCACCAGTAGAGTTTGCCCCGATGCCCCCGTTCAAGGTCGTCTCTGATTTTGCGCCGGCCGGCGACCAGCCGGCGGCCATAGAGGCGCTGGCAGCCGGCGTCAACCGGGGGGACCGGTTCCAGACCCTGCTCGGCATCACCGGCAGCGGCAAGAGCGCCAGTATCGCCTGGACCATCGAGGCCGTCCAGCGCCCGACCCTCATCATCGCTCCCAACAAGTCGTTGGCCGCCCAGCTGGCCAACGAGTTCCGCGAGCTGTTTCCCGAGAACCGGGTGGAGTACTTCGTCTCCTATTACGACTACTACCAGCCCGAGGCCTACATCCCCTCCAGCGACACCTACATAGAGAAGGACTCGTCCATCAACGACGAGGTGGACCGGCTGCGCCACGCCGCCACATCGGGGCTGCTCACCCGCCGGGACGTGATCGTGGTGGCCTCGGTGTCGTGCATCTACGGCCTGGGCTCGCCCGAGGAGTACCAGAGCCGCATACTGATGCTGCGCCGGGGGGAGGAGCGTGACCACCGAGCCATCCTCTCCCGCCTGGTCGACATCCAATACGAGCGCAACGACACCAGTCTGCTGAGGGGTTGCTTTCGGGTGCGGGGCGATACCATTGAGGTCCATCCCGCCTACGAGGAGACGGCGGTGCGCATCGAGCTGTTCGGCGACCTGGTGGAGCGGATCACCCGGGTGGACGTGCTCACCGGCGAGTCGCTGGGCGACCTGGAGGAGCTGGTGGTGTTCCCCGCCACCCACTACGTGGCCGGGGACGATCGCATGAAGACCGCTCTGGTCGGCATCCAGGACGAGCTGGCCGAGCGACTGGCCCACTTCGAGGCCCACGGCAAGCTGCTGGAGGCCCAGCGCCTGCGTATGCGGACCCAGTACGACCTGGAGATGCTGGCCGAGGTCGGAGTGTGCAACGGCATCGAGAACTACAGCCGCCACATCGACGGCCGGTCGGCCGGACAGCCGCCGCATACCCTGCTCGACTTCTTCCCCGACGACTACCTGATGGTGATCGACGAGAGCCACGTCACCGTGCCCCAGCTCCACGGCCAGTACCACGGCGACCGGTCGCGCAAGGAGACCCTGGTGGAGCACGGCTTTCGGCTGCCGTCGGCGGTGGACAACCGGCCCCTGCGCTTCGAGGAGCTCTACGAGCGGCTCAACCAGTGCATCTTTTTGTCGGCCACCCCGTCGGCCTACGAGATCGCTCAGTCGGCCCAGGTGGTGGAGCAGATTGTGAGGCCCACCGGGCTGGTCGATCCGGAGGTGATAGTCAAGCCGACCAAGGGGCAGATTGACGACCTGGTCGAGCAGGTCAACCAGCGGGTGGCCGCTGGGGGGCGGATCCTGGTGACCACCCTGACCAAGAAGATGGCCGAGGATCTCTCCGACTACCTGCTGGAGTTGGGCCTACGGGTGCGCTACCTGCACTCCAACGTCGACACCATTGCCCGCATCGAGATACTCCGGGACCTGCGCCTGGGCGAGTTCGACGTGCTGGTCGGCATCAACCTGCTGCGGGAGGGACTTGACCTGCCCGAGGTGTCCCTGGTGGC
>QHCF01000213.1 GCA_003244275.1 Acidimicrobiales bacterium
GTGAGCGTGCAGCTCGAGGCCGAGGCCGCCCAGCTCGATACCGCGTCGCGGGTCGAGCTGCTCGAAGGGCTGGGCCTGGGCGAGGGTGCCCTGCCCCGGGTGGTGCGTGCGGCCTACCACCTCCTCGGGCGGCGCACCTTTCTCACCACCGGCGACAAGGAGTCCCGGGCCTGGACGTTCCGGGCCGGCGCAAAGGCGCCCGAGTGCGCCGGGGTAATCCACTCCGACCTGCAGCGGGGGTTCATCCGGGCCGAGGTCATCCGCTGGGACACCTTGCTCGAGCTGGGCTCGTGGGCGGCGGCGCGAGACGCCGGCAAGCTGCGGGTGGAGGGCAAGGACTACGAGGTCGCCGACGGTGACGTCCTCGAGATCCGCTTCAACGTCTGAGCTGCGGTCGTGGCCTGGCTCCTGCGCGACGAGAAGGTGCTGGCCACCCTGGAGGTCGCCGAGACGTTCCGGGCCCGCTCCAGGGGCCTGCTGGGCCGCGACACCATCGAGGGGGCGATCCTGTTGCGCCCGGCGCGCCAGGTGCACTCCTTCGGCATGCGGTTTCCCATAGACGTCGCTTTCTGCACGAGCGCCCTGGTGGTACGGCGGATGGTGACGTTGCGGCCCGGGCGCATCACCAGGCCATCTGTCCGCTGCCGATGCGTGATAGAGGCGGAGGCGGGCGCGTTCGCCCGTTGGGAGCTGCGGGTGGGGGACCAGCTCGAGATCCAGGCGTGACGGTGCCGTCGCCCGGCGTCTTGGTGCTGGTGGCCACGCCCATCGGCAACCTGGGTGACCTTTCGCCGCGCGCGGTGCGGGCCCTGACCGAGGCCGACGTGATCGCCTGCGAGGACACCCGCCGTACCCGCCAGCTGCTGGCCCACGCCGGCATTGCCGCCGGCCGCCGCCTCGTCACCGTGAACGACCACACCGAGGCGGCTTCGGTGCGCGCTGTTCTGACCCGTCTCGACGCGGGCGAGACGGTTGCGCTGGTCACCGACGCGGGCATGCCGGCGGTGTCCGACCCCGGCGAGCGGCTGGTGTCGGCCGCGGCCGCCGCTGGGCACCGGGTGGAGGTGGTGCCGGGGCCGTCGGCTGCGCTGGCTGCCCTGGTGGTGAGCGGGCTGCCCACCGGGCGCTTCTGCTTCGAGGGCTTCCTGCCCCGCAAGGGCCGAGCCCGGGCCGACCGGCTGGGCGAGCTGGCGACCGAGCGCCGAACGACGGTGCTCTTCGAGGCCCCCCACCGGGTACGCCAGACCGTCGCCGACCTGGCCGAGGTCCTCGACCCCCTCCGCACCGTGGTGGTGGCCCGGGAGCTGACCAAGGTGTTCGAGGACGTGTGGCGGGGGTCGCTGGCCGAGGCCGTCGCCCACCTGGCAGCCGTCGAGCCCCGCGGCGAGTACGTGCTGGTGCTCGCGGGCGCCCCTGCTCCTGCGCCGGCCGGGCCCGACGACGTCGCCCATGCCCTGCGCGCCCGCCTCGGCAACGGCGTCGACAAGCGTGCCGCCATCGCCGAGGTTGCCGCCGAACTGGGCGTGCCCAAGCGCCAGGTCTACGAGGCCGCCACCCGGCTGTGACGCCGGGGTTTTGGCGAACTGGTCAGGTTTAGCATCACCCTGGCGAGGCCAAACCTGACCAGAACGGTCGGAGGGCGGAGGACGCGACGACCTCCTCGGTACTGTGGGCGGGTGGCTAAGTTCTACCTGACGACGCCGATCTACTACGTCAACGACGCGCCCCATGTCGGCCACGCCTACACCACCGTCACCGCCGACGCGGTATGCCGCTGGCACCGCCTGCTGGGTGACGACGTGCTGTTCCTCACCGGTACCGACGAGTACGGCCTGAAGAACAGCCAGGCCGCCGAGGCCCAAGGCGTCCATCCTCAGCTGCTCGCTGACCGCAACAGCGAGCGCTTTCGGGCGGCGTGGGACTCCCTCGACATCGCCTACGACGACTTCATCCGCACCACCGAGGCTCGGCACGGCAACGCGGTGCAGGCCTTCTTGCAGGTGATCTACGACAACGGCGACATCGAACGCGACACCTACCAGGGCCTGTACTGCGTGGCATGCGAGGCCTATTACACGCCCGACGAGCTGGTCGACGGCAACTGCCCCATCCACGGCCGCCCGGTTCAGTTGCTCACCGAGGAGAACTGGTTTTTCCGCCTGTCCCGCTACCAGCAGCGCCTCCTCGACTACTTCGAGGCCCACCCCGACGCGGTGATCCCTCCCACCCGGCGCAACGAGGTCCTGGGCTTCATCCGCCAGGGGCTGGCCGACATCTCGATCAGCCGCAGCTCCTTCGACTGGGGCGTGCCTCTGCCGTGGGATCCCGCCCACGTGGCCTGGGTGTGGTTCGACGCCCTGCCCAACTACCTGACCGCCGCCGGCTACCGGACCGACTCTGAGCGGTTCGCCCATTGGTGGCCGGCCGACTACCACCTGGTGGGCAAGGACATCCTCCGCTTCCATGCCGTGTACTGGCCGGCCATGCTGATGGCGGCCGGACTGGACCCGCCTCGCTGCGTGGCTTCCCACGGGTGGCTGCTGGTGAGCGGCGAGAAGATGTCGAAGACCCGCCTCAACCAGATCGCACCGGGCGACCTGGTCGCCGACTTCGGCTCCGATGCCACCCGCTACCACCTGCTGAGGGAGGTCACCTTCGGCTCCGACGGCGACTTCTCCTACGAGGCCATGGTGGCCCGCTACAACGCCGACCTGGCCAACAACCTGGGCAATCTGCTGTCGCGAGTGGCCACCATCGTCGCCACCAAGTGCGCCGGCGTGGGCCCCCCGCCACGTCCGCAAAGCCCCCTGGCCTCGGTGGCCGCCGAGGTGTACGCCGCCACCGCCGACGGCTGGGGGCGGCTGGTCCCGTCCGACGCCCTGGAAGCCACCTGGCGGTTGATCCGTGAAGCCAACGCCCATCTGGAGGCCAACGAGCCGTGGAAGGCGGAGCCGGGCACGGCGGTCGATGCGGTGATGGGCGATGCCCTGGAGGCGCTGCGCATCGTGGCCGTGCTGGCTTCGCCAGCACTGCCTCATGCAGCGGCTGATGTGTGGCGGCGGTTGGGCTTGCCGGGGTCGCCGGTCGACCAGCGCTTGCCCGCGGCCGCAGCCTGGGGCGGCTACCCGGGCGGCCTCCCGGTGGAGAAGGGCACACCCCTGTTCCCGAGACGCAAGTAGGCACCGGTGCCCGCCGCCAGTAAGTGGACCGACAGCCACTGCCACCTTCAGTACGAGGGCCTACCTGGCGATGCCCTGGAGGCGGCCGAGGCGGCCGGTGTCATCCGCATGGTGTGCGTGGGCACCGACGGCCCTCAGTCGGCCCGGGCCGTGGACCTGGCCCGTGAGCACCCCGGGCGGGTGTGGGCCACCGCGGGCCTGCACCCTCACGACGCCGTCCAGGGCGTCGACACCATCCTGGGATCGCTGGACGCCCCCGAGGTGGTGGCCGCAAGCGAGTGCGGGCTCGACTACCACTATCACCCGGCCAACACGGATCACGCCGGCCAGGCCACCCAGAAGGCCGCTTTCGCGGCCCAGGTCGCCCTGGCCCACCAGCGTGACCTGGCCCTCGTCATCCACACCCGGGAGGCATGGGACGACACGTTCGACGTCCTGGCTGCCGAGGGCGTTCCCGCCCGCACCGTGTTCCACTGCTTCACGGGCGGCCCGGCCGAAGCCCGTCGCTGTCTCGACACCGGGGCTTACCTGTCGTTCAGCGGGATCATGACGTTCAAGACGGCCGCCGAGGTGCGCGACGCCGCCGCCCTCGCGCCCGTCGACCGGGTGCTGGTGGAGACCGACGCCCCCTATCTCACGCCGGTGCCCCACCGGGGAACGCCCAACCACCCAGCCATGGTCGCGGTGGTGGGCGCCGCCCTGGCGGCCGTCAAGGGCCTCGGCGTCGACGAGGTGGCAACCGCCACGTGGGCCAACACTGAGGCGGTCTTCCGGCTCTCCTGAGAGGGGCTCAGTCGCGCTTGGAGTTGCCATAGTCGCGGGGATGCCTCTAGGTTCACCCGCTTCCAGCTTCGCACCCCTTCGTCGCACGCGTCCCCCAACAGGAAGGGCTCTCTCCTGACGGCAGAATCCCGGCGGACAAGGGCAGTTCTAGCTGTGCTCATCATCGTCCAACTGGTACAGGCGCTGGCCCTGAGAGGAGTCGGCGCTGCCTTCCGCCACGACCAGGGGATGACCATGGCCGACAGTCGGGGGGCTCTGCCCCCCGACGGCCCCCCGACGGCTCGCGACAGTCGGGGGGCTCTGCGCCCCGACGGCCCCCCGACGGCTCGGTCCGTTGTGGGGATCGCACCCGACCTGGCGACGGCCCAGTTGGCCGCGCAGGAAGAACCCCCGCCGACCGTGGCTCCGGCTCCCAGGTTCCGGCACTCGCAGGCTGGAGTGGCCTCGTGGTTCCATTTCACCCGTGGCACCTGCGCGTCCCGGTCCATCGCCAAGGGCACGGTCGTGACCGTCACCCGGCCTGCCACCAAGGCGGTCACCACCTGCCGGGTGGCCGACTGGGGCCCCGGCGACACCACCCGGCTCGTCGACCTGTCCGAGGACACCTTCGCCAGGCTGGCCGGCCCGGGCACCGGGCTCGTCCAGGTTCGCGTCCAGTGGTAGGGGCGGCGGGGCGGTGATCCCGGGCCGGCGGGAGGCACGAGAACTTCTCGCCCGCCACGGCCTCCATCCGAATCGGTCCCTGGGCCAGCACTTCGTGGTCGATCCCAACACGGTGCGACGCATCGCCCGCCTGGCCGGCGTGGGCCCTGGTGGCCAGGTGGTCGAGGTGGGGGCGGGCCTGGGTGCCCTCACCGTGGCCCTGGCCCAGACCGGCGCGGCGGTGACGGCCGTCGAGATCGACCGGGGCATGGTGCCTGCCCTTCGGGAGGTGGCCGAACCCGAGGGCGCGACGATCGTCGAGGGTGACGCCATGTCGCTCGACTGGGCCGCCCTCCTCGGCACCGGCACCTGGACCCTCGTGGCCAACCTGCCCTACAACGT
>QHCF01000036.1 GCA_003244275.1 Acidimicrobiales bacterium
CGGCGGCGAAGGGGGTATCGGGCAGGAGGGTCTCGTGGGCATCGCCCCGGCGGGTGCCGGCGACATAGGCGGTCGACACCGCCACCAGGTGGGGCAGACGGTTCCGGTCGCCCACGTTGCTCCGGATGTCGTTGAGAGTCTCGGCCACCCTGGACGGCCCGAGCAGGTTGACCTCTACGGTCGTATCCAGAGGTGCGTCGAAGCTCACCGCCGCAGCTGAGTGGATCACCACGTCACAGGCGGCCAGAGCTGAGCGACCGGCCTCGTCCAGACCCAGGCCATCCACGCCCACGTCGCCGGCCGCCACGACCAGGCGCCGCTCGATCTCGGCGTCGAAGCGCGGCCCAAGCTCCGAGCGCAGGCGGGAGAAGCAGTTGTTGCGAAGGATTTCCCTAGTGACTCGCTCGGCTGCAGTTGTACGCCGACCGGGGCGTATCAGCACCACCACCTCGCAGTCGGGCACGCAGCGCAGGAGCCGCTCGACCAGGGCGGTCCCGAGGAAGCCGGTGCCGCCGGTGACACCAACTCGCTGGCCAGCCAGTGCGTCGGCGATCATGGCCCCTGCCTATCATCGGCCGGCGGATCGGGGCGATACGGGAACGGTCGGGGCACTCAGCCCTTGGGGGCGCCCTTGGGGGCGCCCTCGGGTTCGTTCCTGGCTGCGGTCTTGGGTGTGGCCTTGGCGGTGTTCCTGGGCACCGCCTTGGGGGGGGTGTAACGCTTGGACGCTGTGGGGCGGCGGCGGCCGGTGGCGTCAACTGCCTCCTGGCTGGCACGCCCCCTCGCGCCCGAGCGGGCCCGGGACGAGCGCTGCGCCGCGCCCTTGGCCACCCCGATGGCGCCTTGGGGTCCCCCAGCCGTACCGGCGGCCCGACGGTTGGCCGACCTGGTCGACCGCAGGCTGCCCTGGCGTTTGGCTCCTGCTGGGCGGCTGCTGGCGGCGGCCAGACGGCTCAACCGGCTGGCCCGATAGATCGTCCAACCGGCCAGTGCGAGGAAAGGTACGACCAGGACCGTGTAGGCGTTCCAGGGACCAAAGCCGATTACCAGGGAGGCGAAGCCGACCAGGTACCGGCGCCTGGCCAGCGTGCACAAGGCCAGCACCAGAGCCTCGATGAGGCCGATGGCCAGGTAGACGGCCGCCGCCTGGTGTCCCTTGGGAGTGGGCTGGTTCAGGTGCGGGACCCATATGGCGGTGAAGCCCACTGCCGCCAGTACGGCGCCCGCCAGTCCGGCCCGTTTCTCCCGGGGATCGAGGCCCTTGGCTGCCAACCCGATGGTGGGAGCACCCGTCTTGGGCGGCTCGGACGAGGTTGTGTGAGCAGTCGACTGAGCTTCCCCCGGAGTGGCGCTCACGTGATCAACGCTATCCGACCGAGCCAGCCACTGGTTCGGGCGACGTTGGGCTGTCAGGAGCCGATTCTGCGGGCGGTCCAAGGTGCTTCACAGCCATCCCTCAGTTGCGGTGGGCATGCTGAAACGAGTGGTCCTGCCTTCGGGCTCGACCGGCGAGAGGAGAGCGACAGTGGACACCGGCCGTATGGACACCGACAGAATGGACAGCTACAGGGAACGCCAAGGTGGCTCGCCGAAGGGGCACCCCCGGTGGCTGGCCACTCTGCTCGGGGCGACCGTCCTGGTGGTCGTGGGCGGCGGGGTAGGGGGAAGCATCGTCATGGCCCTCGACGGGGGGAGCGGCACGTCTCACGCCGCCTCAGCTCGAGCCGGCACGGTCAGCCCCGGGTCGGCTCCAGTGCGCGGCGTCAGCGCCAACCAACTGAACGTCTCCGCCATCGCCAACAAGGTTGACCCTGGCGTCGTCGACATCACCTCCAACCTGGGTGGCGCGGGCGGCCAGAGGGGAGTGGCTGCCGGGACCGGCATGGTCCTCACCTCCTCGGGCGAGGTGCTCACCAACAACCATGTGATCGCCGGAGCTTCCAGCATCACTGCCCAGGTGGCCGGCCAGTCCCGCAGGTACACCGCCACGGTGGTGGGTGCCGATCCGACTGCTGACGTGGCGGTGCTGAAGCTGACCGGCGCCTCCGGGCTCAATACCGTGAGGCTCGGCAATGCGACCAACGTGTCAGTGGGAAACCAGGTGGTGGCCATCGGCAATGCCTTGGACCTCCGAGGGGCGCCAACCGTCACACAGGGCATTGTCTCTGCTCTCAACCGCTCGATCACCGCCGGTGACAGCACGGGTGGTAGCAGTGAGCAGCTGACCGGGATGATCCAGACTGATGCCCCGCTCAACCCGGGCAACTCGGGGGGTCCCCTGGTCAACTCCGCCGCCCAGGTGATCGGGATGGACACTGCCGCTGACGCGGCCGCCTCCGGGGGTTCGGGATCCAGCATCGGCTTCGCCATTCCCATCAACCGGGCCTACGCCATTGCCCAGCAGATCGAGGCCGGTCACGGCGATGCGAACATCCTGATCGGTCCTCGCCCGTTGCTGGGCGTGGAGGTGACGAGTATCAGCGACTTCAACAATGCTGGTCGTGGCGGCGGTTATCGCTCCGGCGGCGGCTCCTTGGGCGGGGGCGGCTCCTTGGGCGGCGGCGGCGGTCCGAGCTTCGGTGGCGGCGGTACGAGCATTGCTCCGGTGAGCTCGGGAGCGGTGGTCCTGGGAGTCGAGCCGTCGAGTCCGGCCCAGTCCGCCGGGCTGGCGACGGGTGACGTGGTTGTCTCCCTGGGGGGCAAGTCGGTGAGCTCACCGTCCTCGCTGACCAAGGTGATCGAGACCCATCACCCGGGCGATCAGGTCAGCGTGAGCTGGGTCGATCCGTCCGGCGCCCACCACAGCGCCAACGCAACCCTCACCACCGGCCCCGCCGCGTGAGTCCGAAGGGCTGTTTCTTGCCAACCGGTCTGAGGTTGTCATAGTCGGCAAGGTTCGCAACGCTGAAGCGTTGCTGCGGCTACTTTGCTCACAATCGGAAGCGCGAAGTGCCAGTTCAAGACTTCGCGAGGAGGACCTCCACAATTCCGAGGACAGCCATCTGACCGTTCCGCGCCATCTACGCCAAAGGGTTCGTCGGTGCCCCCTTCCGATCCCCTGGCTTCACAAGCTCCACGAGGGAGTCGCCGACACTCGCCATTTCCGGCCGAGTCCACGCCAAGGACGCCGCCGACATCTACCGCATCCTCTTGGCCCTCGACCCCGACACCACCACCCTGCGCCATCTGATCGGCGAACCCCGTCAGTGCCACAGGTGACCACCGAAGCGAATCGAAGAGCGAAGACCTGCAGGATCAGGGGTACAACTGGATGCCTGGCGGAAGACTCGTGCTGCCGCCGGGGTTGGACGGCCACGGCTGTGCAATGACGAGGCAAGGATCGTTCCACCAGTGGGGGGGTGCTGCCCCGGGACGGTTGGTGGCGACGCCGGCGGCGGTGAGAAGTGGCCCAAGCAATGGTACGACAATGGTTCCTTGGGCCAGCTTGGTCGGGGGGTTGGACCGAGTGGGTTTGTTTGCGAAGCCGAGTTCGACGGCCGCCCAGGCGTCTCGAACATCCGAGTTGGTCGGGCCGGTCGTGCCGCCTCGATACGTGACGGGAGGAGGCTGGTTGGCCAGGATCTTGTAGCAGCCGGCGGCATACGCTTCCCACAGCCACAGGCCGCCGGCGGCGCGGCCGGTGAGTTCGGCGCCGTCGTAGGTGACCAGCAGGTTCGGGACCTGCTGCTTCAGCGCATACAGCAGTCCTGGGAGGTAGGCGCTGACTTTTAGGGCCGCCGACCCGCCGGACCCGTTCGCCCACGAGTAGCTGAAGGGACCTTTCCTCTTCTTGCTCAGGTGCGTCTCCCAGGGACGCTCGAGCAGCGCTCCGAACGGCCCAGTTTCCGCAGCTCCCCAACAGGGCGCCTCAAACCCGAGAGCGACGTTGCCTTCCTGCAGCCACGCGGTGAGGTCGCCGGTCAGGTACGTGCGGACGTGCGAGGCTCTGTAGGCCACGCCCGGCAGAATCGAGTTGGAGCCGGTGGCGCGGGACGGCAGCACAGGTGCAGCGCTGGTGTAGCGGGTGGCGTACGCCACGAGGCCAGTGTCTACGCCGATGTCGAGGCAGGCGACGATAAGGTCGTCGAGGGCCGGCAAAGACTTCGACTTACAGAGGGCCGGCCACAGGCCAGCGGTGGATTGGGGTGGCAGGTCGATTGGGTGGTATTCGGAATCTGTCATGGACACCTTCTCGCGGTTCGTTTGTGCACACCGTACAGCGACGTCCCGAGCCGGGCCCGGAGCACCAGCGTTCGTAATTGCCACGAACCCGCAGTCGGGCAGTGGGGCCGCCCAGGGGGGCGTTGTACCGACATGTCTCCCCGCAAGGAGAACTCCGTTCTCACGGGCTGAACCTCCTGGCCGAACGCAAGACGCGATAAGGGCCCAATTTTGATGCCTTAGGCGTGTTTCGGTCAGGTTAGGGCGAGTCCCTGACCAGCGCAAACGGGTGCGAAACGGTGGTCCGCCGACGAACTGTGTAGGGTATACAGCTTACTTGCAACCGCCAGGAATGGGGCAGCGCATTCTGTACGGAGGTCGTTACACATGGCGGAGCTTCGCCGTTATGGTGCTGCTGTCGACACGGTGTTCGACCTCCTCGGGGACAACGAGAACGACTTAACCGCGGCGCTCGCCTTCACGTTGAGCAAGAGTTCCGTCCTGACAGACCTGTTGCTACAGCTGGTCAAGCTGGAGACGGGCCGGGATGTGGCTCTAAGGCTGGAGACTGCCGACGAGTCGGGGAGGACGGACCTGGAGATCGACCTGGGTAAGCGGCTCGTGATCGTCGAGGCGAAGCGGGGCGCAGGCCTGCCCACAACTCGGCAGCTGAACAAGTATGTGAAGCGCGTCCTGGAGATCGGGTCCGGGGCCCTCGTCACGCTTTCTGCAGCCCCCTCCATCTATGCCGAACTCGCCGTCCCCTCCGAGCTATCGGGCGTGCCAGTTAGCCATATTCCATGGGCTGACGTTCTGGAAGCCATCTCAACCGCCTATCCATCCGAGAGCCGTGATGCTCGTCGTTGGTTGGCGGAGCTCGGGCGCTATCTACGAAAGGTGATCTACTTGTCTGATCCGGCGAGCAGTTGGGCGTACTGCGTATCGGTGTCGAGGGAAAAGCCGGGAGGCGGCGGGTCACGGACATACAAGGACTTCGTCGTCAACGAGAACATCTACTTCCACCCGTACGGCGTTGGTAGCAACTGGCCCCTTGACCCTCCGACCTTCATGGCTTTCAGGTGGAATGGCAGCGTCCACCAGATCCGACGGGTGATGAGCAGCGAGGTGATCCCGACCCTCCAGGCTCGGTGGCCAGACATCCCCCTAACCGAGGAGACCGACCTGCCCCACGCCGTTTACAAACTCGGTCCTCCACTTCCGATGCAAGGGCCGCTGCCCTCTGGCGCGAACTACCGGGCGGTGCGCTTGCGGGTCCTGATCGATCAGCTCCTGACACAGCCGACGCTGAAGGACGCTTACATGCAGTCCAAGGTCCTGACTGGCCAGCAGCGATAGGGGGGTATCGTCCAGCCCGGAGGTAGTTAATGGCCGCTCATGCTCAGGCGGATGCGCTGAGGACCTGGAAGGGCCAGCGGGCCACGGCCGGGTCGGCCTGGGCGAGTTCGAGGGAGGTGGCCTCGGGCACAACGCCTGTGACTGTCCTGTGGAATCCACCGGTGGCGAAGGCACGTCGAGCAGACCTTGCCGGCCTCGTAGAACGTCTTGTTACCAGTCCAGCGCCCCGACGCCACCCACCCGGCGCCGTCGCAGGTCGGGCAACGCACCCATCCGGTAACCGTCACATGGACTTCGAGTAAATCCAGTACCCGGCGTCGGGTGGCCATGTCGGCTTCTCCCAGAGTCTCCTGGGCCCGGCTGGCCAGCTCCCACAGACGATTGCTGCGGTCCACTCGTTCGGCGTTGGCAACCTGCCAGGCGGCGACTCGGTCTCGGTGGGCACGGGCAGCCGTCAGGTCATCTGTGAGGGCCTTGGTGGCGTGTTGGGCCACGGCTGCATCCAGACCGGATGCCAGCATTTTGGAGAGCTGCTCTCCTGCGGCCCGCTCCAACCGGGCGACTCGGCGGTCTATGGCCGCCAGGTCCTCGGTTCCTACGTCGGTGGCGGCCACTGCCCGGTCCAGTTCGATACCGGACATGGAGAGCAGCCTGACGGGGTCGGCCAGCACCTGGCGGACTTGCGCCCATACCGCAGTGTCGGCTGCTTCAACTCGTACCGTACGGCATGAGCAGCGTTCGATCGCAGTAGGAAAGGTGTGCTGGCAGCGGTATACCGGGGCGCTCGAAGTCATGCCGTACATGTGTCCCCCGCAGGGCGAAGTGATCCGACCGGCCAGCATGTACCGGTCGTCGTGGCGGGTGTGGCCGGTCTTGGTCTCGGCCAGGCGGGCTCGGAGTCGTTCGTGCATCTCGGCGGTGATGATGGCCGGAGTCACCATGGTGATGGGCGGCCCTCCAGACTCCCGGCCCGGTCGGCGCCACACCCACTTTCCCGAGATGGCAGTGGCGTTTTGCATCAGGCGACGCATGTTGTGGCCATTCCACCGCGGAGCGCGGCGGGGGCGCATCCCGCGGCCATTTAGCTCCTTGGCCACCTGGCCGGTGGACAGGCGTTGGCCTACCAGGAGGTCGACAGCAAGGGTGATGACGGCGGCCTCGTCCTGGTCGATGACCAGGCGGGCCTCTCGCTCCCTGCCCTCGATCTTGTATCCGAACGGTGGGGGACCGCCCACCCAACGCCCGGCCCGGGCGGTGGCCTCCTGGCCGGCGGTCATGCGCTCTTTGATGATGGCTCGCTCGAACTCGGCGAAGCTGCCGAGCATGTTGCGCTGGAGCCGCCCGGCCGGGGTGAGGGAGTCAAACGACTCCGACACCGAGACTAAAGACACCCCCCGGTCGTCAAGCTCGCCCAGCAGCGCGGCCAGATTGCGCATGGAGCGGCCGATCCGGTCGAGCTTGGCCACCACCAGCACAGCCGTGTTCCCCTGGCGAACTTCGGCCATGGCCCGGTCGAGTGCCGGGCGGGAGGCCTTGGCCCCGGACACCCCCTCGTCCACGTATTCGCCCACCACCTCCCAGCCTTGGCCCACCGAGTATGACCGGCAGCGGTCCAACTGGGTGCCGAGGCTGGTCCCGGCGACTTGTTCTTCGGTGGATACTCGGGCGTAGATCACGGTCCGGACCGGCTGTTCAGTGCCAGGCATGCTCGGTGGCTTCTCCTTCGAAGAGCTGCTTACCAGAGATGGGCATGGCGAAGCCTGACGCCGACGGGCCCATGATCACGTCGGCCAGAGCCTTGAGGCGAACTGGATCGTCCACGATCTGCCAGGCCACCGTGACCTCGATCGCAGGTGGAACGCTGGCGATGCTGCTCACGGCAGCATACCTCTTGGATGAGACACCGACGAGGTGCCTTCAGTGCCCGTCTGGTGGTCCGGCCCCAGGTTGGGCAGTAGCCGGCTCCAGATCTGGAGGTCCGGCGCCAGACCGGCCAGGTGATGACCAGCAGCGGCCAGGGGTGCTCGCAGGGCAAGCGAAGCTTGGCCGTGGACGATCACCACGGCTACCCGACAGGGGTCGAAGACCAGCCACGGGCGCGGTGCGGCACTGGGCTGGCTGAGGGGACGAGCGTCCCAACCCCGCGGGACATCCGGGGGGTGCTGACCGGCAACGAGGACCAGGCCAATGGCTGGTCCATGCTCCGGACCTTCGCCGGCTTGACAGCTCGGCGCGAGCCATTGCTTGCGGACCGGAGATACCGGTAGCTTTTGGTCGGAGCGAGGTCCAGCGTGACCAAGCTCCGGAGGGAGGCGATGGCGGCTCGGAGGCAAGTGCGCAGCCGCTGGGGATTGGCCGGGGTAGTCCCGGCCCTGTTGGTCATGGTCGGCTTGTGGTTGGCCATCGCCGGTGGAACCGCGTCGCCGGCCGGGGCCAGCACCCCCACTCCCACGGTGGTCGATCAGGTCGACGGCCAGGCCACCTTGCTGGGGGTGGACCGGGCCGACGGCTTCTCGGGCGGTATCAAGGTCACCCTCAACAGCGCCACCCTCAGCTACGCCTCGCCTCAGAACGTCGCCCCGTCGGGGCCGGGCAAGGCCTTCGTGGTGTTCTCCATGACCGACGAGCCGGTCAACAACCCGACGGTTAGCAATTACGACTGCAGCTCCTTCGGTGATTTCGCGCCCTTGCCCGGCGACCGGGTGACCGTGGTGCTGCCCGACGGGACCAGCATCGCCACCCAGCACCTCGGGCCCACCGACCGAGCGGTCCAGGGCTCGAGGCTCCTCTACGGCACCTACTTCGCCGAGGTGCCGGCGAACATGACCACCGCCCATCTGGTCATCGCCCCCGGCGAGGTGGACGGGGCCGAGTTCCAGGGCTGTACGGGCAACGACGCCACCGTGACCTTCGCCACCCCGGTCAGCTTCGCCCTGTCCTTCTCCAAGCTGCCGCCCGACACCACCCCGCCGCCGGTCACCGCTGCCCAGGCCAACCAGGCCTCGGCCGCTTCCGGCGGCGGGGGAAACGCCGTAGGGCCGGTGAGCGGGAACGGCAGTGGTACCGGCTATGGGCCGGTGGCCACCGGGTTGGCGGTGGGCGTGACTTTGTTGCTGGTCGGTGCATACCTTTTCGGACGGCGCCGCCACCAGGCCGAGGCCGCCGGAGCGGGCGCTGTAAGGGTAAGGATCGAGCGCACGGACTGGACGGCGCCGGGCGAGCTGCGAAGGCCAAGTCCGGCCCGCTCGCAGGGTGGCGTCTACACCGCCAGGTCCACCCCGGTCACTGACAGCAGAGTCGGGTCCGAGGGGGGCAGAGAGATGGCCGCCTGGCGGGAAGGGCAAGGGAGGCCGAGGGTCAGCCAAGGCATCGGCGGGAACGGGAACCGAGGCGCGCCGGGGGTGGCCGGGGCTGCCGTGGCCCTCGGCCCGGTGGCCAGTATCGGTCCCGATGGCACCGGCCGTGGTAACGGTCCCGAGGTCGGGAGCTCCGGTCATCTCGGCGGCGAGAGTGGCGCCACGGACCAAGGCGAGCAACAACCCGAGCCGGCTGTGCTGGTGGGGGTCCTCGGCCCGGTGAAGGTGACCGGCTGGGCCAAGGCGCTTGACCGGCTGGTCACCACCGACCTGCTGGTCTTCTTGGCCATGCATCCCAACACCCGGGTCAGCGTTGAGCAACTGCTCGTCAGGCTGTGGCCAAGCGGTGCCAGCGGGTCCGACCCCAGTCCCCGGACGCTTCGCTCGTACATTTCCCGGCTGCGGGCGGCTCTCGGTCCCGAGCACCTGCCCGAGGCCTTCGCCACCGGCGGCTACCAGCTGGGGCCGGGGGTTAGTAGCGACTGGGCTCAGTTCTGCGCCCTGGTGTCCGGAGCCCGCACGCTCCACGACGCCGAGGCCCGACACGCTCTGCACCGGGCTCTGGCCCTGGTGCGGGGCAGCCCCTTCGCCGGGGCGAATCGGGGCACCTTCGAGTGGACCTGGGAGGAGGTCCTCCCCTCCACCATGGAGGCGGCCATCACCGACGCGGCTCACGACTTGTGCGCCATGGCCCTGGAGGCCAATGATCCCGGCGAGGCGGCCTGGGCCGCCCGCCAGGGCCTGCGAGGCGTTCCCGGAGCGCTCGTCCTCCAAGAGGACCTGTTGTCGGCCGCCGCCGCCGCCGCCACCGGCAACCGCCGGCGCCTGGAGGCGGTGTGGTCCGACCTCATCCGGTCCCCGGACAACGACACCGGACTCCTGGAGCCCGTCTACGACAAGCTGCTGGCTCAGCTGGGGACCAAAGACAGGCGGACCTGACGGCTGATGGTCGGTCATGGCCGCTTCCCCCATCGACTGGTCCAGCGGCGCCAGCGGCGGCGCATCCAGGCCGCCAGAGCTACCAGCAGGCCGAGGTTGAGGATCAGGTTGGCCAGCTCGGCCCGGAAGGCAGAATCCGTGGCGGTGGCCACCAGCACCACGGCCAGGGTGACGACCATCCACGGCTGCCACTTGGCCGGGAGCCTCCACCGCCCGAACCATCGGGAGAAGGAGGAAGTGCCGGAGGGCCCAGCGGTATCGAACGGCTGGGCCGGCTCCCCGGCGGCCAGCTCCCTCCACGGGGAGTGGCCGAAGTAGGCGGTGAGCCTGACCCAACAGGGTGCACTGGGGCCGGAGATGAGCAGGGCGTGGCCGGGCTTACCCCGAGCCACCGCGTCCACCGGCAGGCGTGGGCGGCGCGTGATGGAGGTAGTGGAGGTCCGGTAGGACCGCCCTCCGTTGTTGGCCCAAACCGCGGCCCATCCCATGGGCCGACTCACTGAGCGCTGGGTGACGTCCATCTCCCCGGCCAGGGCGCAGACCAGCTCCAGGGTGGCCCGGTCACCTATGCCGGGGAGGACGACCTTGGCCCCGAACAGCGACAAGAACCCCTCGGCCGCCACCCCCCAGCGGGCCCGGGCCTGGGACAGGTCCTGCAGGCAGGCCAGGGTCAGGGCACCCTGGCCGCCTCCCTCGGCCACCATGGCCGGCAGGGTGGGCAGGGGGGCGATGGTGGCCACCTCATCCAGGGCGAAGACGAGCGGCATTTTGCCCGAAGCTCTTGCGTAGGTGGCAGATCGAATCTGTTCGATGAGGGCCACAACCAAGGGGGCCAGCTGGTCCTGGGCGGTGGCCGGGGCGCAGATGTACACGGTGTCGGCGCTGGCTACGAAGGCGTGCGGGTCGAAGTTGGGGGCGCTGGCCGCCTCCAGGGTGGCCTGGCAGCGGTAGGGGGAGAGGATGCCGGCGGCGGTGGACAAGATGCCCGAGCGCTCCCGCTCCTCGGTGTGGGTCACCCCGCCCAGGCTGGCCCGGGCCAAGGTGGCCCGGTTTGCCTCCAGGATGGCCAGGGGCTCGGCCAGGTCCCTCGACAAGGTCCAGGACACCACCGCACCCAGGCCGCCACCTTGGAGGGCGGCGGCGTGCAGCAGGGGACCCAGTAGGGCCTCGGCCCGCTCCACCCAGTGGTTGGCGTCGATCAGGCCGCCCCCGGGCCGAGCCGCCCCGGCCAGGGCATGGGCCCGAGCGGCGGCCGTATCCCAGTCCTCACACCCGCCCACCGGCGACCAGCGCAGGGCCTTGGTGCCCGGCGGGGGAGCCATGGACCCGCTGGGGTCGAACAGCCAGCAGGTGCCCCTCGCCGATCGGGCGGCCACGGTGGCCAACACCACCTCGGGCTTGGTGGAGGTGGACACCACCGCTCCGGGCGCGCCCAGCACGTTGGGGATGACTATCGAGGTGGTTTTGCCCGACCGGGGCGGTCCCAGCACCAACAGGGCGCACTCGGAACCAGCCCGCACCGGGCCGGCGGTGCCCAGGCCGACGTAGAGGCGGTA
>QHCF01000167.1 GCA_003244275.1 Acidimicrobiales bacterium
CGGAGCGGCCCCTGGCGGAGCGGTCAAACCGCCAGCCAGCGACGCATGAAGCGCTCGACCCTGTGGGCCTATGTACTGGGGACGTTCGTTGTCTGCTTCGGGGCACTGGCAGCCACCATGTCCCTCGGCTACGCCCCTCAACTGGGCCTCGACCTCCAGGGCGGTGCATCGGTCGTCTACAAGCCGGCCCACCCCGTTCCCATGGACACCCTGGACCAGGCCATCGCCATTATCCGCAACCGGGTCGACGGCCTGGGCGTGGCCAACCCCAACATCGGGCGCCAGGGCGACAACATCGTCGTACAGCTGCCGGGGGTGAAGAACGCTCAGCGGGCCCTCCAGATCGTGGGCCAGACGGCCCAGCTGGAGTTCCGCCAGGTGCTGTGCCCGGCGCCGGCCTACTCTCCTCCCTCCCCCGCAACCCCGCCTCCCGCACCGATGGCTCCCAGCTGCTCGGCCAACCTGGCCCAGGTGCCGACCACGTCGCGAAGCCTGGACAAGCCGAGTGCCACCGTGGTGCTTCCGGTCAGCTCGGCCAGCGGCGGTGGCCGTGAGGTACTGGGGCCGGCCCTGGCCAGCGGGACTATCATCAAGACGGCCAATGCCGCCCTCAATCAGAACGGGACCTGGCAGATCAACTTCGGCCTCACCAGTCCCGGCTCGGCCACCTTCGACTCCATCGCCAAGGTCACCTACCAGAAGCAGCTCGGCATAGTCCTCGACGGCCTGGTCGAGTCCGCCCCTACCATCAACTCCCAGAGCTTCAACGGGTCGGGTCAGATCACTGGCACCTTTACCGAGGCGCAGGCCAAGAATCTGGCCCTCGAGCTTCGCTACGGCGCCCTACCCGTCCAGCTCCAGCAGCAGACGGTGCAGACCATCTCGCCCACTCTGGGCAAGTCGTCCCTGCAGGCCGGGCTCATAGCCGGCCTGGTCGGCCTGGCCCTTGTCCTAGCCTACACCGTTGTCTACTACCGGGCCTTCGGTGTCGTTGTGTTGCTCGGCCTGGTCACCACCGCCGCTCTGCTGTGGGCCATCGTGTCCCTCCTCGGAGTATCTCAGGGTCTGACTCTGGATCTGTCCGGTGTCACCGGTCTCATCGTCTCGGTGGGCATCACGGTGGACTCCTATGTCGTGTACTTCGAACGCCTGAAAGACGAGGTAAGGGCGGGGAGGAGTGTGCGCACGTCGGTGGACAAGGGATTTTCTCGCGCTTTTCGCACCATCCTGGCCGCTGACCTGGTCTCGCTGATCGGGGCCGCCCTGCTCTACCTGCTCTCCGTGGCCCAGGTGAAGGGCTTCGCCTTCTATCTGGGTCTCTCCACCCTGCTGGACGTGGCCAGCGCCTATCTGTTCACCCGGCCACTGGTCATCCTGTTGGGCCAGAGCCGCTTGTTCACCGAGACTCGCTGGCTAGGGGTGGCCCGGGGACTGGCCATCCCCGACCGACCCGTCGCCCCCACTGCCCCGCCCGTCACCACCGGCAGCCGGTCGTGAGCGCGGTTCCGACCTCGGTGTCGGTCCCGGTGGGGTCGCGGCGGCCCAGAATCTGGTCCCGGCTCTACCGGGGTGAGACGGCGTTCAACTTCATCGGTCGTCGGAGAATCTGGTTTGCCATCTCGACGGTGGTGATCCTGGTCGGCTTGGTGTCGCTGGCCACCAGGGGCCTCAATTTCGGCATCGACTTCAGGGGCGGTACCTCCTGGCAGGTGCCGACCACCACGGTAAGTGTGGCCCAGGCCCGCAGCGCACTGGGATCGCTCGGCATCGCCGAGGCCACCGTGGCGACCCTGGGCAACGGCTCCAACCGGACCCTGGAGGTGCAGGCTGACCTAGCCCGCACGGGATCGGCTGTCCACCGGACCCAGCTCCAGCAGCAGGTGAGCGCCAAGCTGGCCTCCCTGGCCCACGTGGCTCCCTCGGACGTCAGCATCAACGATGTGGGCCCCACCTGGGGTAGCAACATCACCAACAAGGCCCTGGAGGCCCTGGTCGCGTTCTTCTTGGGCATCAGCTTGTACATCACCCTGCGCTTCGAGTGGAAGATGGCGGTGGCTGCCATTGCCGCGGTGGTCCACGACATCCTGGTGACGATCGGCATCTACTCCCTGTCGGGCTTCCAGGTCACACCGGCCACCGTGGTCGCATTCCTAACCATCCTCGGGTACTCCCTTTACGACACCATCGTGGTCTTCGACAGGGTCCAGGAGAACACCAGGGGAGGAATAGGGACCTCGGGGAAGCTCACCTACTCCGACACGGTGAACCTGTCCATGAACCAGGTGCTGATGCGATCCATCAACACCTCCCTGGTGGCCATCCTGCCCATCCTCTCGGTGCTGGTGATCGGAGCCGAGTTCCTGGGGGCCACCACCTTGCGAGAGTTCGGGCTGGCACTGTTCATCGGCCTTACCACCGGGGCCTACTCGTCCATCTTCGTGGCATCGCCCCTCCTGGCCATCCTCAAGGAGCATGAGCCGCGCTACGTCGCCATCCGCCAGCGCTTGGAGGCCAGAGGCGAGGCTCTGACCCTGCTTACGCCAGCGGCAGCCGCGGCCGCAGGCGGGGGGTCAGGTGGTGACCGGGCGACTGCCGGAGCCAGGCCAGGATCTGGGGCCAGGGCCAGGGCCGGGTCCGGAGCCAGGCCAGGATCTGGGGCCAG
>QHCF01000228.1 GCA_003244275.1 Acidimicrobiales bacterium
GTGGCCCGGGCCGACTCCAGGCCGTCGGGGTTGTCGTCGGGGACCAACCCACCCTCGGTGATCAGGGCCACCATGGCACCGGAGGCGTCCGCCATGGGCGGGGCCGGCGTCACCCGGTCGAAGCGGGGGAGCGGGATCTCGGTGGCGGCCGTGTCACCAGCCAGGTGGACGAGGACCAGGTCGACAGCCCGCTGGGCGGCGCTGGAGTCGGCCATCGTCGTCCGCCGGGCCAACTTGCCGATGCGGCCGTCCTCGGCGGTCAGGGATTGGCCGGCCAGCAGCTTACTGGCCGCGGCGGCCAGCCGATCGAGGGATGCACCCATGCGCCGGGCCACCTCCCCGCTGGCCACCACCGGTGCCGTCCCTGCCTCGTCCAGGCCGGGGTTGTCCTCGTGCATGGATGCCAGGGCAGTCAGTCCGGCCTGCTCTGCCGCCGCCGCCACCCGGGCGCAGGCCAATCCATAACGACCGCTGGTGAAGGCCGGACCGGCCACCATCAGGTCGGGATGGGAGGATCGGGCCAGGTCGACGATGTCGCCGGCCAGCCCGGAGGCCACGTCATCGCCACACCACACGGTGGCTACCACCTCGTGCTCTGGTGCCAGCAGCTCGGCCAACCTGCGCCCCGGGCCGGCCGGGCCCTCGATCAACGCCGGTCCACCACCGGCGGAGTCCTCGCCGCCAATGCCGGCAAAAAATTGGTTGATGTAGTGAACGACCCTTGCCATGGTTACAGCCTGCCGCGAGATGAATGCCGGGACAACCTCGCCTCGTCCACTCAGCCGGCCTGGGTGGTGAGGTGGCCCCAACCAAGGGGACTGAGGGCGCAGTACACCACCGCCGTGGGGACCTCCAGGGAAGCGGTGGCCGGAGCCTTCAGGAGGGCGAATTCGTCGCCCCCGTAGGCCCGCTCCACTGCGGGGAGGGTGATCCGCTCGTCGTAGTTTCCCGTGCTGACCATGGCCGTGGCCCGCTCGGGGGCGACGACGATCGACGGCCCGGTACCGTCGATGCCGGCCATCTCCCCGAACAGGCCGACCGCCTCGATGCCCAGGTCGGAAAGGGCGTCCATCTTCAACGCGATGTCAGCGTCGGCGTTGCCGCCGCCCTCCTTGGTGACGATGGCGGCATCGAAGCCGGCCGCCGCGCAGAGCCTGGCCGCGAAGGCCGAGACCAGCTCCTTGTTGGCCTGGTCGACTGGCTCGGGGCAGATGACGACACCGGCAAAGGAGAGGTCCTGGCCGTGGCGGGCGCGCAGGTGGTTGACCACCGGATGGTTCTGGTGCATGAATGTCGGGTTCTTGAGGGCGGGATGGCCAAACTGGCCGCTCACCACCGCCCCGTCGTCCAGCTCACCGGGGTCGAGGAGGGTAGGCAGGGCGGACGCGAAGCTGCGGCCGTAGACGAAGACGTCCTTGAACGTGCCCTGGGTCTGCAGGTTGGTGACCACGCCGACCCGGGGCAGCTGGCCGTTCGGGCGCGCCTGGCGGTCTCGGGCCGGGGAGGACGGGGAGGCCAGCTCCTCCACCTGGTCGGGCTCGGCTTCCAGGGCGGCCTCGGCCAGCCTGGCCGCCAGGCGCAGGGAGCCCCGCCGTAGGGCAGAATCCACCAACCCCCACTCGGCGCCCGGCGCAGGAGTGAATTCGACGACCAGGTTGTGAGTGGCACCCAACGGGGACAGGGCGGCGACTGGTCCGCTCAGGTCGACCAGTCCCTCCTGGGCCCGGGGCAGGTAGCCGGCGGTGACCACCGCGGCACCCCGCAGCACATGGGTCTGCCCGCTGCCCTGGGGACGAGCGGGACCCACCAAGCCCGGAAAGATGCCGCCCCCACCCGGCCCCTTGGTACGCGGCTCGACCGCGTCCAGGACCTTCACGATGCGCACGCTCTGGCCCGGCGAGGCCCAGGACAGTCGCACCTCGGCCAGGGCCGGATCGGCCAGCAGGCCTCGAGCCTCGCCGGCTGAGACGGTCAGCACCCCTCCGGCGAAGGAGGTCTCGTCGCCCAGGCCTACCTGACTGACCTGGTGCACCAGCCGGGTGAGTGCCACGTCACCCATGATGGCAGATCTGGATGGCCGCCCCGGCTTTACACGAGGCGAGTCGGGCTTTCAGTCCGCCTGGCCCCGGTCGGCCCAGCCCATGTGGTCGAGCGGGCCATGGCCGCGGCCCAGCCTCCAGGCGGCCGCTCCGGAGAGGGCCGTGGTGACGTAGTCCTTGGCGGCCCGGATGGCGGCCAGGGGGGGAAGCCCGCGGGCCAGGTGGGCGGCGATGGCAGCCGACAGGGTGCACCCCGTGCCGTGGACGTTGGTGGTGGCCACCCGGGGGGCCGAGAGCACGGTCATGCTCACCCCGTCGTAGACGACGTCAGCCGCCTCGTCACCGGCCAGGTGACCTCCCTTTACCACCACCCAGCGAGCCCCGGTCCGGTGGAGCTCCCGGGCGGCCCCCTTCAGGTCGTCAAGGTTGCGCAATTGAGCTCCCACCAGCAGGGCGGCCTCGGCCACGTTGGGCGTGACTACGTAGGCAAAGGGCAGGAGCAGCTCTCGGTAGGCGGCCTCGGCTCCCATATCGAGGAGACGGTCGCCACTCGAGGCCACCATTACCGGGTCAACCACCAGGTTGGCCAGGCGTCCCCCCTCCGCCATTCGGCCCACGGCCGCCACCGTCTCGACAGTGGCCAGCATCCCCGTCTTGACCGACCGCACGGCCAGGTCGTCGAGCACCGCATCCACCTGAGCTTCGACCATCGGGGTCGGTACCACGTGTACTGCCCTCACTCCGAGCGTGTCCTGGGCGGTGACAGCGGTGATGGCCGTGGTGCCGAACACCCCGAGGGCCGAGAAGGCCTTGAGGTCAGCCTGAGCGCCGGCACCGGCCGCCGAGTCCGATCCGGCGATCGTGAGAGCCACCAGCGGTGTGGGAGTGGTCAAGTGGTGAATACCTCGGTGTGGAAGCTACCGGCTGGATGTGCGCCGGGGCCGCCAAAGTCCCGTTGGAGGAGACCTTCATCACGTGAGTGGTCGGCACCCGATCCTCCATCTCCCTATTGTGTGACTAGGCAAATTTACCATATAGCTAGCGCCTGAGGCTGCCCCTTATGGTGCAGCGGTCGGCAGCGCGGCCAGGCCCGCCCAGGAGCTCGACGCCTCGGCGTGGAAGCGGCGGGGGATCCGCCCGGCCAGGTGGGCCAGGCGACCGGCCACCACTGCCTTGGCCATGGCCTCGGCCATGACGACGGGGGAGTGCGAACGGGTGATGGCCGATGCCACCAGCACGCCGGCGCACCCCATCTCCATGGCCATGGCCGCGTCCGATGCCGTGCCCACGCCGGCGTCGAGAAACACCGGAACGGTGGCTGCCTCCACGATCAGGGCCAGGTTGTGGGGGTTGGCGATACCCAGGCCGGTGCCGATCGGAGAGCCCAGCGGCATGACCGCCGCACAACCGGCCTGCTCGAGCCGCCGGGCCAGCACCGGGTCGTCGTTGGTGTAGGGCAGGACGACGAAGCCGTCATCGACCAGTCGCTCGGCCGCATCCAGCAGCTCGACCGCGTCAGGCAGCAGGGTGCGCTCGTCGCCGATGACCTCCAGCTTGACCCAGTTGGTGCCGACTGCCTCCCGGGCCAGCTGGGCGGTGAGAACCGCCTCCCCGGCGGTGAAGCAGCCGGCGGTATTGGGCAGCACGCTGAGCCCGGCATCGGCCAGGATGTCGAGGAGGGAGCCCCGAGCGGCGGCGTCCACCCGGCGCATGGCCACCGTGGCCATCTCCGCCCCTGACGCCTGGGCCACACCGGCCAGCACGTCCAGGCTGGGAAGCCCACCCGTTCCCAGGATCAGCCGGGATCCAAAATGTCGCCCTGCGATAACGAGCCCGTCGTCCACTTACCCTCCCTGCACGGCGGTGAGCACCTCTACCTGGTCGCCATCGGCCAGCTCGGTGGCAGGCCAACGGCTGCGGGGGACGACCTCGCCGTTGACGGCGACAGCCATCCCGGACCGGCCTCGGCCCAGGCCATCCACCACCACCTCGACGGTGACCGGCTTGCCCATCTCCACCGTGTCCCCGTTGAGGGTCAAACGGGTCACGGGGCCGCTTCGGTTGTCACCGGCGCCGTGAACCGGCGGGGCGAGAAGGCGGCGATGACCTCCGGCGTGGTACCGGTGACCAACAGGGAGGCCATGGCGTCAGCGGTTACAGGAGCCAGGAGGACCCCGTTGCGGTAATGCCCAGTGGCCACCGCCAGTCCGGGCAGGACGGACTGACCCATGATCGGCAGGTTGTCGGGGCTGCCGGGGCGCAGGCCGGCATGGCTCTCGACCAGCTCCAGCTCGGCCGTCCCCGGTACCACGGCCCGGGCGTCGCGCAACAGGTCATGCACCGCCCCGGCCATCACGGTGGTGTCGAAGCCCATCTCCTCCACCGTGGCTCCCACCACCAGGCGCCCGTCGCCGCGGGGCACCAGATATAAGTGACTACCGGCGACCAGGCCCCTGACATTTCGCCCCAGCAGGGGGCGCCGGGCGGGGCTGCGCAGGCGCAGGATATGCCCCTTCACCGGGCGAACCGGTGGCCGGGCATCAGGCGGCACGCCGGCCATGCCGGCCGACCAGCAACCGGCGGCCAGGAGCACCGTGGGTGCGGCGATCGTCTCCCCATTGTCTAGGCGCACGCCCGTGACCCGGTCGCGGGCGACCAGCACCTCGCTCACCGCCGTCGTACGGACCTCGACCCCGGCCAATCCGGCGGCCACCGACAAAGCCCGGTGCAGGGCCCGCCCGTCCACCTGGTGGTCGCCGGCCACCAGCAGCCCGCCCCGGATGCCGGGAGCCAGCATGGGCTCGAGAGCCCGGCACTCCCGGCCCGACACCATCTCGGAATCCAGGCCCAGCTCCTGCTGGTAGCGGTGCAGGTCCTCCAGGACGGCCCGGTCGCCGGAATCGGCGGCCACGGCCAAGGTGCCATTGGTTCGGTAGCCGACCTGAAGGCCCGAGGCCGATTCCAGCTCCGCCACGAACGACGGGTAGCGCCGGGCCGAGGCCAGGTTGAGGCGCAGGAGATCCTCCTCGCCGTAGTAGGCCTCGGTGACCGGGGTGAGCATGCCGGCTGCGGCCCACGATGCCCCCCGGCCCGGCTGGGGATCGACCACCACCACGGCCAGCCCCTGGAGCGCGGCACGCCAGGCGGTGGCCATCCCAATGACCCCGCCGCCAATCACCACCACGTCGAACGGGCGGGTCAATGCCCCTCCCGGACAACCTTGGACACCTCAGCCAGTACGACGGCCACGACCAGCGATCCTACCGATCGGTTCCCTACGCCCGGGCATCTAACGAGCGGCGCATTCCCGTAGCCGTAGGCAACTGCCCGGCCAGGGCTCCCGTCGAAGCCACCTCTGCCTCGGCTCGCCAGCGGGCCATCTCCCGGTCATCCAGCGGACCGCTCATGCCAGGCGGTTCAGCACCAGGTAGGCGATGCGCCCGGCGCCCAGGTAGACGGCGGCGGCGATGCCCCAATTGACGCTCAGGCCCACCTTGGGGTTCCGGGGCCGGAACATCTGGTTGAACGGCCCGGCCAGGTCGCCGGCGAAGCGCTCGAAGGCCCTCACGATGGTGTTGGCGGCATTGGCGTTGAGATCCTTGAACGCGATCCCCACCGCCAGGACCACCACTACCACCGCCGTCGCCCCCACCACCAGCCGGCTCAGCAAGCGGACCGCTCGCCGTCCCAGGCCGGACGCCCCGCTACGGACGGCCACCGGGGCCCTTCCAGGCGAACCCGCTGAGGGCCGACCACTCCGGGCCGCTCAGCGACTGCCAGACGTACAGCGACGCCCCCTGCGCCCCGCCCGTCTTGGCCTCGTCCAGGAAGGCCAGGATCTCAGCGGCGCTGGGCGAACCCTTGCGGCCTCCCTCGCCAGCCATGTCATAGCCCTGGCCCACCAGGTGAATGGGGGCCATGGCCGCCAGGCGCTGGAGGGCCAGGGCCGCGTACTGACCCGGTTGCTGACAGCCCCAATAGGCCATGGGAGCAAAGGCATCCACGTCGGGGGCCATGGCGGCGTATGGGTAGGTGGCCAGGAAATGGTCGTTGGGCGGGAAGACGGTTGCCACCAGCGGTCGTCGGCCGTCCGCCGGGCGAACCAGCCCCAGGTAGGTGATCACCCTGGCCGGTGACAGGGCCACTCCCTCGCTGGCCGTCTCGATATCGGGGCTGAAGGCATCGAGGGCCGCACCCCCTGGCCCTCGCCAGGCCAGGGCGGCCCGGCTCCACCCGGCGTCGCTCACCGGGTCGTAAAGGTAGGGGAAGCCCCAGCCGATGACCGCGATGCCCGCCCGGTGGGCGGCGGGCACGAGCGAGTCCAGCTGCGGACCGGCGTAGAAGCCGTCGAAAGAGTCACCCACTCGCACCCACAGCTGGTGCAACCCGGCGGTTCGGGCCCGGGCCACGATTCGGCTGGCATCGCCACCCTCGGTGGCCCCCAGCTGCCATATCCACAGGCCCTTCCCGGCCAGGGCGGACAGTTGGTGGGTGCGAGGTGCCGGCGGAGGCGGGGCCGGCAGGGCCGACTCCGGGACCAGGCCGGGCGGGTGAGGTGGGGCGGCTGGCGGCCCGGTGTAGGGGGGCCGGTATTGCAACGGGCATCCGGCCAGGGGCACCGGGCCGGCGGGCATGGCCAGGGCCAGGGCGGTGGCGGGGTTGGAGCCTACGGGCCTTGATCCGGGGCGAGGACCAGGGCCGCCGCCCGACGTCGGCCGAGCCGCCAGGGTGGCGTGGGCGAGGGTGGCCGAGGCCCCCGGCGGGCTGGCCAGCGCCGACGGGCCGAGCTCTATGGCGCCGGCCGCCATTCCGGCCACCAGCAGGGCCAGCGACCCGGCCAGCATGGCGATGCGCGGCCCACTCCATTGCTTTGGCCTGGCACTGCTCACCGCGAGATACTGGCACGCTGGCCGGTTGGCTGGCTGGTCACGCGCATCGGCGGCTCCCGACAGTCCGGTCGTCTATAATCTCTCCACGGCAGATGGGCCAGTGTCGTCCCGGCCAGCAGAGCAGTTTTCTCTATCGGCTCTCCTCGGGAAGATGCGGAACACATGACTCACACGATGCGGCCCCAGGGCCTCTATGACCCCAGCCTGGAGCACGACGCCTGCGGAGTGGCGTTCGTGGCCGACCTGGGGGGCCGGCCCAGCCACGCCATGGTGGAGCTGGGCCTGACCGCCCTGGCCAATCTCGAGCACCGGGGCGCGGCTGGCAGCGAGACCAACACCGGTGACGGAGCGGGGATCCTGGTCCAGGTGCCTCACCGGTTCCTGGCCGAGGAAGCCGAGAGCATGGGCATCGACCTGCCGGGCCCGGGTCGTTACGTCACCGGCATCGCCTTCCTGCCCCACGAGTCCGACCAGGCCGACCAGGCCCTCGATCCCGAACAGGCCATGGCCGGCATTGCCAAGCTGGCCGACTCGGAGGGGCTGGATGTCCTCGGCTGGCGGGTCGTGCCGGCGGTGGACGGGTTGGTGGGAGAGACGGCCCGGGCGGTACAGCCTATATTTCGCCAGATATTCCTGGCCGGAGAAGGGCTGAGTGGCGACGACCTCGAGCGGCGGGCGTTCGTGGTGCGCAAGCGGGTGGAGCACGAGGTGCCCGGCGTCTACTTCCCCAGCCTGTCCAGCCGGACCATGGTCTACAAGGGCATGCTGACCGCCCCCCAGCTGCCGCAATTCTTCCCTGACCTGGCCGACGAGCGGGTGGAGAGCGCCCTGGCCCTGGTCCACTCCCGGTTCTCGACCAACACCTTCCCGTCCTGGCCGCTGGCCCATCCTTATCGCTACCTGTGTCACAACGGCGAGATCAACACCATCGCCGGAAACCGCAACTGGATGCGGGCTCGGGAGGCGCTGATGCGCACCGACCTCATTCCCGGCGACCTGGGGCGTATCTTCCCGGCCCTCACGCCCGGAGCCAGCGACTCGGCCACCTTCGACGAGGCTCTGGAGCTGTTGCACCAGGGTGGGCGCTCGCTGCCTCACGCCGTGCTGATGATGATCCCCGAGGCGTGGGAGAACCACGATTCGATGGACGCCCCCAGGCGGGACTTCTACAAGTACCACGCCTCGCTCATGGAGCCGTGGGACGGTCCCGCTGCCATCGCCTTCACCGACGGGCGCCTCATCGGGGCGGTGCTGGACCGTAACGGGCTGCGGCCGGCCCGCTGGTGGGTGACGGCCGACGGTCTGGTGGTCATGGCCTCCGAGGTGGGGGTGCTGGACCTGGACCCGGCCCGGGTGGTGCGCAAGGGTCGGCTGGCGCCGGGGCGGATGTTCCTGGTGGACACCGGTATCGGGCGCATCGTCGATGACGCCGAGATCAAGGCCGGTCTGGCCGCCCAGCACCCCTACAGCGAGTGGCTGCACGCCGGCCTGGTGGAGCTGGACAGCCTGGCGCCGAGAGAGCGGGACGTTCCCAGCCACGACTCGTTGGTGGAGGCCCAACAGCTCCATGGCTGGACCCAGGAGGACATGCGCATCCTGGTCGGTCCCATGGCGGCCAAGGGGGCGGAGCCCATCGGCTCCATGGGCTCGGACACCCCCCCGGCGGTGCTGTCCTCGCGGTCCCGATTGCTGTTCGACTACTTCAGCCAGCTCTTCGCCCAGGTGACCAACCCGCCGCTGGATGCCATCCGGGAGGAGCTGGTCACCTCCCTGCGGGCCACCCTCGGCCCGGAGGGCAACCTGTTGGACGCCACTCCCGCCTCGTGTCGCCAGGTGGTGTTGGAGAGCCCGATCCTGGACAACGACCAGCTGGCCCGGCTGGTGCGGGTGAATGACGACGGAGACCACCCGGGCCTGGCGGCGGTCACCGTCACCGGGTGCTACTCGGTCGAGGGGGGAGGAGAGGCCCTGCGGGCCGAGATCGAGCGGGTGCGGGCCGAGGTGAGTGGGGCCATTGGCGCTGGCGCGTCCACGGTCGTCCTCTCGGACCGGTGCCGGTGCGGCGTCAATGGCGGGGCCGCCGCTGGTAACGGTTCCCGCCCGGCCGGGGTCACCGGCCCATGCGCCCCCATTCCCTCCCTGCTGCTGACCGCAGCCGTTCACCACCACCTGATCCGGGAGCGCACGCGGACCCGGGTCGGACTGGTGGTGGAAGCGGGCGACGCCCGGGAGGTCCACCACATCTGTCTGCTGCTGGGCTATGGCGCCAGTGCGGTAAACCCCTGGTTGGCCTTCGAGACGGTGGCCGACCTGGTGGCGTCGGGTGCCGTAGAAGGCCCAGTGGACGAGGCCCTCCACCGCTACGTCAAGGCCCTGGGCAAGGGCGTTCTCAAGGTCATGTCCAAGCTCGGCATCTCCACCGTTGCGTCCTACACCGGGGCCCAGGTGTTCGAGGCCCTGGGCCTTTCCCAGGAGGTGGTGGACGAGTACTTCTGCGGCACCATGAGCAAGCTCGGCGGCGCCGGCCTGGACGAGCTGGCGGCCGAGGTGGCCGTGCGTCACGCCCGGGCTTACCCCCGCGACGGGCGCATACCGGTCCGGTCGGACCTGGACTGCGGAGGCGAGTACCAGTGGCGCCGGGACGGCGAAATCCACCTCTTCAACCCCCGCACAGTCTTCAAGCTCCAGCACGCCACCCGGTCCAAGCGCTACGACATCTTCAAGGAGTACACCAGGGCGGTCGACGACCAGGCCAGCGCCCAGGCCACCCTGCGGGGCCTGTTCCGGCTGCGCACGGGCGACGATCCCGGAGCACGCCCGCCGGTGCCCATCGAGGAGGTCGAGCCGGTCTCGTCCATCGTCACCCGCTTCGCCACCGGGGCCATGTCCTACGGCTCCATCTCAGCCGAGGCCCACGAGACCCTGGCCATCGCCATGAACCGCCTGGGTGGCCGGTCCAACACCGGCGAGGGCGGGGAGGACGCCTCGCGCTATGTGCCAGACGCCAACGGCGACTCCCGGCGCAGCGCGGTCAAGCAGGTGGCCTCCGGGCGCTTCGGCGTCACCTCCGAGTACCTGGTCAACGCCGACGAC
>QHCF01000071.1 GCA_003244275.1 Acidimicrobiales bacterium
CACGTCGACCACGGCAAGACCAAGCTGTTGGATCGCATCCGGCTCACCAACGTGGTGGCCGGCGAGGCTGGCGGGATCACCCAGCACATCGGTGCCTACCAGGTGAACAAGGATGGCCGGCTCATAACCTTCATCGACACCCCGGGCCACGAGGCCTTTACCGCCATGCGGGCAAGGGGCGCCGAGGTGACCGACATAGTGGTCCTGGTGGTGGCGGCCGATGATGGGGTCATGCCCCAGACAGTTGAGGCGATCGACCACGCCAAGGCGGCCGAGGTGCCCATGGTCGTGGCCATCAACAAGGTGGATCGTGAGGATGCCAACCCTGACCGGGTCATGCAGCAGCTTTCCGAGCACGGCCTGGTCCCCGAGCAGTGGGGTGGAGACACCATTACCGTGCAGGTCTCGGCCCTGCAGGATCTCGGCGTGGACGACCTGCTCGAGCAGCTCCTGGTGCTGTCGGAGGTACTGGAGCTGACGGCCAACCCCGATGGCCGGGCCCGGGGCGTCGTGCTGGAGGGGAACCTGGACGTGGGCCGGGGACCGGTGGCTACCGCCCTGGTCGAGCAGGGCACCCTTAGGGTGGGGGACCCCATCGTGGCCGGAGCGGCGTGGGGACGAGTCAAGGCCCTGGTGGACGACCAGGGCCACAACGTCAAGACGGCCGGGCCCTCGGCACCAGTGCAGATCCTCGGTTTCTCGGAGGTTCCCAGCGCTGGCGACGAGCTGAGAGTCACCACCGACCACGGCACCGCCCGGACCATTGGCGAGGCCCGTGAGCAGCGATACCGCTTTGCCGGTTACACGCCGACACCTTCAGCCACTCCCGGCGCCAAGCTGGAGGACATCTTCGAGCAGATTCAGCGGGGGGAGAAGGCCACCCTGAACCTCATCGTCAAGGCGGATGTCCAGGGTTCCCTGGAGGCACTGAGCGAGAGCCTACGCAAGCTCGAACGTGAGGAGGTCAAACTGGGTTTCGTCCGCCGAGCGGTGGGCGGGATAACGGAGAACGACGTACAGTTGGCGGCCGCCTCCAATGCCACCATCCTCGGCTTCAACGTCCGGCCCGACCGTCGGGCCCGGGAGCTGGCGGCGGTCCATGACGTCGAGGTCAGGACCTACGAGATCATTTACAAGGTCCTCGAGGACATCGAAGCGGCCATGGTCGGGATGCTGGCTCCCGAGTTCGAGGAAGTGGTCACCGGCGAGGCCGAGGTGCGCGAGGTGTTCCGGGTGCCCAGGGTCGGCGCGGTGGCCGGCTGCTGGGTTCGCAGTGGCACGATCACGCGAGGCTCCAGGGTCCGCTTCCTACGAGAGGGCGTGGTCATCTGGAAGGGTTCGATCACCTCCCTCAGGCGCTTCAAGGATGACGTTCGCGAGGTGCAGGCTGGGTTCGAGTGCGGGATCGGGTTGTCTGCTTTCCAGGATCTGCGTGCGGGCGATCTCATCGAGACCTACGACGAACGGGAGATCCCACGCACGTAGCGGCCCTGGAGCTCGATCTCCACCTGCCCCAGAGCCGGTCGCTCAAGGCCAAGCGAGCGGTGATCAAGCCCATCTTGGAGGGGGCCCGCCGCCGTTACCTGGTGGCCGCGGCCGAAGTGGCTCATCAGGACCGCTGTCAGCGAGCTGGACTCGGGATGGCGGCGGTGTCCACCGACGCTGGCCACGTCGAGGACGTGTTGGACAAGGTGGAACGCTTCGTCTGGTCGCACCCCGAGGTCGAGGTGCTGACCGCCGAGCGGTCCTGGCTGGCGTCGGGCGCCTGAGAGATCCGCCCGACGTGGCCGAGCGACGCAGGAGCACGAGCAGACGTGATGCGAGGGCCGATGCCCAGGGTCGCTCCCGAGGCCGGCGCCGCTCGGGAGGCGAGCCAGAGGGCACCGCTCGCTTCCCGCGGGCGGCTCGGGTCAACCAGCTGTTGCGGGAGGTGATAGCGGATGAGCTGGAACGCCTGGCTGACAGCGACGAGCGCCTCCGCCTCCTCACGGTCACCGCGGTTGACACTGACCCGGACCTTCGCCGGGCCACGGTGGCGCTGGCGTCCCTGCCCGAGGCGGCCGGGGAGGCTCTGGCTGAGCACCGCGTCCGTATCCAGGGCTCCATTGGCCGCCAGGTGAGGCTCAAGCGGACTCCCCGCCTGTCCTTTGTGGCCGATCCGGCCGTCGCTGCCGGCCAACGCATCGAGAATCTTCTGAGGGGCACGGACGCCGAGTAGCTCGGTGGCTGCGGGGGTGGTCCTGGTGGACAAGGAGGCCGGATGCACCTCCCACGACGTGGTTGCCCGCTGCCGACGGGTGTTCGGCCAGCGTCGCGTGGGTCATGCCGGGACACTCGATCCTGACGCCACCGGCCTGTTGGTCGTAGGGGTGGGCCAGGCCACCCGCCTGCTTGGCTATCTGGTCGGACTGTCCAAGTCCTACACCGCGGAGATCGTCCTCGGAGTGGCCACGTCCACTCTCGACTCTGGCGGTGAGGTGGTCGGGCACTGGGACATGGACGCCGTGTCCATGGCAGACGTTCGCCGCCAGGCAGCCTTGCTGACAGGGAACATCCTCCAGGTTCCTCCCATGGTGTCGGCCCTCAAGGTGGGTGGCCAGCGCCTGCACAAGCTGGCTCGCCAGGGGATCGCGGTGGACCGGCCGGCCCGGCCGGTCACGGTCAGCCGGTTCGACGTGGGTGACGCCATCCATATCGACACCAACGGCGAGAGAGTGCTGTCGGTCGCAGTCGACTGCTCCTCGGGCACCTACGTCAGGGCCCTCGCCGACGACCTCGGCCGCGGCCTTGGTGGGGGAGCACACCTGCGATCCCTGCGCCGGGTAAGGGTGGGGGACTTTGAGGTCGAGCGAGCCCGCCCGGTCGAACAGCTGTCCCCTGCGGACATCCTGGCTCCAGCCGTGGCCGTCGGGCACCTTCCTCGCCTTGAGGTGGGATCAGTCCTGGCCGAGCGGGTCAGTCATGGAGGCCGTCTCGACCGGGAGGCCGTCTCCCGGGATGCGCCAGGCAAGCATCCTGGCCCTTGGGCGGTGGTCGACCAGGAAGGTCGACTGCTCGGCTTGTACGTGGCGGACGGAGAGCGCGGGTTGCGAGCCGCCCTGGTCCTGTCCTCCCCCAGCCACCCTGGGCCGTCCAACTAGCCTGAGCAATCATGGAGGTCATCCGCGACGGGGACCGCCGCACTCGGCCCGAGAGGGCCGCGGTAGTCACGATCGGGGCCTTCGATGGGGTCCACCTTGGCCATCAGGCTCTGATCTCCCGCCTACGGGAGCAGGCCCGACAGGGCGGTCTGGACAGCGCGGTCGTGACCTTCGACCGCCATCCGGCAACTGTTGTCCATCCCGAGCGGGCGCCCCTGCTGCTGACCGACCTGGATCAGAAGCTCGAGCTGCTGGCCGGTCAGGACCTGGACCGCGCCCTGGTCGTCACCTTCGACCAGGGACGCTCACAAGAGTCAGCTGAGCATTTCGTAGCCGACACGCTGGTGGAGCGGCTGCGAGCCGGGGTCGTGGTCGTGGGGCAGGATTTTCGCTTTGGCCATGGGCGACGAGGGGACGTGTCAATGCTGGCCGCCTGCGGTACCCAGCTCGGCTTCGCGGTGGAGGACATCGCCCCGGTGAGGGGTCCGGTGCCGAATTCGGACGGCTCGTTCGCCCTCAGCCCTGGCGATCCCCGTGGGGACGTGATCTCCTCCAGCCGCATCCGGCGTCTGGTAGCCGACGGCCAGGTGGGCCAGGCCGCCCAGCTCCTTGGGCGCCCTCATGAGCTGCGCGGGGTGGTGGCCCGGGGGGATGGACGAGCCGGCCCGCTGCTGGGCTTCCCCACCGCCAACGTGGAGATCCCCCAGGCGATACTGCTGCCCGCCGACGGGGTCTATGCCGGCACCTACCAACGCCCCAGCGGGTCGGTGCACCGGGCTGCCATCTCGATCGGATGCCGGCCCACCTTCTACGGTCCGAGCGCCCGTTCGGTGCTCGAGGTCCATGTGCTGGATGGCTTCTCGGCGGACCTGTACGGTGAGGCCGCCCGGGTGCGGGTGATGGAGCGCCTGGGTGACCAGCAACGCTTCGGGGCCGTGGAGGATCTGATCGTCCAGATTCACAAAGACGTCGAAGCTGCCCAAGCTGCCCTGCAGGGCTGGCGCGGCTGCTAGCATCGGGTTCGAGCATGCCAGACAAGAGTGCAGTCATCGCCGAATATCGTCTACACGAGACCGACACGGGTTCGCCTGAGGTTCAGGTCGCCATCCTCAGCAATCGGATCAAGCACCTCACCGACCACCTCAAGGTTCATAGTGGAGATCACCACACCCGGCGCGGTCTGATGATGCTCATTGGTCGGCGCAGACGGCTCCTCGACTACGTGCAGAACAATGACGTGGAGCGTTACCGCGAGCTGGTCGCTCGCCTCGGCCTGCGCCGCTGAATCGATCACAGCCGCTGAATCACTTACAGCTACCGGCGACGCCTGTCGTCAGCTGCCAGTGGCCGAGCACCTTGGCCCGCCCACCCGGGCCGGGTGCTCGACCACTGGGAACTGACCCGAGCTAGCCGCCGAGCACAAAGGAGCAACATGGCCGATGCCATCTCCGTGGCAGGCCCCGTCACCGGGACCGACCGCACACTCTCGTTCGAGACCGGAAAGCTGGCTCCCCAGGCCGACGGGGCCGTGGTCGCCCGGCTGGGCGACACCATCGTGTTGGCCGCGGCCACCACGGCCAAGACCATCCGAGAGGGAATCGACTTCTTCCCCCTAACGGTGGACATCGAAGAGCGTATGTACGCGGCCGGCAAGATCCCCGGATCGTTCTTTCGCCGCGAGGGGCGAGCCACCGATCAGGCCATCCTCACCTGCCGGCTGATCGACAGGCCGCTGCGTCCGTCGTTCCCGGCCGGATTCCGCAACGACGTCCACATTGTCGGGACGATCCTCGCTGCTGACCAGGCCAATCCTTACGACGTCCTGGCCATCAATGCCGCGTCGGCTGCCCTCACTGTCTCGGGCATCCCATTCGAGGGCCCCATTGGCGCAGTGCGCCTGGCTTGGTCCACCGAGGGCACGTGGGTGCCCCATGCCACCTATCAGGAGGGCGATGCCTCGACCTTCGAGCTGGTGGTGGCCGGACGATCGGTCGGCGACACCGATGAGGTGGCCATCATGATGGTCGAGGCTGGTGGCACCGAGGATGCGTGGCGCTACTACCAGGCTGGCGCACCCAAGGTGACCGAGGAGGTCATCGCCGCCGGCCTGGAGGCAGCCAAGGTTTGGATCAGGGAGTCGATCGACCTGCAGCGCCAATTGCTGGCCAAGGCCGGAGCCAAGCCCGCCATCGCCTTCGCCGCCCAGGTCGACTACGGCGAGGACGTGAGGGACAGGGTGGCGGCGGCAGGCGCCGACTCTTTGGAGAAGGCCAACGCCACCCCCGGCAAGGCGGATCGGGCGGCTGCGCTGGAGCAGGCGGGGATGGCCATCACCTCCGCCCTGGCCGACGCCTTCGCCGGGCGAGAGAAGGAGGTCAAGGCGGCCATTCGGGCGCTCACCAAGAAGATCGTCCGGCGACGGATCGTCGAGGAGGGTGTCCGCATCGACGGCCGGGGCACCGCCGACCTGCGGCCGTTGAGCGCCGAGGTCGATCTGCTGCCGACCGCCCATGGCTCGGGCCTGTTCCAACGGGGGGAGACCCAGGTCCTCAACGTCACCACCTTGGGCATGCCCAGGATGAGCCAGATGCTCGACACCATCGGCATTGATGCCACCAAGCGTTACATCCACCACTACAACTTCCCGCCATACTCCACCGGGGAGACCGGGTTCATGCGTGGGCCCAAGCGCAGGGAGATCGGCCACGGGTTGCTGGCGGAAAGAGCCCTGCTCCCGGTCGTGCCGCCGGTTGAGGAGTTTCCCTACACCCTCCGCTTGGTCTCCGACGTGCTCAGCTCCAACGGCTCGACCTCGATGGCCTCGGTGTGTGCCTCCACTCTGTCCCTGATGGATGCCGGAGTGCCGATCAAGGCTCCGGTAGCTGGCATCGCCATGGGCCTGGTCCACGTGGATGGCAGGTACACCACGCTCACCGACATCCTGGGAGCGGAGGACGCCTTTGGGGACATGGACTTCAAGGTGGCCGGCACCGCCGAGTTCGTCACCGCCTTGCAGCTGGATACCAAGATCGACGGCCTACCGGCTGAGGTCCTGACTCAGGCCCTCCAGCAGGCCAGGGATGCTCGTCTGGTCATCCTGGACGTCATGCGAGAGGCGCTCGCCCAGCCACGGGCCGATGTCAACGAGAATGCACCCAAGATCGTGAGCCTCGAGATCCCGATCGACAAGATCGGCGAGGTGATCGGGCCCAAGGGCAAGGTCATCAATCTGATGCAACAGGAGACCGGCGCCGACATCAACGTCGACGACGACGGCATGGTTGGCACGGTGACCATCGGCTCCAAGGACAGTGCGGCGGTGGAGGAGGCTCGCCGGCGGATCACCATGATATTGGATCCCCCCCTGGCCGAAGTGGGGGCGAACTACATGGGCAAGGTGGTGAACATCACCAAGTTCGGGGCCTTCGTCAATATCCTCCCCGGGCGCGACGGCCTGGTCCACATCTCAAAACTGGGACAGGGACGGCGGGTCAACCAGGTGGAGGACGTGCTGAGCCTGGGTCAGGATCTCGAGGTCCGAGTGGACGAGATCGACCCCCAGGGGAAGGTGTCGCTCTCCCTGGCCGGTGAGCCCAACGCGTCCGCTGCCGCCGATACCTCACCCGGCTCGCAAGGCCGCCCCGATGGCGGGGCGGGGCCGGGGGGACGGTCTGGGGTGCCAGGCGCCCCGGGAAGCACAGCTGGCCAACCAGGTTCATCCGGCCCGGGAGCCCGCTCCGAGAGGTCACCCGGACCGGCACCGACCGAGCGCGCCCCAGCCAACGAGCGTCCGGCACCCTCGTTCGAGGAGAGCTTCGAGGCCGAGCTCCAAGATGAGCTCGGTGATCTCGGTCCCGGATCGGCCGCTGGAGTGGGTGCCAGCCGGCCCGGCCCCGGCCAGGGATCGTCCGGGCGCGAGGGCAGCGGTACCGGCGAGCGCGGCCCCCGGCGTAATCCTCGGCGCGGAGGCCGGCGCTGAGGCCCGTCAGGGCCGACTCCGGCCTGCGGTGATCCGCACCACCACCCTCGACTCCGGGTTGCGGGTCGTAACCGAGGCCATGCCGGACGTGAGATCGGTGACGGCTGGGTACTGGGTGGGCACAGGTGGCCGGGACGAGGAGGCGGGCGTCGTGGGCGCATCCCACTTCCTGGAACACCTACTGTTCAAGGGAACACCTACCCGCAGCGCTCGCAGCATCGCCGAGGCGGTGGATGCGGTAGGGGGCGACATGAACGCCTTCACCACCAAGGAGTACACCGCCTTTTACGTCAGGGTACTTAGTGAGCATCTCGACCTCGGCCTGGATGTGCTCTGCGACATCATGTGGTCACCGTCGCTGGCTCCCAGCGACCTCGACTCTGAGCGCCAGGTGATCCTCGAGGAGATCCTGATGCACGCCGACGAGCCGGCCGACCTGGTCCACGAGCTGTTCTCGACGGCTCAGTTTCCCGGGCACCCCCTCGGGCGGGAGGTCCTGGGCAGCGAGGACAGCATCGCGGCCATGACGGCTGAGGAGGTAAGGGGATTTTTCGCGTCTCATTATCGACCAGCCAACATGGTGATGGCAGCGGCTGGCGATCTTGAGCATGAGGCAGTGGTGAAGGCGGTCGAGGCTCGCTTTGCCGGGCTGCCCGGTGGGCAGGGCCCAGCCCGCACCGCTCCCGTCGGGGCGCCCAATGCCCTGGCCGTCACCACCCGACCCACCGAGCAGGCCCACGTGGTGCTCGGGGTCAGGGGGCCGGATCGCCACGACCCGCAGCGTTGGGCGGTGGCCGCCCTCAACCATGTCCTGGGCGGAGGCCTGTCCAGCCGGTTGTTCCAGGAGATCCGAGAGACCCGGGGGCTGGCTTATTCGGTGTACTCGGACCAGACGTCCTTCGAGGACGCGGGGTCAGTAGCGGTGTACGTGGGCACGTCGCCGGATCGTGCCATGGCGGTCGTCGACCTGGTCACCGCTGAGCTGGACAACCTGGTCGAATCCGGCATCACCGAACGTGAGCTGGTGGTGGCCCACGCCCACCTGCGAGCCGACACGCTGCTGGCCCTCGAGGACTCCGGTGCCCGGATGAGCCGGATCGGGCAGAGCCTGCTCCTGCACGGGGAGGTGCTGGAGATTGCCGACGTGCTGGCCCGCATCGAGGCCGTCACCTTGGAGGAGGTGTACCAGGCGGCCCGGGACGTCCTCGGTGGGCCACGCACCCTGGCCGTGGTCGGGCCCTTCGACCAGAGCGACTTCGCCGGCCGACCCTGACCCTTGTGATCAGATTCTTGATTCCAGGCCGACGACCCGGGAGGATGGCTCTAGGACGCGGCTGAGATGGCGCCGGCTCGTCGCCGGCGCGCAGGGGCTTCCGGGCTCCTTCGGGGCGCCCCGCTCGGCGGCGTTCGATGCCCAGGCCCCTTCCAGGTCCGGGCCCCGAGCCGGAGAACCGCCCCTGCGGTGGAGGCCAACCACATCGGCTGCTCTTTGGTCTGCTCGGGCAACACCCCGGCGCTTGATCTGGGTCTGCCACCATTTCACCAAACGGCGACACTCCCGCGGGAGTGCCCAAGGGGCCCGCCCTCAGGGCATCTACCAGCGTCCGCCCCGGGCCGATGGCAAAAGGATCTACCTTGGCGCCACCACCTCGACACCGTGCAGCGCGGCCGCCTCCGTCAGTCGATCATCGTAGGTGATAATGCCGTCGAGCTCATCGCCCAGCTCCAGGGCAGCGGCGAGGTGAAGCGCGTCCAGGTTTCGCATCTGGTCGGGTTCGAGAGTCCCCGCTCGCTCGAACGTTGGGACCGGGAGGCTCGTCATCATGAGTGCGTCGAGCACCGCCCGGGCCCGCTGCATCTGTTCGGGGGCTTCCCGTCGGGTGGCCCGGAGGAGCTCGGTTCGCAGGAGGTCGCTGGACACGACCTGGCCTTCGTGGTCCGCCGCCCAGGAGGCCATGGCCGCCGATCCTGCCTCGGCGACGACGAGCTTGGCCGCCGCTGAGCTGGTCCCAGCCGGACCGGACCGGTTCGCTTCAGCGGCGAGACCACCAGCTTGTAGGGTGCGGGCATGATGCGGGTCGGGGTCCTCGGTGCCGGCGGGCGCATGGGGACGACCATCTGCCGGGCGGTGGCGGGTGATCCTGACCTTGACCTGGTGGCGGCGGTGGATCCGCGGCTGGCTGGTACCGAGCTGAGCCAGCTCACCGGCGCAGAAGCAGTCAGGTTAGGGGTCGACGGTGATATCGACGGCCTGAGCCGGGCCCAGGCGGAGGTGGCAGTGGACTTCACCGAGGCCACTGCCGCCATGGAGAACCTGCGGTGGTGCGCGGCCCACGGCGTTCATGCCGTGGTCGGCACCACTGGCCTGAGTGCCGACGACATGGCCGAGCTGAGCCAGCTGTTCGAGCCGTCCGACCGCCGCCCCAACTGCATCGCGGCGGCCAACTTCGCCGTCGGGGCGGTGCTGATGATGCGCCTGGCCGAGATGGCCGCCCCTTACATGGACAGCGCCGAGATCGTCGAGCTGCACCACGACGCCAAGCGCGACGCGCCGTCGGGCACCGCCCTGCACACCGCCGAGCGGATGGCGGGGGCCCGCTGGACCGCCGGCGCCGGTGACTGGGCGCCCGACCCGACCCGCACGGAGGTCCTGCCCGGAGCTCGGGGAGGCCTGGGGCCGGCCGGCGTCCGGTTGCACTCGGTACGCCTGCGGGGATTGGTGGCTCACCACGAGGTCCTGATGGGAGCAGCTGGCCAGAGCCTCACCATCCGCCACGACTCCTATGATCGCAGCTCGTTCATGCCCGGCGTGCTCCTGGCCGTCAAGTCAGTGGCCAGCCGCCCGGGCGTGACCCTTGGCCTCGAGCCGCTGCTAGGTTTCTGAGCCATGACGTCCGACCTTGGTCGATCGGAGAGCCTGCTGCAGGCGGCCGCATGGTGGATGGGATCCGCAGCGGTTGGTCAGACAGCTCCACTACCTCTCGAAACCAGATGATGCCGAGCGGGCCTTGTTGAACTTGGGAACTGTCAGCCAGCTGGCGATGTCAGCGACGGCGACGGGGTCCATGTGATGCGACTGCTCGTACTCCATCGGCGCTGAGGGCCCGGTGCCGGGAAAGAAGGAGTGGTTGTCGGACGGGTAGACCCGGACGAGCACGTTCGCCCGATGCGCCAGGCCGGTCTTCCACCCGGCCAGGTCGTCGTCCACCGTCACCTGGTAGTCGCGGCCACCTTGCAGGATGAGCATGGGCTTGGCCAAGACGGCGGCCACAGAAACCGGGTCGTAGCGGCGCAGGTCCAGCCAGTACGGGGAGACGACACCAAAAGGTAGCTCGTTCGCAGGGGTCCGCATTGACTCATCCAAAACCTC
>QHCF01000154.1 GCA_003244275.1 Acidimicrobiales bacterium
CCCTGGCCCAGTTGGCTGACGTCCGCCAGGCCGCCCGGGTGGTGGCCAGCCTGGACCAGCCGGTGGGGGCCGATGGAGAGACGACTCTCTCCGAGCTGGTGGCTCCCCCCGGGGAGGGCTTCGAGGGCCAGGTGGACGCGGCCATGGTGGCCGAGACGTTGGGTCGGGCGGTCGACGGTCTGGCTCCGCTCGAGCGCGACGTCGTGCGGCTGCGCTTCGGACTGGGCGGCACCGAGCCCGTCTCCCTGGAGGCCACCGCTCGCCGCCTGGGAGTCGGCGTGCGCCGGGCCCGCCAGGCCGAGGCTGACGCCCTGGCTCACCTGGCCTCCCATCCCGGCTTGGAGGGCATCAGCACCGCAGCCTGAGGGCCGCGTTCCACTCCGGGTCCGGCGGTGAGGTCCAAGGCCAGGCCCCCAACGGCACTTGTGTGCGTCCGCTCTCTATGTGAGAGCCCACGCGCCCAAGTGCAGCGCCCCTAGCCGATACCAGCGCGAAGATGCGGGGGTGGAGTGGCTGACGGCTGTCGTGGAGCGCCGAGGACCAGTGGCCAGCGATCATGGGCCTGACTGTTCTCGGGCCATCGGCGAGAGGGTGCTCAGTAGCTCGGACAGCTCTGGGGGCAGGGGCGAGGACCATTCCATCCTCCCGCCTGAGCTCGGGTGGTCAAAGGCCAGGCGATGGGCGTGCAGGAAGGGGCGCCCCAGGACCAAGGTGGACCGGGCCCCGCCGTACCGGCCGTCTCCTACCAGGGGGTGACCGATGGCCGCCAGGTGGACCCGCACCTGGTGGGTGCGACCAGTCTCCAGCCGGCACTCGAGAAGGGTGGCTGCCACCGGCGACGCGTACCGGGTGAGCACCGAGTACGCGGTCCGAGCTTCTTTGCCTCGCCGGGATACGGCCATGCGGGTCGGATCTCGCCGGGAGCGTCCGACGGGAGCATCGACCAGACCGGAGTCAGCATCCACGTGGCCCCAGGCCAGTGCCCGGTAGCACCTCTCCACGCTACGACTGGCCAGCTGGGCGACCAGGCAGGCGTAGGCCTCAGGGGTTCGGGCTACCGCCAGCAGCCCCGAGGTACCCCTGTCCAAGCGGTGGACAATGCCCGGACGTTCCGGGTCACCGGTATCGGCCAGCTCTGGATACCGGGCCAACAGGGCATTGACGAGAGTCCCGTCGAGGTGTCCGGCACCGGGGTGGACTACCAGGCCGGCCGGCTTGTCCACCACCACCACCTGGTCATCGGCGTAGACCACGCTCAGGCCCAGCGAGGCATCACCGGCCGGCAGGGCGCGTGGTCTGTGCGGCGGCACATCGATCTCGAGCAGGTTTCCCTCCTCCACCCGATGGCTGCGCAGGACCACCGGGCCGGCGTCCACCCGCACCGCTCCTTGCGCCACCAGCTGGGCAGCCGTCGTGCGGGGAAGTCCCGTGAGCATGGACACCACCCGGTCGACCCGCTCTCCGGCCAGTGCCGCGGGGATGGTCTCCCTCACCGACGCGACTCGGGTGGAGGGCTGGCGGTATCCCCGGTGGGGGCGGTTGGGCCGGGGGGGCTGTCAGGGGACGACAACGGGGGACGTCGGTGACGCAGGCCGGACGCCATCAACAGGACGGCGCCGCACACTATGCAGGCGTCGGCCAGGTTGAAGGTCGGCCAGTAGCGGGTCTCCAGGAAGTCGATCACCGCCCCGTGGTTGGCCCTCGCCAGGCGGTCGACCAGGTTGCCCAGCGCCCCGCCCAGCACCAGGCCCACAGCCAATGCGGTAGGGGTGTCGGCCACGGTACGGCCCACTCCCACCAACACCACCACCAGCACCACCCCCACCACCACCAGTAGAGGAGCCAGGCCCTGGCCAATGCTGAAGGCGGCACCGGAATTGTAGGTGAGACTCAGGCTGAGGGGCCCCAGCAGGTGGAGCGGGCCATGGCTCAGGTAGTGCACGGCCAGGGACTTGGTGAACTGATCGGCTCCCAGAGCGACGGCTGCGGCCACACCCAGCATGATGAGGCGCCGTCTGCTGGCCCGGGGCTTCCCCCTGCGGGCCGTCTCCCAGGCGGTCCTTCCCGTCCGGCCCACCTTGTGGGCGCTCCCGGTGCTCTGGCCCATCCCAGCCTTCTGGCCCACCTCCCTCAGCGTCGCGACAGGCCGCCGCTCTTACAGGCCACGCACAATCGGGCGTAGGGCAACGCCGTCAGGCGCTGGCGAGGAATTCGCTGATGGCATCGCTCGCAGGTGCCGTAGGTACCGGCCTTTACCTTGGCCAGGGCGTGGTCGATCTCCTCCACCGCCGCTCGGGCCTGACCGGCCAGGGCCAGGTCTCGCTCCCGATCCACGGTCATGGTGCCACCCTCTCCCGACTCCTCGTCGAACTGGATGTCGCCCGGCTCAGCCTCTTGGACCAGCAGGTCGGCCTCGGCCTTGAGCAGCTGGGCCTGCTCGGCGTAGGTGGCTCGTTCGGCCAGCAGCAGCTCTCGAGCTTCGGCCAGCACAGCGTCAGACGCAGAGGCGTTGTCGGGGTTGTCGGCCGCAAGGGACACTGACTCGTCGGCCGTGGCCACCGTCTCCTCGGATGTTGCCGGGGATTCCTTGGCGGCGGCAGGCGCCTTCTTGGGCCGAGGAGAGCCGGCCTTGTTGGTCGCTGACGCCTTCTTGGCCGGCTTCTTGACCGCCGGTGCCTCCGTGGTCGGTGCCTTCGTGGTCGGTGCCTTCGTGGTCGGTGCCTTCGTGGTCGGTGCCTTCGTGGTCGGAGCCTTCTTGGCCGTGGGTGCCACATCGGCCGTGGGTGCCAAATCGTCGGAGGGCTTTGGTTTGCGGGCTGTGGGCATGGAGTACGTTCCGGTCATCGGCTGAAGGGTCGGGTATTTTACCTCGCCGGCAGCAAACCTCAGCCGGGCGGCTGCTGCTCAAGGAACTGGCAAGTGACGCCGCCTACTCTAGGGGAGTGGCCGACCCATCCCATCCCGTTACGTCCTACCCGGCGGTGCCGGCCCAGCCCGACTTCCCGGAGCTCGAAAAGCAGATACTGGCCAAGTGGGCGGCCGACGATACTTTTCGAGCGTCGGTGGAGGGACGACCGGGTGGGAGCAACGAGTACGTCTTCTACGACGGTCCGCCCTTCGCCAACGGCCTGCCCCACTACGGCCACCTGCTCACCGGCTTCGTCAAGGACGCCGTCCCCCGCTATCGGACCATGAGGGGTCGGCGAGTGGAGCGGCGCTTTGGCTGGGACTGCCACGGCCTGCCGGCCGAGATGGAGGCCGAGAAGGAGCTGAAGCTGGCCGGGCGAGCCGAGATCATCCAGTACGGGGTGGGCCGGTTCAACCAGTACTGCCGCTCGCTGGTCCAGCGCACGACCGATGAATGGGAGCGTTACGTCACGCGCCAGGCTCGCTGGGTCGACTTCACGTGCGACTACAAGACCATGGACGTCGACTACATGGAGAGCGTCCTGTGGGCCTTCAAGTCGCTGTGGGAGAAGGGCCTGGCCTACGAGGGCTACCGGGTGCTGCCCTACTGCTGGGAGTGCGAGACGCCGCTGTCCAACTTCGAGACCCGCCAGGACGACTCCTACCGGCCGAGGGTCGACCCGGCAGTCACCGTGGCCTTTGACCTTGACCCGGTCTTTGACCTCGGCGCCCAGACGGCCGAGAGTGGGCATGGGACTGGAGGCGGGGCCAGCCCAATTTCGCGACAGAGCCTTCGCCTCCTGGTCTGGACCACCACGCCATGGACCCTGCCTTCCAACTTGGCGGTCGCGGTGGGGCCCAACATCGACTACCAGGTGTTCGATGTGGGGGGATCGCTGACGGTGGTGGCGGCCGCCCGGGCCGGGGAGTACGCCGAGCTGCTGGGCGAGTCCCAGCCGGTGGCCACGGTCACCGGGGCGCAGTTGGTGGGGCGGACCTACCGGCCGTTGTTCGCGTTCTTCGCCGGCGCGCCAGGGGCCTTCCGGGTGCTGGCCGGGGACTTCGTGTCCACCGAGGAGGGCACCGGGATCGTGCACCTGGCGCCCGGCTTCGGGGAGGATGACCAGCGGGTGTGCGAGGCGAACGGCATTGCCGTGGTGTGCCCGGTCGACGACCGGGGGCGCTTCACCGCCGACGTCCCCCCCTACGCCGGCCAGCAGGTCTTCGACGCCAACCGAGCGGTGATCGCCGACCTGGCGGAGGCCGGCGCCCTGGTCGATCGGGTGGACTACACCCACTCGTACCCCCACTGCTGGCGCACCGATACCCCTCTCATCTACAAGGCGGTGAGTTCGTGGTTCGTGCGGGTCAGCGCCATCAAGGACCGCATGGTCGAGCTCAACCAGCGCATTCGGTGGGTGCCCGAGCACGTGCGCGACGGTGCGTTCGGCAAATGGCTGGAGGGGGCGAGGGACTGGTCGATCAGCCGCAACCGGTTCTGGGGGGCGCCCATCCCGGTGTGGAAGAGCGACGACCCGGCCTACCCCCGCATCGACGTGTACGGGAGCCTGGACGATCTGGAGCGCGACTTCGGGGTGCGGCCGGCGGATTTGCACCGTCCGGGGGTGGATGAGCTGACCCGGCCCAACCCTGACGACCCGACCGGGGCATCAACCATGCGCCGGGTGCCCGACGTGCTCGACTGCTGGTTCGAGTCGGGGTCGATGCCGTATGCCCAGATGCACTACCCGTTCGAGAACACCGAGCGTTTCGAGGCCCACTTCCCCGCCGACTTCATCGTCGAGTACATCGGCCAGACCCGGGGGTGGTTCTACACGCTGCACGTGCTGTCGACTGCCCTGTTCGACTGCCCGCCCTTCGAGACGTGCCTGGCCCACGGGGTGGTGCTGGGCGACGACGGGCGCAAGGCGTCCAAGCGCCTGGGCAACTACCCCGATCCCGACCACGTGTTCGACACGCTGGGGGCCGACGCCATGCGCTGGGCCCTGCTGTCATCGTCGGTGCTCCGGGGCCAGGATCTGGTCTTCGAGCGGCGCAGCGTGGTGGAGGCATCCAGGTCAGCGCTCAGCCCTCTTTGGAATACCTGGCACTTCCTATCACTCTACGCCAATGCCGACGGGACCAGGGGCACCTGGCGCACCGACGCCACCGGCGTGTTGGACCGCTACCTGCTGGCCAAGACGGCCGCTCTGGTCGACCAGGTCACCGCTCGTCTGGACAATTACGACCTGGCCGGGGCCTGTTGGGCGGTAACCGCCTGGCTGGATGCCCTGACCAACTGGTACGTGCGGCGCAGCCGGGACCGGTTCTGGCGCCCCTGGTCGGATGGGGCCGTGGCTGCTGGCGAGGCTGGGGCTCCAGAGGATCGCGATAAGCGGGATGCCTACGACACCCTGGCCACCGTGTTGGAGGTGGCCTGCCGGGTCGCCGCTCCCCTGGCTCCGCTGGTCACCGAGGCGGTGTGGACCGGCCTCACCGGCCAGCGCAGCGTCCACCTCACTGACTGGCCGGCCGGCGGGGAACTGCCCGCCGATCCTGCCCTGGTGGCGGCCATGGACAAGGTGCGCGAGGTCTGCTCGGCCGCCCACTCCATCCGCAAGGCGGCCGGGCAGCCAGTCCGCCATCCCCTAACCAGCCTGACCGTCGCCGCCCCGTGGGCCTCCACGCTCGAGCCCTATGTCGTCCTGGTGGCCGAGGAGGTCAACGTCAAGGCGGTCCACCTGACCGACCGGGTGTCCGAGGCCGGTCACCTGGTGCTGCGGGTGAAGCCGGCGGTGCTGGGTCCCCGCCTGGGGGCCGACACCCAAAAGGTGCTGGCCGCCGCCCGCCAGGGCAGCTGGGCCACCCTGACCGACGGGACCGTGGAGGTGGCCGGCACGGTGCTCGGCCCCGACGAATTCGAGCTCAGCCTGCGCCCGGTGGACACCGAGGCCAGCCGGGCCCTAGCCGGCAACGACGCGGTGGTGACACTTGATCTGGCCCTCACGCCCGAGCTGGTGGCCGAGGGCCTGGCCCGTGACGTGGTCCGCCAGGTGCAGAAAGGCCGCCGGGAGGCCGACCTGGCCATTACCGACCGGATCATCCTGGCCTTGGAGGTGTCGGACGAGGTGGCGGCCGCAGTGGAGTCCCACCGGGACTGGGTCATGGCCCAGACGCTCGCCCTGGAATTGGCGGTCAACCAGCAGGGGGCGGTGCAGGGATCGCCGTTGGGGGTAGCAGCGACGTTGGGAGCAACGGCGTATTGGGGCGACTTCGAGCTGGACGGCCAAACGTGCCGAGTCGGTCTGGAGGCGGGCGCGCCGTAACGGGTGGCCGCGACCACTCCTTCAGACCAGATCGAAGGCCGCCCGGATCGCTCCTGCCAGAACCGGCTCTTGGGTCGGTAGCAGGTAGCCGATTTGACGGCCCAGGGTGGAGGTGGCCACGGTGAGGATGTTGTCGCAGTTGACGACACTGTCCTGATCGAGGCCGTTGGCCCGGTTGACCGCCACCTCGGTCGACAGCCCCCGCGCTGTCGTGGTGATGGGCGCAATGGTGACGCGGGCCAAGTGGGGCCGGACCACCTCCCGGGTAAGAATGAGGACCGGGCGTGTCTTGTCCAGTTGGGCCACGTGGATGGGGCGCATCAAACCAGATCCTCCAGGGGGGTCTGGACGGCGAAGGCCGCCAAGTCATCGAGCCCGTCATAGTTGCCGGTCCGGGCCAGGATGGCGGCGTCTCGCTCGGCTATCTCACGCCGACGCTCCCGGTCTACCGCGGCGGCGACCACTGCGGCCCTGCTGCTGGCCTGGCCGTGCTTGACCCGTTGATCAATGAACTCAACCAGGTCGTCTGCCAGCCTTACCGTAAGCTGTCTACTCATACCGAGATGGTATCACAATGGGATCGCGGTCGGGCCGGGCGGCAGGAAGAGGTCTTGGACGACTATCGGCAAACCCTACTTGAGGTGACCAGCGGCCCAGCAGTTGGCCGCATCGTGGCAGTTCTCCAGGCCAGCCAGGGTGGCATGCAGTCGGGCCCGCTCGGATGCCGGCAGTTGCCCGGCCGTGTTGTGCAACTCGTCAGGATCGTGGGTCAGGTCATAATATTCGGTCTCGCCGTTGGAGTACTCGACATAGGTCGACGTCGCGGTGCGGATGGCCTCGTAGCTCCTCGGGTTGCCGCTGCCCTTGGCGGGGAAGTCCGGATCCTTGCCGTTGACGTCCGGACCGTGATGTTCCACCAGCGAAGCGGTGCGCCAGTCCCCCGTCGGCTGCCCGTGCAGGAGCGGGACCAAGCTCCGGCCGTCCAGGTTGGCCGGCGTGGTTACACCGCCGAGAGCTTCGAACGTGGGAGCCAGGTCGATGTTCTGGGTCAATTGGTCCGACGTGCGCCCGGCCGCAACGCCAGGCCCGGCCACGATCAACGGCACCTGGATGTCGGTGTCGAAGGCAGTCATCTTACCGGGAGTAAGGCGATGCTCGCCCATGTGGTACCCGTTGTCAGAGCTGAAGACCAGGTAAGTGTTGTCAGCGACACCGGCCGCCTTCAAGGTGTCCTCCAGGTGGCCGATCATGGCATCGACCGCCTGCACGGCTTGGGCCCGCTTGCGAAAACCCTCGTCGATCTTCGCGATGTTCTGGCTGGTGAGCGGCTGGAAATGGGCCAGCCAGGAGGGTGGATTCGTCGGCAGCTGGTCGAACGCCGGGCCGCGCGGAGCCGTCAGGCCGGGGAAGGCGTTGGCGTCCCGGGGCGCCGGTGTGTAAGGGCCATGGGGGGCAAAGGTCGCCACCTCCAGCAGGAACGGGCGGTGCTCGCCGGCCGCACCCCTGATGAAGGAGCTGCCCCTGCCGGAAACCACATCCGTCAGGTAGTCCTGGGACTGGGAACCGTAGTGCACGACATGACCGTTCTGGTTCAGGTCGTAGTTGAACTCTCGGTAGCCCTGGCCGGCGACGTCCCACTCGTTCCAGCCGGGCGGGATGTAGGCCGTCTTGGTACCCTCGGTGGCCGATGGCTGGTATCCGTTGAGGTACTTGCCCATCATGGCGGTGCGGTAGCCGGCACCTTGTAGAGCGGTGGCGAAGGTCTGCTTCTCCTCACCCCGGGCATGGAAGAGATCGAAGCCACCATCAAGGGTGGCTCCTGTCGGGGCCCCGCTCTTGCTGGCGTTGCCCCCGTTGGTGAAAATCCTGGTGTCGTGGGGGAAGCGACCAGTGAAGATCGAGGACCGCGACGGGCAGCAGAGCGAGTCGGTGACTGTGTAGTCAGAGAACGCCAGCCCGGCCTTCTCCAACGCCTGCACGTGGGGCATGTACTGCACCAGGTTGTTCGACAGGTCGTCGGTCAGCACGAACACCACGTTGGGCCGGCCGCTGCTGGCCGAAGTGGCCGTACCGTTTGAGCAACCAGCCGCCAGTAGGGCGACGGAGGCCCCCAGGGCGATGCCCCTTCGCAGATACGCACGTTTGACCATGGCCAACATCGTCGATCAGCCTCATTAGGGGAGTGTGATGCCATGGTGATGATCGCATGAGGGTGCTGGACCTCATGGATTCTCAACAAGGCATCACCTGTCCGGGACCTACTCAGCTGACCCCGACGGTGTCCGCCGCCTCCACTGACTCGGCCGCCGGGACCTGCTGGTCGGTGGTCACCGCCCGCCGAAGCTGGATCTCGGGGAGAAGACAGGCCAGGACGAACGCCGCCAGGGCGAAGGGGACGCCCACCGTGAACACGGTGTGCAGGGAGCGCACGAACGCAGTCACCGCCCCACTGTGAGCCGCCGGTGACAGCTTGGCCAGGGCGGCTGGGCTGCCGGTGAGGGCCACCTGAACGGACTTGGCCGGCGTACCCGGGGGCAGCAGCTGAGGCAGCAGGTGGGTGAGGCGGGAGGTGAGGATGGCGCCAAAGATCGACGTCCCGAACGCTCCCCCGAGGGAGCGGAAGAAGGTGGCCAGGGAAGTGGCCACCCCCAGGTCGGTGTAGTCGACGGCATTTTGCGTGGCCAGGACCAGGACCTGCATGACCCCGCCAATGCCCACTCCGAGGACCAGCATGTACAGCGAGGCCATGACGTGGCTGGTGTGAACCCCCAGGTGGGACAGCAGCCACAGCCCGAGGGCCATGAGAGCGGTGCCCAGGATGGGAAAGATCTTGTAGCGCCCCACCCGAGAGATGATCTGGCCACTGCCGATGGAGGCCACGAACAGCCCCACCACCAGCGGGATGAGGAGCAGCCCTGACACGGTGGGCGACACGCCGTTCACCAACTGTAGGTAGACGGGCAGGAAGATGATGGCTCCGAACATGCCCACCCCGACGATGAAGCCCATGGCGCTGGCCACGCTGAAGACCCGGTTGCGGAACAGGCGCAGGGGCAGGATCGGCTCGGCCGCGTGCCGCTCCCTCACCAGGAAGGCGACAATGAGGCCGATACCGGCTCCGGCCAGGCCGATGATGGTGGGCGATGACCAGGGGTACTGGTTGCCGGCCCATACCGTGACCAGCAACAGGGCTGAGACGCCGGCCACCATGAGGCCGGCCCCGCCGAAGTCGATGCGGTGGGCCCGACGCCGGATGCTGTCCTTGAGCACCACGCTGGTCACCACCAGCGCCACCGCCCCGATGGGCAGGTTCACGTAGAAGATCCAGCGCCAGCCCGGGCCCTCGACGAGAAAGCCGCCCAGGAGTGGCCCGGCCACGCTGGCCAGCCCGAAGACGGCCCCGAAATAGCCCTGGTAGCGACCCCGCTCTCGAGGAGACACGATGTCGCCGATGATGGTGGTGGCCAGCACGATGAGCCCGCCGGCACCCAGTCCCTGGATGGCCCGGAAGGCGACCAGCTGGTTCATGCTCTGCGCCAGCCCCGACAGCACCGAGCCGGCCAGGAAGATCAAGATGGCCCCCTGGAAGACCCGCTTGCGACCGTAGAGGTCGGAGATCTTGCCGTAGAGGGGGGCGGAGGCGGTGGAAGTCAGCAGATAGGCGGTGACGACCCAGGACAGGCGGTTGAGCCCGTGCAGGTCGCCGACAATCGTGGGCAGGGCGGTGGCCACGATGGTCTGATCCAGAGCCGCCAGCAGCATGCCCAGCATGAGCCCGGAAAAGACAACGAGGATCTGCCGGTGGGTAAGCCCACTCTCGGTTGTCGGCTGACTGGCCGGGCCGGGGCCACTCCCGCCCATCCCGCCTGGGGAGCCGGTGGCGGCGTCGGTGCTGGTCACATCGGTGGTGTTCAGAACTGTCTCCCTGTCGCTCATCTCGCTATCGCCGTCTCTGCCGGGCCAGCCGGGTCAGCCGCCAGGGTCTCCAGGACGTCCACAAACGCCCCTACCTGGGCATCGGAGAGCACCTCGAACGCCTTCTCCACCTGGCCCCTGCGGGCCTGATGGAACTTCTCGGTGAAGGACCGGCCCCGCTCGGACAAGGCCAGGCGCACCACCCGGCGGTCGGTGGGGTCAGCTCGGCGCTCGGCCAGTCCCTGGCGGACCAACCGATCGGCGGCGGCGGTGGTGGCGCTCTCGGAGACATCGAGGTCTCGGGACAGCTCTCGCATGGTAAGCGGTCCGGGTCCGAGGTGCTTGACCACCTGGAGCTGATGGATGGTGACCGATCCCAGCTCCTCCCGCAGCTCGGGGGTCAGGCAGGCTCCCAGACGCCGTCCGAGCACGGGCTGGAGCTCGAGGAACCGCTCGACCAGACTGCCGCGGTCAGGCCAGGTTGCGGTGGACATGGTTCGGCCTCCCCGAGTAGTTACTGTGATGAACACTTCAACTGTAAAACTATTTCCTTCACGCGTCAAGATTGTGGAAGACCTCCGGCCGGGACCTCAGCTACAGGGCCGAGACGGCCAGGCCCAGCCCAGCCACCAGCAGGCTGACCACCAGGTTGGCGACCGTGAACACCAGCGCAGTGGCAAGCACACCCTCCTGCACCAGCCTGACCGACTCCCACGTGGCCGTGCTCCAGGTGGTGAGGGCGCCGCAAAAGCCGACGCCGACGACCACCTGCACGCTCGGCGAGATGGCGTGGTGAAGGACCAGGCCCGCCACCAGACCCAGGATGAAGGAGCCCGCCACATTGACGGTCAGCGTTCCCCACGGGAACGAGCCGGCATGGCGATCGGTGATGGCACTGTCCACCAGGTAGCGGGTCACCGCGCCCAGGGCCCCGGCCACGCCGACAGCTAGGGCGAGGCCCATCTCCGCCTCCGTCGGGTGTCCAGGTGGGCGGCCAGGGCCATGCCGCACCAGGCGGCCACCAGACCAAGGACCACCGTCAACACGAGGTAGCCGCCGGCGGTGGCCAGCCGATCGCCCCGCAGGAGCAGATCCTCCTCCAGTGAGAGGGTGGACATGGTGGTCCAGGCACCCAGCACCCCGACACACAAGAACGGCCGCAGGTAGCGACTCCGAAGTCGCCGGGTGAGGATCAAGGTGAGGACCAGGCCGAGCACAAAGGACCCAGAGGTATTGATGGTCAGCGTTACCCACGGCAGGCGACCCGCCGGTGTGGGCCACACCAGACCGAGCTGGTAACGCCCCCAGCTTCCCAGAAAGCCGCCGACGGCGATGGCGACCAGCACATCGAATCGGCGATGAGGTGGCCGCTGTAGATGGCGATGCGCCACATGCTGGGTAGACCCGGCAGGATCATCCGGAGCCAGATCGAGATCCGGATCGACGGGGAGCAGCCGATAGCGGCTCGGCCGGCGATGGACCGGGCTGGACGCAGGAGTAGGTGCCATGGCTCCTGGATTTCCTGGGGGCGGCAGACGCCATCAGCCGAACGGCGGTTATGGGGAGCGCCATCCCCGTGCCGTCAGCTTACCTGCGAGGAGGTCCCATCGGGCGGGGGGAACCCGCCGTGACTAGCCCTGTGGGCCAGACAGGCTGGCAGCCTTGTTGGGGGCGGGCGATCCCGGCAGGTGGAGGTAGCTGAGAACCTCGATGACACCGGGGGCCTGCAGCGTATCCATCTCGACCCGCCTCATCTCGATCGGATCCTCGAGTTGGCCCCGTAGGGTAGCCACCCCGTCGACCACGTCGATCACCACATCGGTGGTGGCGAAGTCCAGGCTGGAGAGCACCTGCTTGATGGCGTCAACCACCGCTCGATCATCCACCGGCTTGACCTGGCCGGCACCCTCGGTGCGAGCCACCGTCCCCTTCACCTTTCCCTCGGCGTAGTGCAAGGTCTGCTCGGCCTTGCGGCTCTGACGACGTATCAGCGCCCTCAACTGGTCGACGGTCCGTACTCGGCGGGCATGGCCTCTGTCCGGGTCGGCGAAATACCCGCCAGCCCATCCCAGCCCCACCAACGTCACCGACCGCGTCGCACGACTGAACCACCCGCGCCTTCTTCTCTCCGACATGGGCCACTCCTACCCGCCCTGGCCGGCTGGCAACCTTGGCAGGCCGCCGAACGAAGGCGCCGCTGGCTCAGCGCGGGCGCCGGGCCCGGGGCTCGCCCCGGACTCCCGGCTCAGCCAGCAGTTGGCCAGCGCAGCAACGCCCCCAGGTCGCCGGCCGGCCCACCGCCGTGGGGCACTACCCGTACCGACGCACCCGTCTCCAGGGCACCCAACAGGGCCACATCGATCAACCTGGCTGAGTGAGGTTGATCGATGCCAAGGTCATCCAGCTCTTGGCTGCTCAGGGCCACCTGGCCCGTCTCGGGGCCGAACCATGCCCTGCGATCGTCGTCGGGATCGTCGTGCACGACGAGCAACTCGACCTGGCTCTGGCGCAAGGCGTCAAACACCGCGTCGGCGCCCTCGCCGGCCTGTCCCTGACCAAGGTGGCCGCGCAGCTGGTGGAGCACGGCCACCGTGTCCTCAGCGACGGCTGACGACACCTGACGGACGACCTCATCGGCCAGGTCATCGCTGGAGCCATCCACCGTCCGGCCGCCTTCGATGACCACCATGATGTCTCTCACCTGTGCCGGCACGGCATCACGCAACATCTGGATGGCTCTGACGTCTCCTGCGGCCAGAACCAGCCGGGGATGGTGGGAGTCCGCCAGCCGGGCCACGGCGTCGGCCTCCGACCGGGCGTTGTCAGCCCAGGAGTTCTCGGCTCGCTGGTGATTGCGCCGCTGGGATACGCCTTCCACGGAGGAAGGCTGGACCGTGGTCTCGGTGCGCGCCTCGCCGCCCGGCTCGGAGCCGGCCGCGCCGGCAACTCCGTCCGAGTCACTGTGCGCGACGGTGATGAGGTCGGCGCCGGTTCGATCGGCCAGGACGAGGAGATGGGTCGGTGACTGCTGACGCCATTCGATGAGCGGCCCGATCAGCGGCAGGGGACCCCATCGGGCGAGGTCCCGCCTCGGCGGCNNGATGGTGCTCGACATGGCGAACGCCGGCCGGACCAGCGATCACCACGAGGGTCTCTCCCGACAGGTGGGCCTCGCCCACCAAGGCCTCCACGGCATCCAACACGTCGTCGGGGACCTCGGGGCTGGAGGTGCTCAGATCTTCCCGGAGCACCTTCCAACGCTGCTCACTGAGCTGGCCCGCGTTGGGCACCGCCGCCTCGGTGGTCAGATAGACAGTGAGGAAAGGCCCCTCCTCCCGCAGCAGGGCGGTCAGATCCTCAGGGCGCACGCCCAGCTTTCCGATGGCAAACGAGCTCTCCATGGTTCCTTCCTCTCCTGTGCAGGTTCTGCGTTGGGGACGAAGCTACCCGGCACCACCCGGCAGAGCCGAGTTATCCTCGCCGCGTGGACCTACCCATCCAGCCGACCGTCTCGGGGCCCGAGGAATGGCGAAGGCCATCCAAGAGGCTTGGACTGATGCGCAGGGTCGAGGTGGGGGTGCCGACCCTGCTCATCGTGCTGGCCCTGGTCGGTGAGGTCCTGGCCAATCCGTATGACACGAGAGCCCTCCTTATCAGCATGGCGGCGGTGGTGGTAGTGGGTCTGCTGGTAGACAACCTGTTGCAGCGCCGGGTCCGCTCATGGGGCTACCTGGAGCGGGCCGACGACCTGCTGGTCCGTCGGGGCCTGCTCGTCCGTCGGCTCTCCGTAGTCCCGTACGGGCGAATGCAGTTCGTGGACGTCAACTCCGGCCTGGCCGAGCGGGCCTTTGGTCTGGCCACCGCCCGGCTTCACACCGCGGCAGCCGCCAGCGACGCTCGGGTCCCGGGCCTGGAGTCCTCGGAGGCAGCTCGGCTGAGGGACCGCCTGGCTGCCCTGGGCGAGGCCAAGGCGGCCGGCTTGTGACCCAGCCACCGACGCCCGACCGGGCGCTCAACCAACCGCGCGAAGCAACCGGAGGAGGCGCCGGAACCGGCGAATGGCACCGGCTGCATCCCCTGTCACCGGTCGTGCGCTTCTCTCGGGCTGTGATCGGCCTGGTGGTGGTGCTGGGCGTCAACAGCTTGCAGAGTGGCTCGGGTCGTGCCGCCTCCCACATCACCGACCTGGTAGTGGTGGTCATCGCCCTGGTGGGGGCGGTGGTGTCCTGGTTGGTGACCCGCTGGAAGGTGGACGGCGTGACCTTGCGCATCGAGTCCGGCCTGTTGCGTCGGGACTCCCGGCAGGTGCCCCTGGCCAGGATCCAGGCCATTGATCTGGTCCAGCCGGCCGTAGGGCGGCTCCTGGGTCTCACTGAGCTGCGTCTGCGGGTCGCCGGCTCACGGGCCCATGTGCGCCTGGCCTACCTCTCGGCACCAGAGGCCGAGGCCACTCGGGGCCGTCTATTGGCCCTCGCCCATGGGGTCCGAGAGGATGCCTCCCCGCCGCCAGAGGCGCCACTGGTGGCAGTGCCCACCTCCCGGCTGGCGATCTCGGTCGCCCTCAGCGGGTCCGGCGTCATCGCCTTCTCGGTGGTCGTGGTCACCGTGGTGG
>QHCF01000193.1 GCA_003244275.1 Acidimicrobiales bacterium
CGGTGGATGTGGCTGGCGAAGCAGGTGACGATGATGCGCTTGCCCTCGTGGGCCTCGAACAGGCGCCGCAGCACCTCGCCGATGGAGGACTCGCTGGCCGTATAGCCGGGCTCCTCGGCGTTGGTCGAGTCCGAGAGCATGAGGCGGATGCCCGGCCCATTGGAGATGGCCCCGATACGGGCCAGGTCGGTGAGGCGCCCGTCCACCGGGGTCAGGTCCAACTTGAAGTCCCCGGTGTGCAAGATGACGCCCTGGGGGGTGTGGAAGGCGGTGGCAAAGCCGTGGGGGACCGAGTGGGTCACCGGGATGAACTCGACGTCGAAAGGCCCGATCCGCCGACGCTCGCCGTCGGCCACCGGTATCAGCTGAGTGCGGTCGAGCATCCCGGCCTCCTCGATGCGGTTGCGGGCCAGGCCCAACGACAGCTCGGAGCCGTAGATGGGGAACGACATCTCCCGCAGCAGGAAGGCCAGCCCCCCGGTGTGGTCCTCGTGGCCGTGGGTGACGAGGGCGGCCTCCACCCGGTGGGCATTCTCTCGCAGGTAGGTGAAGTCGGGCAGGACCAGGTCCACCCCGGGCATGTCGGCGTCGGGAAACATGATGCCGCAGTCCAGGATGGCGATGCGTCCGCCCACCTCTATGCAGGCGCAATTGCGGCCGATCTCCCCCAGGCCGCCCAGGAAGACGACCTTTACCGGCTCAGCCACCGTCGCCCCGCAGGCGCCCCAGCACGGCCCGGGCCCGCTCCTCCAGGCCAGCCGGCTCGGGCATCAGCGGTGGCCGGCAATGCCCGACGGGCAGCCCCATGACCCGGCACATGGCCTTGGCCGGCATCGGGTTGGGGGTATCCTCGCTGCTCTGGAAGGCGTAGGACGCCAGCAGGCTGGCATTGCACTCACGAGCCGCCTCTGTGTCTCCTTTGGCGAAATTGGAGGTCATCCCGGCGAACGTCTCTCCACCCCAGTGCGCGGCCACGCTGATCACCCCGACCGCCCCGAGGGCCAGCAGGGGCAGGGTCGTGGTGTCGTCCCCGCTGTAGACGTCGAAGCCGTCGGGCGCCTCGGCCATCAGGCGGGCGGCGCCGGCCAGGTCACCACTGGCGTCCTTGACCCCGACGATGTTGGGGACGTCGCGGGCCAGGGCCAGCATGGTGTCAGTATCAACCCGGCGGCCGGTGCGGACCGGGATGTCGTAGACCAATACGGGCAGGTCGGTGGCCGCCGCCACCGCCCTGAAGTGGGCATCCAGGCCGGCCTGGTGGGGCCGGTTGTAGTAGGGGGTGACCACCAGCAGGCCGGCCGCGCCTGCCCTTTCGGCCTGTTGGCTCAACAATATGGAGTGGGCGGTGTCGGCCGTGCCCGAGCTGGCGATGACCGGGATGGTCACGGCGCGGGCGACGGCTCGCCAGAGGTCGAATTTCTCGGTGTCGGACAGCGACATGGACTCCCCGGTGGAGCCGGCCAACACCAAGGCGTCGCTGCCGTGGTCGGCCAGCCAGCGGGCGAGGGTTGCCGCGCCGTCCAGATTCAGGGCACCCCCATCATCGAAGGGGGTCACCATGGCCGTGACCACCGCCCCCCAGCGGCCCATGTTCGCCATCACCCGAGCTTACCGCGGCCGGTACCGCTCCCCGTGGCCCTCAGGCCTCGGGCTCCTCGCCAGTGGGCCAGCTCTCGAAGCCGAGCACGCCCAGCTCGCCGAAGCGCTGGCGCAGCCAGCCGTCACCGGCGTCCAGCAGTCCCAGCTTGGCGCAGTTGGGCACGATCTTGGAGAACAGCATGGACTGGAAGACCAGCCGTTCGGGGCTCTGCATGACCAGCGACACCGCTTCCTTGACCGGCACCCCCATGCGCTCGAAGACCTCCTGCTGGAGGAACCGGTCCCTCATCCGCACGGCTGCCTCGAAGGCGAACTCTTGGCGCTCACGGATCTCGGACGCGCTCAGGTGCTGGTAGTACTCGCCCAGGCTGAGGACCCCGAAGGCCACGTGGCGGGCCTCGTCGGCCATCACCAGGCGCAGGATCTCGCGGAGCAGCGGCTCGGTAGTCAGCTGGCGCAGGAAGCCGAAGGCGGCCAGGGCCAGGCCCTCCACCATCACCTGCATCCCGAGGTAGGTCATGTCCCACCGGTTGTCGGCCACGATGTCGTCCAGCAGCAGGCGCAGGTGGGCATTGATGGGGTAGTGGCCGGACAGCTTGGTGTCCAGGTAGCGGGAGAAGACCTCGACGTGGCGGGCCTCGTCCATCACCTGGGTGGAGGCGAAGTACTTGGCGTCCACCCAGGGCACCGACTCGACGATCTTGGCCGTGCAGACCAGCGCTCCCTGCTCACCGTGGAGGAATTGGGAGAGGGTCCAATTTTGGCCTTCCACGCCGAAGCGGAGCCACTCCTTGTCGCCCCACTTGGCGAAGGCGGTGCCGGTGAGATCCATGCCCACGCCGTTTCCCCCGGCCAGGGCCGGGTTGGCCATCACCACCGCCTCCTGGTCGACCTCTGTCTCCCAGTCCAGGTCCGTCTCGGCGTTCCACATTGAGACCTTGGCCTTCTCGTACAGCTGGGCCAGCCGAGGGCGCTTACCCTTCTGGTAGTCCCAGGTGAACATGGCGTCCGAGGCGTCCGGGACGGCGTGTTCCACCTCGCTGGTGTCGGTGTTGGTGACGGCCAGGATCGCCTCGATGTCGTCGGTCTCGTCCCGTGGCACATGCCCAGTATGCGTCGGCCGGGGCCGTGAAGCCTGGCAGGCGGCGGGCGCCGCTGTCTATCGCCCTTTGAAGGATCTGCGAAATCTTCCCGTTGGCGGTTCGGCATGCTCGATCGTCATGCTGGGTTTGAAAGAGCGCATCTCGTCGGCGGTGATATCAAGTCGTCGATTACGGACATCGCGTTCGCCGATGGTGATCGGCAGGCCGAATGCTCTGGTGCTTCTTCGTCTCGAATCCCATATGGGGTCGTAAGGGATAGCCGGAACGATGCCAAGCCGCCGGTCGCGTATCCCAACGCGCAATGGTCTATAGGGAAAGAGCCTGATGGCGCGAACCGAAGACCAGGGGACGAGATCCCTCGGCCTTCGAAACCAACCTCTGAACTCCTGTAGACCCAGGGGCCCAAACCTCAACAGTACGGGAGGCTTGATCACGAACGGGACGAACAGCAGGATTCCAAGACTGCAGACGACGAGCAGAAATAGGTCCTCACCCAGATTCGACTTCAGCGAGAAAACCAAGGCCACTACTGCAACGGCGTCACCAGCCAGGCAATAGACCAAGAGGACCACCAGAATGCCTCGCCGACCACGTATCACGATGGCTGGATCGCCCACACCCGGGCGGTCGAACTTCTTCCCATGAGTCGACATTCAGTAGTAAGTAAGTTAGCGCCTACCAAAATGCACTACCCGGCACTCCCTTGAAGGGGCCGACCACCCAGGAGGTGACCCAGCCGCCGTAGAAGCCGCCTGGCTGGGGGACCACCAGCTCGTCACCGACGAAGCACTGGTCCATTCGCTGTGCATAGAACGCCACGAACCCAGCCAGGTCGGTGTAGTCCTTGGCCGGGTAGTCGTAGCGCCAGGCCGCTCGCTCCTCCCGGAGGGGGCCGCCGGCGACGTCGAGGTAGGACGCCGCCCCTTTCCACTCACACCAGGAGCCGGGTCCACCCTCGTGGAGCGCATCGGGTCGGATGTCGCTGGGGGGGAGGTAGTACACCGGCGGGTGGGAGGTCTCGAGCACCCGCAGCGCGCCCGTGCTGCGCGCGATCTCCACTCCCCCGAGGACGACTCTCACCGGTCGAGGCTCGGGCTCGACTCGGGGAGGCCGCGGGTAGTCCCACACCGATTCCTGGTTCGCGTCGGGAGGAATACGATCTGGGCTCATCCGCCCAGCTTGGTCGGCAGGGGGCACTTTGCCAAGGCATCCGCTGAGGACGCCCGCGCAGCTGATGCCGATGAGGGTTCAGGTTGGGCGATGCGCTGTGCGATCCAGGTTGCCAGTGAGGCAATCTCCTTCTCGCCAGCCGGGTAAGCGGCCAAGTCCCACATGACCCTGGCAGTCACTTCGCTGTCCTCGTCGCCGGATGGCGGGTTCCAGATAGCGACATTGCGCTGGCAGAATTCTATGGCGCAGACCAGAGCCACCCGCTTGTTCCCCTCTCTTTTCTTGGGGTCTACAGCGTCGATGCCGGTCAGGGCAGTTGAGATGCGTCGGCGACGCATAGCACTGGGCGCCGATCGGGATGGCCATGACCAGCATCGACGGAAAGGCCGAGCAGACTCAAGAGGGTCGCTCGGTGCCCGCCTTCGGAGTCCAAGCGTCGAGGACGCCACCGGGACCGGTTCGTGTGTCATTTGGGATTCTCAAATCGGACATGCTCGCTCTCGATGGCTGGCGCAGTAGGCTCGGTCGTCGAGGGCCAGGCTTTAGCAGACTGATCCGCTGAACTTGAACCAGTATGAATCTTACGGGCCGGTCGTGGAGACCACGATGAACGCGCCCGCCGCCGACCGCCTGTAGGAGTCGACGGGGACACAGCACCAGTACCATGCTCAAGTATGGCGACCGAGCTTCATCTTGACCCTGAGCTCGCGGCGACGGTGCGTCTCGCCCAGCGTCGGGCAGAGGACGCAGGGGAACTCCCTCGGGGTTCCCTGACGGCTTCCGAGCCGACCATCCCTCCTGAAGCGGCCAAGGTGATCGCCGACTGGCTGCGCGACGGTGGCTACGACGAGGCAATCGCTCGGATCGCAACCGAGGACCCTGACCTCGCCAACCAGTAGCAACCCTCCGACATGGCCGTCGTGATCGACGACCGCCTCCTGCTCGACGTGCTGGCTGGCCGCCCGTCAGCCCAGGTGGCGGAGGAGCTGGCTCAAGGCGGAGTGTTCACGACGAGCGCGTGGTACTACCGGCTCGGCCGCGCCGTCTTCGGCGGCTCCGGCGCGGGAGCCTTGTCGGGTCGCTTGGCCGCAGTCGATCCACCGGTGGTCGACAGGGTGCGCGCTGCACTCGCCGATCTACCGGCGAGTGTTGCGTTGCTTCACCCACGTGTCGTCGTCCCGTCATGTTCACCCTGCGTATCCGCCGGGATCTGAACGTCCTCGGCGCCGAGGCGGTGGCGGTGGCTTTGATGGTCCCAGCCGACATCCTCGTGACGACCGACGCCCCCTTGCTACGGTCGGCGGCCGAGGAGCTGGGCGTCACGTTCCAGCTGTTGCAATGAGAACCCTGCTGGTCGAGGATCGGTGGGTGAGACGCCTGGTCGAGCCAGGCCAGGCGGCATCTCTTCGCACCGCGGTGACTACTACTGCGGCGCAACCCATCCTGAAGCTGCCTCCCACCGCTTCGATGGCCGCCCCGATACCCCCAGCAGCTCTTGGGGCTGTACCGGCGGGAGCTGGTTGTGACCGCCGTGGAGAGGTACCTGGTCCAGCCACTCGTCCCGGGTGCGAGACCGCTCCCAGTCGAAGCGCCACTGCTCCGGGTCACCAAACGCGGCCGCCTGTCGTATGCCGTCGGCCGGGTTGGTGACCCGATCGAGTACGCGTCCAGCGGTGGCCTTGCCCAGAACTTGCCCGACTTGCCGGTCAGGACTCGGCCGTAGACCGCGGCGAAGATTCCGCTATGCCGGGCGACGGCTGGAACACATTCCAGAACACGGCCAACCGGTCTGCGGGCCGTAGCACTTCGGTCGCCTTTGCCGCTCCCGCTACCGGGCCCACCCAGTGCCAGGACTGCCCGGAAACGACCGCATCGAACGTCCGCCCGGTAGGGTTCCAGTCCTCGAACTTCGCCACATCGACCTCGAACCCGCTGCGCCCGGGCCAGGTCGGCCACATTGATCAAAAATATTTCGAGGTCACCTATAGCTCGCTCATTTATACGACCTTGCCTGACTCGCGGTGTCAAAAGATTCAAAAAGAGTCTGTTTCCGTACTCTTCGAGAGCCTGCCGAATCTTTAACCGATTGACCGCCGTGAAGCACTCGTCTTGGAAGCATTGCTTGGTGGTCTTTCCAGCGTATACAGGGAGGTAGCTGTCCCTCCGCTGCTGCACCGAAAGTAGATAGCAACCTCGCTTGTCACCGGCCCCAGGTAGATCCATTTTTGCCCAAAACTCTTCGAGCTGTTCTTTCTCCTGCACCTTGATGGCTGTTCCGACTTGACGCGTTGGCACCTCGAAGGGACCAAATACATCAAAACTGGTGCTTTCGCCGCTGACATGACGGATTGTCGTCTTTCCCTAACGTGGTGCTGATTGTGCTTTGCCGCATGGTATCCCATCGGCGACCTGGTGGCGGCCCACCGGCCCGCACGCGCCAGGTGTGGGACGCTGGCGGGTAACGATGGCCCTGGTGCGCTCCCTCGTCGCCCGACGTGATGCTTTGCCCAAGCGAGCGCTGGCAGCCGCCCGGGTGGCCGGGCTGCTGGCCTCACTGGCGGTGGTGGCCTGGGTGGCTGACCGGGGAGTCAGGGCGGTCAACCTGGCGACCATCCGGCCCGGATTGCTGGCGGGGTCCCTGGTCGCCGGGCTGGTCGCCTGGCTGGGACTGGGCCGGGGATGGGCAGACCTGACCGCCGCTTCCTCCCCCGCCCGGGCGGTCGCCACCTGGTCCCGCACCCAGGCCCTGCGCTACCTGCCGGGCGCCATCTGGGCTCCCGCCTCCCGGGCCGCCACGGTCCCCGGCCGGCGCCGCCGACAGGTCGCCACCGTGGTGACCGAGGCCGCCGTAACTCTGGCGGTGGCGGTGGCGGTCGGGGGAGTCCTCCTGGCTGCCGGTGGTTCACCGTGGTGGGCCCTGGGACTGCTGGCGCTGCCGGCGGCCTTGGCCCTTCCAGCGGTCCTGGCCCTCCCGGCGGTTCTGACCCGCCTTGCCCCTGGTGGCCGGACGCAGCGGTCAGCCCTGGCTGAATCGGAGGTCGTCGGCTGCAGTGAGGTCGGAGTGGGCCGCCCTGCCTCGCCTGCCCCGGTAGCACCAGCAGCCCCGGTCGTCAGTTTCAACCGACTCAGGGCGGCCCTGGCCTGGTACCTCGGCAGCTGGGTGGCGTATGGAGCGTCGGTGGCCCTGGCCCAGGCGGCGGTGGGGCCGCTCGGCTCGCCCTGGCGGGTGGCGGGGGCCGGGTGCCTGGCCTGGGCCGCCGGCTTCGTCACCATCATTGCCCCCAGCGGGGCCGGAGCGCGGGAGGTGGCCTACCTGGCCCTGCTGGCCGGGACCGGTCCACGCGGCCGCCTGGCGGCCGGCGCGGTGGCCTCCCGACTCACCTTTACTGCGGCTGAGCTGGTGGTCCTGGCCGTGGTTGTCGTGCAACGGCTACGAGCCAGGGAAAACAGCGCCGCACCCTGACCTCGGCGAACCACGGCTCCAGCGCCTCCCGGAGCCGGGCCGGACTGTACTGCTGGACGTGCTCGGGGTCGTTGCCCCACCGGGTCACGTTTTTCCCCCGGGCCAGGTTGCCCAGCCGAAAGAACGGCTCCCACGGCACCGACACGATGCAGCGGTCAACGGTGATCCGGCTCAGCTCGGCCAGGGCCATCTCCGGGCGAACCAGGTGTTCGAGCACCTCGATGCACGTCACGACCGGCGCGGAGGAATCGGCCAGGGGCAGCATGCCGGCGTCGGCCCGGACGAGCAGGGGTGAGGGCAGCTGCTCGCCGGCCAGGACCAGCTTGTCGTGGCGGAAGTCGAGCCCGACCACCAGGGTCGAGGGGCCGGTGATGCGGGCGACGGCCAGGCCCTCACCGATACCCACGTCGACCACCACCGGAGCGTCACCCACCGCCCGCCCCAGGTGTTGCAACCAACGGCCGATCAGGCGCTGGACCACTGGGCCGGGCGACAGGTACTTGCGGGCGTCCTGACCGCCGGCCTCCCNNNNCGGGCCGCGCCCGGAGCCAGGCCGATGACCCGCCGGTCGGCCGGCGGGGCGGCCGGAGACGCCGGTGCCGGAGACACGGGTGGGGCAGCCGGAGACGGCGGTGCCGGAGCGGGCGGTGCCGGAGCGGGTGGGGCAGCCGGAGAGGGCGGTGCTGGAGCGGGTGGGGCCGGGGACGAGCCAGCGGCCGGCCAGCCGGGCATGGGGCTCATCTTGGGCGAGGACGGCGGTTGGGGCCCGGGCCGGGGCGGGG
>QHCF01000235.1 GCA_003244275.1 Acidimicrobiales bacterium
GCCGCGGCTTCAGCCAAGAAGGCTCGCAGCTTTCGGATATTGGCCGACACCACCAGGAGGGCGGTGAAGAGGTACTGGGCGGTGTAGCCGCGGATGCGGCGGCGACCGGGCTGGTCCAATGCTTCGCGGTTGGCGTCCTTCAGGTATCCGTTGAACCCCTCGATGGTGTTGCGGGCCGTCGAGTACATTGCCTGCCACTCAGGGCCGCCGTAGTGGAGGGCTTGGTCGTACTTGGCCCCGGCGCTCGGGGGGAACGACACCGATGCCCGGTTGGTGCAGATGCGGTCCGGGTGGGCGGGGACTACCGGGATGCGGGTTCGTCCGGCAGTCCTGCCTTTGGCCGGCTTGAGGGGGCAGCTCACCGTGGCGGAAGGCCCGGCGGCTGGGCAGGCCATGGGCACGTGCCCGTCAGCGTCGGGACGCTCCTTGGCCCGGAGTAGATAGTTCCTGCGCTGCTCTATCCGTTGGCGCCAGGTGGCTTCATCAATGACCTTGTTCACCCGGTAGTCGAGGGTGGCGTCAATGAGGGGCTGGGGCATGGAAGGGCAGTACCAGGCTCCTTCGACCTGGATGGCCCCGGCGTGGCCGTCCCTGATGCCCAGTTGGTCAGCCCGGTAATCGAACACCAGGTCGTAGCCCAGGGCTCGCAGGGGAAGTTGGAGGTCTTCCGGCTTGGAGTTGGGGAAGTAGGCCCGGTCGGCGATGGCATGGCCCACCGGGTGGCCCCGCTCGATGATGGAGGCGAACGAGCGGGTGCCGTGACCGGAGACATCGTGGCCGGGCTTGCCGAACCCGATGGCCCCGACCAGGTAAGGGAACTCGACAGCGCCGGCCGGGTCGTTGGTGGACATCACCGACAGGGTGGCCTCCCAGCCCCACAGGGACTTACGGTAGACCTTGCCCCGGTCGTCGCCGGGGTCTCGGTGGTCCCCCTCCCGCACGTACCAAGCGGCGTCGGGCTCGATGCCCACCAGGTCCGACTTCCTGGTGGTGCCCCGCTTACCGAAGGCGGCAACCGGCGTGGCGTCGATGCAGAGGTTCCCCTTCCAGCGACGCCGCACGTCCCGGGGAATCATGCGCAGGGTGGCTCGAGAAGTGCATTGGCCATCCAGTCGAGGCGTTCCTGTTTGCGGGCCGACTCGACCGGGTCACGGGTGGCCAGGACATCGGTCCATTCCGCTTTGGTGAGCAGACGGTTCCGCTTTCCCTTCGCCGGGAACGGATCCACCACGTCGAGAAAGGCGTGAATTGTCCGCCAGGCCCGGTCGTACCAATCCTTTTCTGTGGTCTCGGCCGGGTCGATGCCCAGCAAGTCCTTGGCCTTCTCGGACAGGCGTCGGGAGACGGTCTCGGCCATGCGGGTGACGAGCAGGGGCGAGTGCTCCAGGGCCAGCAGGACGAACAGGACCAGGACCGCCCGGTCGCCGAGGCTTGCCGGCCGGCCGCCCAGCCCCCGGTCCTTGCGGTCCTTGGCCCGCCACCCCGCCAGCCGGACGCAGATATCGGTGCTGTCGATCATCTTGGCTGCCGCCTCGACCTGGTGATCGGGGATCAGGTCGGAGCGGGCGTGGTTGTCGCCGAACGCGCCGGAGCAGACCAGGCGGGCCAGGGCCTCGTCGGTTGCCTCCCGGGCAGCATCGGCCAAGGTCACTAGCCGGAGTGGTCCCGGAGTTGGCCACGGAGCGCCCGGCGAGCTTCGGCGGGGTCGATGCCAGGAACGAAGCGCAGGTAGCGGGTCAGGGCTTCGAGCGATTCCACCCCGGCGGCGGCCATGAGTGCCACGACCGGCGTGGAGGCGGTGAGATGGCCCACGATCCAGGTGGCCCGGAGCCGCTGGACCGAGGGCTTGATGCCCACACCTGCTGAGCAGTCCACAAAATTGGAGGCAAAGTTCTTCTTGTTGGGGGTGGTCCGCCGTTCCCGGAACAGCGGTCGGTCCGCCGGGATGACGGCGGTGGCCTCGATGATGGGCGTCTCCCAGGACGCCAGGACCGGGACCAACCGGGGCCGGCGCCCGGGCACCGCCAGAAGAACCCCGAGGTCATCGACCGTGACCATCCCTGCGGTCAGGCCGGCAACATCCTCGACCGCCAGTCCGGCCCCCGCTCCCAGGGCCAGTAGGGTGCCTGCGTCCCGGCGAGCGGTGGCGGTGGATTGCCCTGCCGCCCAGGAGCCCAGGGCCACGAGTTCCGAAGACGAGTAGGGGCGAACCGGGTCCGACGGCGGGAGCGGGGCCAGGCGTCCCGGACATCCCTCCTGGCCGAGCAGGGCCTCGGACATACGCAAAAGTTGGGAGCGGCGGTTGCCCTTCGAGGCTGGGCTGAGTGTCGGGCAGCCATGGGCGATGAACTCCTCAATGACCAAGCGGTTGAAGACGGCCTTGCGGTCAAGGGCCAGCCCCGCCGTCTGCCAGCACCACAGCACATGCCTGGCGGTGACGGAGAGCAGGTCCTGAGCGGAGTAGACGGTGGCGGGCTGGGCATCGGTGACCGCGGCCCGGACGAAGGCGTCGATGACCTGCCAATAGCTCTCGGGCATGTCGGGCCTGAAGTCCTGTATCCGTCTCGCCACCGCGTCCCCTGTCTCACCAGACTGTTGTTTCCTATCAACAGTCTCCCGCGAGGGTGTGACAGTCACGGTGGTGGGAACCCACACATCCGGGCACCCGGCATCTACGGTTGGCGCGTGCCCCGGCCCACCCGAGCCGCTCCCAAAACGTGGAGCCCGGGTTGGCCTGATGTCCCTTGCACCGACCCGACCGCAGAGGTCGCCCGGCTCCTCGCCCTGCGACTGAGGGCTGCACTCGGCGGACGAAGCCTGCGGGTGGCCAAAGCGGCCACGGGCGTCGATCACACGACTATCAGCAAAATCCTCAATGGCCAGGTCTGGGCTGACATCGCCACCCTGGCCCGCCTCGAAGCCGGCCTCGGCGCCGACTTGTGGCCTGGTCGGGCCACCACTGCCCCGAAGGAAAAGGCGGTCGGCAGTTGAGAAAGGGAGCGATGTTCGGAATTCCACTCGGGGGACCGTTCCAAGGTGAATTCATCCGAGGGCCAGAAATAGTGCTTTTAGCACTACCGAAGTGCCTTCAGGTAGAATTACTTGTCAGCGTTCAAGTAATTCC
>QHCF01000007.1 GCA_003244275.1 Acidimicrobiales bacterium
CAGCTACTCACCTGGCCGCCGATTTGGCACGGGTGACCTCTCCAGCCGTTGACCAGGTGGCCTGGGTAACCGAGCAGCCGCCAGTTGTGCTCAAGCTGGCGCTGGTGGATGTCGGGCCTCTGTTGGGAAGTTGTCTGTGGGACGAGGTGACGGCGGTACTCACCAGCGCCACCGTGCCGCCGGCCCTTCCGGTCAGACTTGGCCTGACCAAGTTCGACCACCTCGACGTGGGCAGCCCGTTCCCCTACCCGGACCACGGTCTGCTCTACTGCGCGACGCATCTTCCCGACCGACGCCGGCCCGACGCCGACGCCGCCGTCCAACAGGAGCTGGCTCACCTGATACAAGCGGCTGGTGGACGCACGCTGGCGCTGTTCACCAGCCTTCGAACCCTGAAAGAGGCCGTGGAGGTCCTGCGGGAACGAGTCCCTTTTCGCATATTGGCGCAGTCGGACATGCCCAAGCCGGCTCTGTTGGAGGCGTTCGCCGCTGACGAGTCGACCTGCCTGTTTGCCACCCTGAGCTTCTGGCAGGGCGTGGACGTCCCCGGAGCCACCCTCTCACTGGTGGTCATCGACAGAATCCCGTTTCCCCGTCCGGACGACCCACTGATGCAGGCCCGGCGGGAACGAGCCGGCCCCGGCGCCTTTCGCCTGGTCGACCTGAGTCGGGCGACCACCCTGCTGGCCCAGGGAGCCGGGCGTCTCATTCGCAGCCGCGACGACCGTGGGGTGGTGGCCGTGCTCGACCGCCGGCTGGCCACCGCCAGCTACCGCTGGGACCTGGTGCGGGCGCTGCCACCCATGGCCCGCACCCGCCACCGCAGCGAGGTCGAAGCCTTCCTGGCCCATGCCCGCCAGATAGCGACTTCGGATTCAACTCTTGGACGTCCGGTGTAAATACCACTTGTGTAGTCTTACGAGGTGCCGCCTTCGAAGACGAGCGTCGACAAGGCTTGGAACCGTTCTGCGAGAGTGGTTCAGCAAGCTAGAGCCTGCAGAGCAGGCTAACCGTACCCGAGGCGCTCCAAGGCCTGCGGGCGGCCCTGCCAGTCCTTGTCCACCTTGACGAACAGCTCGAGGTAAGCGCCCTCGGGAAGCTGGGCCCGCGTTGCTGTCCCCACCGCCTTGAGGACCTGGCCGTGGTGGCCGATGACTATGCCCTTCTGAGAGTCCCTCTCGACCAGGATCTCGCAGCGGATGCGGGGCCACTCCCACTCGGTTACCCGGCAGGCGACCGAGTGGGGCAGTTCCTCCCTGGTCACCGCCAGCAGCTGCTCGCGCACCAGCTCGGCCACCCAGAAAGCCTCGGCCATGTCGGTCACCATGTCGTCCGGGTAGTACTGGGGGCCCTCGGGCAGCCGGCCCACGATCTCGTCGACCAGCTCCTCGACCCCCTCCCCGGTGACCGCCGAGACGGCGTGGTAGCTCGACAGTTCGAGGGGGGCGGCCGCCGCCAGCTGGGACAGGACCGCGGCTCGGGCCGACAGGTCGACCTTGTTCACCACCAAGATGGAGTCTGGGGGCGTGCGGGCGGCGATGAAGCGGTCTCCCCTTCCGAGGGGGGCGGTGGCATCAATCATCAGCACAACCACGTCCACCCCGTCGAGGGCACCCACCGCTGAGGCGTTGAGGTGCTCACCCAACAAGGTCCGGGGCTTGTGGATGCCGGGCGTGTCCACCATTACCAGCTGGGCACCGGGGCGGTTGAGCACTCCCCTCACCTGGTTGCGGGTGGTGTTGGGCTTGTCCGAGGTGATCGACACCTTGGTGCCGAGGATCTGGTTGACCAGGGTGGACTTGCCGACGTTGGGCCGCCCAACGACGGTGGCAAAGCCAGAGCGGAAGCCGGGCTCAGCCATCGCCGGGACCCGCAGGATCAGCACGCGCTCGTCCGGTCACCTGGCCACCAGGTCGTCAGTCCCCATCGGCTGCCGCCACCCTGGCGATCCGGACCCGGCCAATTCGGCGACCCTGGACCTTCTCCGCCACCAGACGGTGGCCGTCGGCCTCGGCCACCTCACCCTCGGTCGGGATGTGACCGAGGAGGTTGAACACCAGGCCGCCGACCGTGTCCCAGTCGCCAGCCGGCAGGTCGGCATGGAGCAGGTCGTTGACCTCGTCGATGGGCATCCTGGCGTTGACCCGATACTCCCCGTTGGCCATGGGCTCGATCAGCGGCTCCTCCACGTCGAACTCGTCGACGATGTCGCCCACCAGCTCCTCGATGAGGTCCTCCAGGGTCACCAGGCCGGTGGTATCGCCGTATTCGTCGATGACGACGGCCATGTGGAACTTTTGCGACTGCATCTCGCGCATCAGCTCGGCCACCCGCTTGGTCTCGGGCACGAAATGAGCCTCTCGCATCCGCTCGCGCACCGCCAGGTCGAGCCGGCCCTCGCGGTCTGCCCGCATGAGGTCTTTGGCGTACACGATGCCCAAGATGTCGTCCATCTGCTGGCCATAGACCGGGATGCGGCTGTAGCCGGCCGACATGGCCACCTCGATCACCTCGCGCACCGGGCGACTTCCCTGGACGGTCACCATGTCGGGCCGAGGCACCATCACCTCTCGGGCCACGGTGTCACCGAACTCGATGATCGAGTGGATGAGGGCCCGTTCCTCGGTCTCGATCACCTCCTCCTCCATGGCCATGTCGGCCATGGCCAACAGCTCCCGCTCGGAGACATAGGCCCCCTTGCGGACGGTGCCACCAGGCAGGATCCGGTTGGCCAGGCCGATCAGTACCCCCGAGACCAGGCGGACCGGTGGGAAGCGGATAACCGCGTTCACCAACGGGGCGGCGAACAGGGCCGACCGTTCCGGATGCTGGACCGCCCAGTTCTTAGGGGCGGCTTCGGCCAGGACGAAGATGACCACTACCTCGAAGGCGGTGGCGGCGGCCACCCCGAATGCGCCGAACAGGTGCTCGGAGACCACCCCCACCAGGGTGGCCGCCACCAGCTGGCAGAGCAGGACCATCAACAAGATGGGATTGAGGAAGCGTTCTGGGTGCTCGATCAGGCGCACCAGCACGGCCGCCCCCCGCCTTCCCTCCTCGTCGAGGGTCACCGCCTTCACCCGGCTCATGCGGGTGAGGCTGGTCTCGGCCAGAGCCAGGATCCCCGAGAACGCAAGGAGGACCACGATAACGATGAGCAGCACCGCGTCGGTGCCCCGCAGGTGCATCAGCAGGTGCGGCAGGACGTGCGGCGGTCTGTGCGGCGGTCTGTGCGGCGGTCTGTGCGGCGGTCAGCCAAGAGCTGGCACTCCCGCTCCTCCATGGCCGCCGCCTCGGTCTCATCCTCGTGGTCCATGCCCCGCAGGTGGAGGATGCCATGGACGACCAAGAGCGCGATCTCGTCGTCCAGGGACTGGCCATGGTCGGCGGCATTGGCTACCGCCACTGCCGGGCAGATCACCACGTCACCCAGCATCACCGGCTGCTCGCCGGGAGCGTCTGCGTTGCTCACCTGCTCGGCGCCCGGCTGCCCGGCGCCCGGCTGCTCGTCAATGGGGAAGGACAGCACGTCGGTGGGCCCCGACCGGCCCCGAAACCGCTGATTGAGGTCGGCCATGACCGCCTCACTCACGAACGCCAGCGACAGCTCACCCTGAGCCTCCTCGGCATCCAACACTCGCCCGGCCAGCTCTGCCCACTCCTCCAGGTCGAGCGGCTGATCCTCCTGCTCGTCAGAGGTCAGCACCTCGTTCATACGCCGGGACCCCGTTCGTAGGCCCTCACTATGTCGGCCACGATACGGTGGCGCACCACGTCGCGCTGGCTGAGTCGCACGAAGGCCAAGCCCTCGATCCCGCCCAGGAGGTCCTCCAGACCGGCCAGGCCGGAGCGCCTCCCAGCCAGGTCGGTCTGGGTGTCGTCGCCGGTTACCACCGCCTGCGAGTTGAACCCGATACGGGTGAGGAACATCTTCATCTGCTCGGGAGTGGTGTTCTGCGCCTCGTCGAGGATCACGAAGCTGGAGTTGAGCGTCCTACCTCGCATGAAGGCCAGCGGGGCCACCTCGATGGCTCCCCGATCGACCAGGCGGGCCATCCCCTCGGGCTCGACCATGTCGTAGAGGGCGTCGTAGAGGGGCCGCAGGTAGGGATCGACCTTGGCCATGAGATCCCCCGGCAGGAAGCCCAGCCGCTCCCCGGCCTCCACCGCCGGGCGGGTGAGAATGATGCGGCTGACCTTCTTGGCCTGGAGAGCCTGCACCGCCAGGGCCACCGCCAGGTAGGACTTGCCGGTCCCGGCCGGACCGATTCCCACGGTAATGACGTTGGCGGTGATGGCGTCGGCATAGCGCTTCTGGCCTGCGGTCTTGGGCCGGACCGTACGGCCTCGGGCCGAGCGCAGGAGCTCGGTGGTCAGCACCTCGGAGGGCCGCTCGTCGGCCTTGACCATGTCGATGGTGCGCCCGACATTGGCTCGATCCAGCCCCTGCCCGGCCTCCAGCAGCAGGACCAGCTCCTCGAAGAGCCGACCCACTCGCTCGGCCTCACCACCCTCCACCGTGATCTCGTTGCCCCGCACCATGATGGTGGCCCCCCCGAAGGCATCCTCCACCAAGCGCAGCAACTCGTCGTGTTGGCCAAGCAGGCCTACCATGAGATGGTTGCCGGGTACGAGGATCTTGACCTGGGTCGAGTGCACGGAGCTCGTCTCGAAGTTTAGCCCGAGTTTGCCTGGACGAGGCCGGCCGCCGTCCAGAGAGCGATCACTCAATCCGCCAGCTCGGCCAGCGTCACCGTAGAGGTACCCACCTTGCCCACCGCCACGCCCGCAGCCACGGTGGCCAGGTGGGCGGCGGCAGGAAGACTGGCCCCGCTGGCCAGTGCCAGAGCCAGGCTACTGGCCACTGTGTCACCTGCTCCGGTGACATCGAAGACCTTGCGGGCGGTCGCCTCGATGTGCAATGGAGCGACTCCTGGGGCGGAGACGAACAGTGTCATTCCCTGGGCGCCCCGAGTGATCAGCACCGCCGTTCCTCCCAGCTTCTCGAGCAGATCTCTTCCAGCCCGACAGAGGTCGTCTTCGTCGGCGATGCGCAGGCCGGCCGCCCGTCCTGCCTCTTCGAGGTTGGGCGTGACCACGGTCGCCCCCTGGTACCTGGCATAGTCGACTCCCTTGGTGTCGACCACCACAGGTATGCGCTGCTTCGCGGCCGCGGCGATCAGATCCCGGGCCAGGCGAGACGAGATCACGCCCTTGCCGTAGTCCGAGATGACCACCGCCTCCGCGCTGGCAATCTGGCACCCGGCCCACTCCCAAAGGGCCGCCTCGACGCCCTGACCAAGGGGGACACAGGTCTCCCTGTCGGCCCTGACCACCTGCTGGAAACCGGCCACTATGCGGGTCTTGGTCGTGGTGGGGCGCGTATCGTCGGTCACGACTCCATCGGTGTTCAAACCCTGCTCTTGCAGTCGAGCCCTCAGTTGCTCGGCCGACGTGTCCTGACCCACCACGCCTCCCAGCAGGACCCTGCCACCCAGGGCCATGATCCCGGCTGCGGTATTGGCCGCCCCACCGGGCACGGTGCTGTGGCCCGCCACCTTGACCACCGGGACGGGCGCCTCGGGTGAGATGCGGTGCACATCTCCCCAGATGTACTCGTCGAGCATGAGATCGCCCATGATCAGCACAGTGGTGCCGGCAAAGTGGGAGACGATCGACTCGATACGCGGGTCAGCCACCGCCGTACTCACCGCTCCGAGGGCACCTCAGGACGGCAGGCTCGCCCTCACCCGGCCCATCAACGAGGATGTCGAGCGCTCGGGGACGAGGGGCAGGAACTCCACTCGTCCCCCGTAGGCCTCCACCGTTGCCATCTCCGGTATGGGCATTCCATGAGGGGGGGCATAATCGGCCCCCTTGCAATGAACGTCGGGTCGGAGCCGGGCCAGTGGACGCTCGGGTGTCATGTCGGAGAAGATCACCGCCAGCGTTACCACCTCCAGCGCGGCGATCAGGGGGCCCGCTCGGCCACCGGCACGAACGGGCGGCCGCTTCCCTTCAACGCACGCACTGCCTCGTCGTCGTTGATCCCGACAACCAGCACGTCCCCCAAACGGCGGGCTGCCTCCAGGCTGCGCAGGTGCCCGACGTGCAGCACGTCGAAGCAGCCGTTGGTCCAGACCACGACCTTGCCGTCCTGACGCCAGCGTTGGCGCTGAGCGATGAGCGCCTACATCGAGACCAGCTTCGCCGTGCCTCCTGGGAGTGGGGCGGATAGCGCCGGCGTCACCGGGATGAGCTTCGTGCGGTGCCTCGGGCGACGCCGGGCCCCAGCTTCACCGACGAGCCTGGGCGCCGACGGGGAGAGGGCGGCGGTGCCTGTTCCCCGGGCCTTCTCCCGGGCAGGATCGGCCCCTTGGGCCGCCTCAGAGACGGGGCTGGCTCCACCGGGGGTTCCTCGGAGAGCTCGAGGTCCTCTTCCTCCTCGATCGGGGCAGCCTGACCCCGCACCGGCAGGCGCCGGCGCACGGTCTGCATCTCCCTGGTGAGGTCCTCGAGGCGCTCAGCCACCAGGCGGCTGGCCTCCAACAGCTCCTCCGACCCCGACCCATCGGGGCCGGTCCCGCCACCCAGGGCCTCGAGGGCCGAGCAGGCGTCGGCCAGGCGGTCCCGGATGCCGGTCAGCTTGAGGGCGGTGGCCTTCTCCGTCTTGTGCAGGGCGGCAACCTCTTCCCCCAGCCCATCCAGACGCTCGTTCAGACGACCGGTCAGCAGCTTGAGGGCGGTGCCCTTCTCAGCCTTGAGCAGGGCTCCGATCTCCCCACTCAGGGTATCCAGGCGTCCACCCATGCCGTCCTGCTCAGACAGCTCCTGGGTCAACACGTCCAGGCGCTTCTCGAGTCGCCGGCTCATGGAGCGCTGCTCAGCCCTGAACTCCTCCTGAAGGCGCTGGACCACCGCCTCCTCGGTCTCCTTGAGCTGCCCAGCGACGCCCGACACGGTGGCGTCGATGGACTCTTCCAACCGTTCGTGCAGAGCCCTCTCCATCGGCTCCAAGGAGGCCACGATGGCCGTTTGGGCCTTGGCCGCCAGCTCCGGCGACAAACTGGCCCGTAGCCATGCCTGCTCGTCCTTCACCGCCGCGCCGAGGGACTGCTCCACGCCGTCGAGGCGGCGCAAAACCCGTCGTCCCAACTCGTCGGTCCGCTCCTCCACCGCATCGATCGACGGCAGGCGGATGGTGCCGTCAGCCAGGCCCCTGAGCGTCCGCCCCAGGGCGTCGGAAGCATGGGCCAGTTCCCGCAGACCGCCCTGAACCCCCAGCAAGCCTCGTTGGACCTCTCCCAACCGACGCTCGATCACCTCCCCGGCCGCGTCGTCGTTCCAGCCCACCCCGGAAGTCACCCGCTCAGGAGTCTCGGGGGCGGGCTCGTCGTGAGGCGCAGGCTGGGGACGGGGCTCATAACGAGGCGCGGGATCGGGCGCGGGACCGGGCTCGGGCCGAGAGGAACGCTCTGGACTCGCTTCTTCGACCCTCCCGGGCGCCCTTTCCCAGGGGCGGGTCTCGTAGGAACCGTCGCCCAGGTTGGGCCGATCGGGCTCGGGCGGGGCCGAAAGCTCGGGCCTCGCCCCGGACGGCCCGGCCGGCAACGCCGGCTCACCAACCCCCGACCCTGCCGGGCGACGGTCGATGAGCCCCTCGGCCACCAGCTCTCTAAACGATGACGATGCTCCCGACAGCGTCTCTATACGCAGGGCCATGGCCGCCAGAGAAGCCTGAATAGCCTCATCGCGCGCCCTCTGGGCCCGCAGCGCCTCGGCCTCCTCGGTCGGTCGTGGCGGTGCAGCAGATCCGGACCCTGCGGCCGGGCGGGACCCTGCAGCCGCCCCGGACCCTGCAGCCGCCCCGGACCCTGCGGCCGGGCGGGACTCGTTGTCCGCCTGGGGTTGCGGGTCTGATGCCACGCCGGGTGCTCCCTGGCTCCCCCGGCCCGAATCCCCGGTTCCAGACGGTCCCGAGGGAAGCCCCTCGTGCGCCGCTTGCGGCTGGCCGGTCACCTCCGGCTCCGGGTCGCCGGCCGGGCCAGCGCTGTTCTCCGGCTCTCCGGCCGTTCGACCTCCCCGCCAGACGCGCGGCGTCCTCATGCCCCGGTCCCGGCCAACCGGTTCCCAGCATTTGACCTGCAGTGGCCAGTCGCGGCTTCGTCGCTTGGGTGCAAGGCCACTAGCCTACGTCCGGTCGAGCGAGTCGGGGAGACAGCCAGTCCGGGAAACCGGAGAAGGAGGCAATCGTGATAGAGACGCCCACCGTCGAGCGCGTCCTGGGAGAGGCCCTGCGCCGCGGGGGCGATTTCGCCGAGCTGTTCGCCGAGGACCGCCGGACGTCTTCGGCCTCCTTCGACGATGCCAAGGTCGAGGAGTTGGCCTCCGGGCGGGACCGGGGTGCCGGCATCCGGGTAGTGGTCGGCGAGACCACCGGCTTCGCCCACACCACAGACCTGTCCGAGCACGGCCTGCGCCAGGCGGCGGAGGCGGCGGCCGCAGCCGCTACGCGCGGCGGCGGCGGGGTGCACGAGGTGGCGTTGTCACGCGTGGTGGCGCCGGCGCCCAACGAGGTCCGGACGCTCCCAGAGTCGGTGGACAAGGCCACCAAGGTGGCCCTGCTCCAGCGCGCCGACGAGGCAGCGCGTGCCGCAGGGGGCGCCATCCGCCAGGTCAGCGCCGTCTACGGCGACAGCCGCCGGCGGATCATGGTGGCCAACAGTGAAGGCGCGCTCGCCACAGACGACCAGGTCAAGACCCGCTTCGCCGTGTCCTGCGTGGCGCTCGGCGACACCGGGATGCAGACCGGCCGTGAGTCGGTGGGCGCCACGGTCGGCTTCGAGCTGTTCGACCGCTACGAGGTGGAGGGCCTTGCCCGAGCAGCGGCCGAGCGGTCCATCACCAAGCTCGCCGCCCGGCCCGCTCCCTCGGGCAGCCTCCCGGTGGTCATCAAGCAGGGCGGCGGCGGCGTGTTGTTCCACGAGGCCTGCGGACACGGGCTCGAGGCCGACCACATAGCCAAGGACGTGTCGGTGTTCGTGGGCAAGGTCGGCGAGGTGGTGGCCAGCCCGCACGTCACCTTGGTCGACGACGGCACCATGGGCCCGGAGTGGGGAGCGCTGCGCATCGACGACGAGGGCCATCCCGCGGGGCGCAATGTGTTGATCCAGGAGGGGGTGCTCACCGACTACATGTGGGACTGGCTGAGGGCCCGCAAGGAGGGACGCACGGGCACGGGCAACGGACGCCGCGAGAGCTACCAGGTCCTGCCGATGGTGCGCATGACCAACACCTACGTGACCAACGGCACCGAGGATCCCGACGAGATCGTCCGCCAGACCCCATACGGCGTGTACGTGGCCCAGCTCGGCGGTGGACAGGTCAACACCGCGACAGGAGACTTCGTGTTCGGCATGACCGAGGCCTACATGATCGAGAACGGCCAGGTCACCCACCCGGTGCGGGCCGCCAACCTCATCGGCAACGGGCCTGAGGTACTGAAGGCCATCGACGCGGTGGGAAACGACTTCGACACCTGGGCCGGCACCTGTGGCAAGGACGGCCAAGGCGTGCCCGTGTCCGCCGGGCAGCCGACGCTGCGGGTGGCAGCCATGACCGTCGGCGGCACCGCACGATGAGTCTTCGCCTCGCAACCAGAGGTTGCTCGGCGAGGTGTGGGCAACACCGGTGAGCGGGCCGGAACCGGACCTACTGGCACTGGTCGAGCAGGTGGCTAGCTGGGCGGGAGACGGTGAGGCGGTGGAGGCCTACGCCGCTCGATCGCACCACACCGAGGTGCGGGCCTTCGGGGGCGACGTGGAGTCGCTGTCGTCGGCGGACACCGCCGGCATCGGGATCCGGGTGGTGGCGGGCGGACGCCTCGGGTTCGCCTACGCGGCATCCCTCGACCCCGCAGTCGCGGCCGAAACCCTGGCCGAGGCGCGCGACAACGCCGCTTTCGCCACCGTCGACGAGCTGGCCGGCCTGCCCGAGCCCGACGGCGTGGTGCCCCCGGCGATAGACCTATGGTCCGACGACCTGGCCAGGTTCCCACCGCAAGACAAGGTGGCCCTGGCCCTGGACCTGGAGCGAGCTACTCGGGCCCTCGACCCCCGCATCCGAGGGGTGGAGACCGCCAGCTACGGCGATTCCAGCTCAGAGGCGGCAGTTGCCTCCAGCGAGGGCATCCGGGCTTCCAGCCGGCGCACGGCGTGCTCGGTGTACGTCGACGCCATGGCCACCGACGGTATGGAGACGCAGACGGGGTACGGCTACTCCGTGGCCCGCGACCCATCTGGTCTCGACGTGGCCAAGGCGTCCGCCGACGCTGTCGAGCGGGCCACCCGCCTGCTCGGTGCCCGCAAACCACGGTCGCGCCGCCTCACCGTCTTGTTCGAGCCCGTCGTCACCGCATCGCTGCTCGGGCTCGTCTCCCAGGCCTTTTCCGGTGAGGCCGTGCTCAAGGGCCGCTCCATGTTTGCGGGCCGCGAGGGCCAGAAGGTAGGGGCGCCCATGCTCACCCTGGTCGACGACCCCACTGATCCCAAAGCCTACGGAGCCGGTCGCTACGACGCCGAGGGCCTGGCCACCCGCCCCAACGTGCTACTCGACGCCGGGGTGGTGGCGGGCTTCCTCCACAACAGCTACAGCGGGCGCCGGGCCGGCAAGGCGTCCACCGGTTCGGCCGTGCGGGGCGGCTTCAAGGCCACGCCCGGAGTGGGCACCCGCGCCCTCACCCTGGTGCCAGGCGAGCGCACCCACGAACAGCTCCTGGCCGACTTCGGCGAGGGCCTGCTGGTGCAGTCGGTGACCGGATTGCACTCGGGCGCCAACCCGGTGAGCGGTGACCTCTCCGTGGGCATCTCCGGGCTGATGGTGCGCGGCGGTGCCCCGGCCGAGCCCGTTCGGGAGGCCACCGTGGCGTCGACGCTGCAACGCATGCTCCACGACGTGGCGGCGGTGGGGTCCGACCTCGAATGGCTGCCCGGGTCGGCTGCCGGCGTCACCCTGGTGGTAGACGACCTGGCTCTCAGCGGGGAGTGACGCCGGCTGGGCCGGCGGAGCCGACTGGGCTCGCTGGGCCGGCGGGGCCGGCGGTGACGGCCAGCGTCACCGCCCCCCGGACCACGGCGTAGGCCACCTTGGCCGCCTCGGAGGGAGTCACGGCCACGGTGGCCGACTCCTGGCCGACGTCGACCACGGGGGCGGCGAGGGCCACCGGGAACGTGGGGTCGCCATCACCCCCGGCCGGGGGGTCGAAGGTGGCCAACACGTCGACAACGTCGCCCTTGCGCACCGGCGGGCTGGCCGCTCCCGTGGGCACGGCCACCGCTCGGGTGCCTGGGGGCAGGAGAGCGGCTATGCCCCTCAGCCCCCAAGGAGCCAGGTTGGCGCGTACCACGGCCTGGCCTCCGAACAGGGGGACGACGACCGTGCGGCCCACCACCTCGTCAGTCGAGCCCATCCATCCCTCGGGCAGGAAGGCGGCGGGCACGGTGCGCACGCTCACGTCGTCGGGGCGCACGACGGCGCCGGCTTCGACGGGAGCGGTGACCACCACCACCGTGCGGACCGACCCGTAGCGGGCCGCTTCGGCCCGCGCCCGGCTCACCAGATGGCCGACCACGGCGGCGGTGAGCAATGCCAGGGCGGCGACGACGGCCCAGAAGAACAACGGCGACCGGGACAGGCGGTGCAGGCGCACGGGGGCTCCTCAGCGTTCATGACTGCTGAGGGGGAAGCGATGTGAGCTACGCCAGGTTAGGGCGACAACGAGCCCGGGTCCAGTGCCGGCCCGCAGGCACACGAGCGCCGGGCCGGTATCCCCGGCAGGGCCGCGGCGATCAGGCGCTGCACTCGCTCCACGTTGTCGCCCAGTACCCGGAACACCTCGTCCATGGTGACGGCCGCCGAGCCCGCGACACCCTCCAGGCCGGCGTCGTAGTCGGTGACCAGGGCGATGCCCGCGTAGCACATGCCCAGCTCCCGGGCCAGCACCGCCTCGGGGTACTGAGTCATGTTCACCACGTCCCAGCCGGCGGCGGCGAACCAGCGCGACTCGGCCCGGGTGGA
>QHCF01000136.1 GCA_003244275.1 Acidimicrobiales bacterium
CCCATGGAGTACGCGGTGGAGTGGAGCCGCCTGATCGAGCTACAGATGGAGGGCTCGGTCGGCTGACACTGCTCCGCAGGGGCAGCGGAAGTCCAGTCTCAGGTCTGAAGACCAAAGCCCGCCCGTAACCCCAGAGCCCGCCCGCAGGTCCGGCAGTAAATCACCACGAAGGCGCGGGGTTCCTCATCGGCCATGTCGGCCGGGATCATCATGCTCCGGTAGGCGGCCTGGTCGGCCAGTCCAGCTCGGCACTGGGGGCACTGGGGCGGGTTGCCGTGAGGCCTGGCCATCGCCACTGCTTCCAAGGTCGGAGGCAGCCCGCTCTCGGCCGCGGTAGCGCCCTGGTGGCCGGCCAGCAGCTATATGACCTGTTGGCGCACCCGTTCCAGGTCGGTGCCCAGCTCGACCAGCACTGTGGCGGCCACTCCCTCGCCCTCCCTGACCAGGCCGAGGAGCATGTGCTCGGTACCGATGTAGTTGTGCTGGAGCTGGAGGGACTCCCGGAGCGACAGTTCCAGGACCTTCTTGGCTCGGGGAGTGAAGGGCGGCGAACCGGATTCGGCAGTGGTCGCTTCGGCCGGCCCGATCATCTCGGCCACCTTGGCCCTGGCTGCGCCGAAGGTCACCCCGAGATTCGCCAGTGCCTGCGCCGCCACGCCCTGTCCCTCGTGGATCAAACCCAGCAAGATGTGCTCGGTACCGATGAACTTGTGGTTGAGCCCCCGTGCCTCCTCCGGGGCTAGGACGAGGACCCGGCGGGCCCGGTCGCTCAAACGCTCGAAGATGGTGCCCAGCCTAGACTTGCTGTCACAGGAGCGCCGGTAGCAGGGAGGGACGAACAGCGACATGCCGATGCGGGAGGAGTGCAAGCACTTCCAGAGTCGGACCTATGCGTCGGGCGAAGTAGCCCGATTCTGTGTGCTGGACCTGGCGCCCGAGGCGCCCTGGCGCTGCCCGGAGAACTGCCCTTCTTACCAGCGTCGCTGGGCTGACGCCGGCTGGACCCATGGCAGCCTGGTAGAGCCGGCCATCGAGGATGAGCCGGGCGAGCCCGGCCCGGGGGTGGGCGCGTTGCTGGACCAGGCCGAGGACATCGTCAACTCCGTCGGCCCGGGCATCGTGGCCGAGGTGGAAAAGGAGCGCCAGCGGACATCGGTGGCCTCAGCCTCGACGCCGTGGTGGCGCCGCTGGCGCCGGCACTGAGCCGCCGGCGATCGCGTCGGCTACCGGACCGGGCTACGGGCTTCATCGGTGGACCGGGCCCCAGCGCTGACCGACTCACGTGCCCAGGATGGTGGCTAGGTAGTCCCGGAGCGACGGGCCGAAGACCTGGAGAGCTCGACCGAGGGTCGGGCCCGTCTGCTGTCCCGGCCAGCCTGCGGGGAGCAGCTCCGCCGGTAGGTCGGGGTCGTCGGCCCCGACCTCGTAGACCGGGAAGGCGGCCGCCGCGAAGTCCTGGAGAGCCCTCCGGGGCGGTGGAGGACGAATCTCGGCTCGGGTGATACGGGCCTGGGCGTCAGCCAGGACGGCACGGTAGCGGACGGCCAGGTCGTCGAGATCCCACAGCTCGACCGCGATCCGCCGGCTGTCCTCGGCCGACAGCGTCACGCTCATTCTGAGCACCTGGCTGCCCTCCGGCTGGGGCGGGACCAATGGGATCAGCTCCTCGAACCGGTCGGTGGTCGCCACCAGCAGCCCCGGACGCAAAGTGACGTAGCCCAGCAGATGGGCCGAGCGCCGCAACCGGTCACGAAAGGCGCGATGGTCCTCCGGGATCGAGTAGAGAATGCCATTGAACGACCCACTCCACAGCGGCCGATTCCCGCGCAGCTGGCGCTCCAGCCGAGCCTGGGCTGCGTCGAGGACCGGCGCCAGGCGGTATTGGGCCTGGCGACCGACCCGTTCCGACCTGAGCCAGCCGTCCCGGCGCATGCGCAGCAACAGGGAGCGGGCTGCCGAGGACGAGAGCCCCAGGTCTCCCAGCAGCCGCATCAGGACCGGGCCAACCAGGAACTCACCCGGACTCACCTGGGCCACGCCAAAGGCGAAACAGATCAGGCCTATCCGGGGTGACATCTCAACTGGGTCTCTCACCAGCGAGATCTTAGTAACATAGTGTTGACAACCGCTCGTCCGTTATCTATCATGCACAATATGACCGACTGGAGCTCCAACGCCGCTCGGCCCGGCGCGCCAGCCGGCAAGGCCGAATCGCCGTCTGCCAACCGCAGCCGTTTGGCTTCGCTGGCGCCGATCGTGGTGTTTGATGTCGCCGGTCCGCTGGTGGTCTACTACGCCCTGCAGGGCGCCGGATTGTCCACAGTGACAGCGTTGATACTGAGTGGTCTGCCTCCTGCCTTCGGGATAGCCCTCACCGTGGTCCGCCATCGGCGCTTGGACGCGATCGGGACTCTGGTACTGATCGGGATAGTCGTCGGTACGGCACTGGGGTTGGTCAGCGGCAGCCCCCATCTCGTGCTCATCGATGGCGTCGTGCCCACGGTCGTCTTTGGTGCCGTTTGCCTGGGCTCACTGTGGTCGAGGCGTCCCCTGATGTTTCGCTTCGCCCTCGAGTTCATGGGAGCGGACACTCCCAAGGGACGCGACTTCGCCGACAAGTGGCGCTATGCCGGTTTCCGCCACGCCTTCCGGGTGACCACGGTGGTCTGGGGCTTGGCCTTCCTGGCTGAGGCTGCCGCCCAAGTCGCCATCATCGAGACCCGCTCGGCTGGTACGGCCAAGACGACCGCCAACGTGCTGCCGCTGATTGTCGCCGCCATGGTGATCGCCTGGAACGTCTCCTACGCCAAGCGCGGCCAGCGTAAGGGTGAGCTGGCAGCCGAGGCGGCACGCGCCCGGGGTGAGGCACCCCCGCCCATGCCGGCCTAGTCTGCCGCGCTGACCACGCGGCGGTGAGCACGTTCATCACCCAGCTGGATGATTGCGGTGTGCTCAGCCAGCCTAGGCTGGCGGTCAAGGACGTCATCGACGTGGCCGGAGTACCGACCACGGCCGGCAGCCGGGTGGTTGCTGAGATGGCGCGACCGGCGGTAGCCGACGCCCCATGCCTGGCTGGCGCCCGCCAGGCCGGAGTTCACATCGTCGGCAAGGCCAATCTGGTGGAGTTGGCCCTCGGCACTGTTGGCATCAATCCGTGGTTCGGCACCCCGGTGAACCCCCTCGACCGTCGCGTCGTCCCCGGCGGCTCGTCCAGCGGCTGCGCGGTGGCGGTGGCCACCGGCGAGGCGGAGGTCGGCTACGGCACCGACACCGGCGGGTCGATCCGGGTCCCCGCCGCCTGTTGCGGCATCGCCGGGCTCAAGACCACCTGGGGTCGGATTCCCACGGGCGGGGTCTGGCCGCTGGCCCCCAGCCTGGACACCGTCGGCCCCATGGCGGCCGACGTGGACGGGTTGATCCTGGGCATGGGCTGGTTGGAACCCGGCTTCGCCCCTGCCCAGTCGCAGCCCCGGCGGGTTGGTCGGTTCCGCCTGGCCGCCGAACCGCTGATCGACCAGGCGGTCGACGACGCACTGGACGCCAGTGGGTTCGAGGTGACGGATGTGAGTCTCCCCGGCTGGGGGCGGGCGTGGGAGCTGGCCGGGTGGATCCTGGTGGCCGAGGCCGCTGTTTCCAACGCCCACCTGGTCCGGCAATGGGACCAGCTTGACCCGGTGGTGGCGGCGAGGCTGGAGGAGGGGCGCCGGGTGGGTCCCGCCCAGCTCGAGGAGGCCAGGGCCTTCCAGGCGGGTTGGAAGGCAGCGTTCCTGGAGCTGTTGACCACGGTCGAGCTGGTGGCCTTGCCGACCATGACCCGGTTTCCACCCCTGTTGGAGGATGCGGGCCGGGTCAGCCTGGCTATCGCCACCCGGCCGGTCAACCTGGCCGGGCTCCCGGCCCTGGCTGTCCCCGTCCCGAGCCACGGCCGGCTGCCCGCCAGCCTCCAGCTGATTGGGCCACCAGATGCAGAGGAGCTGCTCCTGGCCGCCGGCCTGGTGGTCGAGCGGGGCGTCGGATGACCCTCTTCATGACCCGCGACTCGCGTGGGAGTCTCAGTCCGCCAGACAGAGGACATCGCGGGAGTGCGCGAACTCCGAGGACCCAGGAGTTCCGGGCGACTCGACCGGCGGCGCATTCGGATCGGCCCCTCCCAGCCCATGCCGTTCGATGCGCAGTACAGCGGTGTGGACGGTGGGCGGGGGGCGGAACGCTGCGGGAGGGAGCCGTCTCACCACCCGGGCTCCGAAGATACGGGACCACCGTGGCGCCCCCGGGGCCCGGCCGGCGGCCCACCAGGCGGCCACCCTGTGACGGGAGTACGAGGTCCGCTGACAAGAGGCGGCTGCTCGGAGCGAGGAACCGGCGAAGCAGAGCAGTGGTGACGGCGAATGGTGGGTTGGCCACCACCCGAAATGGCTGGCGGGGAAGCCGTAGGTAGGTTGCGTTGACCTGTAAGACCACCACCGGCTGGTCCCGGAAGCGGGCCTGTAGGTGCTTGGCCCTCGCCGGGTGCAGCTCCACCGCCATCACCCGGGCGCCAGCGGAGAGCAGCTGGGCCGTAAGGGCGCCACTCCCGGCTCCGATGTCGATAACCAGGTCACCAGGGTGGATGCCCGCTCCCTTGACCAGCCTGGCGGTCCAGGGATCAGAGAGTTGGACGCCGGTCATGCCTTCCTCTTCCAGGACGAGGCAACGTTAGTTCCTCGCATCAGCTAGCAGGCTCCTCCAGCGTCCTGCCGACTGCTGGCTCACCGAGAGGGTGGTGGGCGATCACGGTAGAGGTCCCGGAGCAGGGCGATCTCGGCACCATGGTGGATGACCTCTCGGTTGATGTGCAGCACGAGTGCCCCCAAGGGCAACTCGGGGAAGGGTTCGGCGGGCCCACAGGGACGGGTCAGACCGTCTGCTCCCAGACCCCGGACGCCCGCGATCCAGGCCGCGTAGGCCGAGTCGAGCTGATCGACTGCATCCGATGCGGTACCCGCATAGCCATAACTCTGATAGTCGACGCTCGGGCCGCCGAAATGCGCCGCCACCCGCATGCCCAGCACCCCCACGATGACGTGGGCCAGGCGCCAGGCGATGGTGGTGACGGGAGGCGGGTCGGGCTGGGGCCACGCAAAGTCGATGGTATGAGGGCCAGAGCCGGGCGCCATGGGCGAGGTGCTCGCGTCCCGGGCCCGGACGTTCCAACATTCGGGTACCGGCTCCCAGAGGTACTCGTCGTCCCCGAGCCCCTCCAGGCGTGGTCGGAGCTGGTGGCTCCAGTGCCAGTCCAGCTGCTCGATGAGCTGTTCGTTCCAGTCCACGGTGGGTTCGCCGGCGCCACTCGACATGGTTCGCAAACCTACTCGAAGCCCCGATCCGTAGCGTCCGGACCCCTCAAGAGGCCGAGGCCGAGACGTCGACCAGCACCGGATCGCCGTGCGACTCAACCGGTCCGCCGAGCGACTCAACCAGCGCCGGTGCAGCACCGGGCCGGCCCCGCCGCGGAATGGCCAGGGCGGCCAGGAAGCCGGCGGACACGAAGCCTGCACCGACCCACAGGGCCGGGGTGAGGCCATGGACGAAGGCGTGCCCACTGGTGTAACCACCGTGGGCCGAGAAGACTGAGGCCAGCACGGCGATGCCGAATACCCCGCCCAGCTCCCTCAGCATGTTGTTGGCCCCCGATGCGATGCCCTCCTGGTGCGGGCGGACCGAGGAGAACACGACGTTGGCGATGGGGACGAAGAACAGCGCCATGCCCACCCCAGAGATCACGAACGGCGGTACCAGCGATAGGAACGACACGCCGGTGGAAACGATGACGGCCATCCAGGCCAGGCCCACTGCCTGCAGGCTGAGGCCGGCCACCAGCAGGGGCCGCCCGCCGATGCGGTCCGACAGCGGCCCGACCAGGGGCGCCACAACCATGGGCATGGCCGTCCACGGCAGGGTCCGCAGGCCAGCCTGGAGGGGACTGTAGCCCTGCACCGTCTGGAGGAACTGGGCCAGTAGGAACACCGAGCCGAACATGCCGAACGACATCAGCCAAGCCGTCGCGTTCGAGGCCGAAAAGGCCCGGTTCCGGAACAGCCCCAATGCCAACATGGGCTGGGCCGCCCGCCGCTCCCAGGCCACAAAGGCGCCCACCACCACCACGCCGGCCACCAGCGGCCCGGCCACCCCGAGACTGGTCCAGCCGTGACTGTTCCCCCGCACCAACCCGAACACCACACCGAAAAGGCCGATGCTGGCCAGTGCCACCCCGGGCAAATCCAGCCGGCGGACCGGACCATGGGTCTCGTCCAACCGCCGGATCAGCGGAAGCAGCACCAGCCCGATGGGCACGTTCAGCCAGAAGATCCACTGCCAGGCCAGGCCCTGGGTGACCGCTCCGCCGATCACCGGCCCGACCGCCACCGCCAGGCCGCTCATGGCTCCCCACACGCCCAGCGCCGCGCCGCGCCTAGAGGCCGGGACCGCGGCCGAGAGGATGGTGAGGGTCAAGGGCAGCACCAGAGCAGCCCCCACTCCCTGGGCGGCTCGGGCCACCACCAGCCAGGCGGTGCTGGGAGCCAGGGCAGCGGCCGCCGAGGACGCCGTGAACAGGGCCATCCCCACTGCGAGTACCCGCCGCCGCCCGAACCGGTCGCCCAGGGCGGCGCCGGTCAACAACAGCACCGCGAAGGTCAGGGTGTAGGCGTTGATCGTCCACTCCAGGCCGGACAACCCGGCGTGGAGACTGTGGCGGATGGACGGCAGGGCGGTGGTCACCACCAGGTTGTCCAGGGCCACCATGAAGGCTGCCACCGAGGTGACCGCGAAGGTCCAGGCCACCGCCGGACGCCTACCTGTCTCACTCATCCCTGCCTCCTTAGTGGTTGATTACTAACTTCGTTTGCGAAAAAAAAGGAGATCTGCCCAACGTCCTCAGCCCACTCCGACCTGTCCCACCGCAGGAGTGCAAACCCTCGCCCACCGGTCGCCCAGGGCGGGCAGGTCGAGAGCGGCCACCGTGTTGAGCAGCATGCCCATGGCGAAGAATTCCCGCAGCCGGACATCGGGCAGCCCCGTTGCCTGCTCCACCCAGATCCACACATCGTGGAAACCCTGCCTGGCTGCTGCCCGCACATCCGGGTCGTCGCAGGCCGCGTAGGCCTGGAGCTGGCCGAGCAGGAAGGTCCTGTCGGCCAGCAGACCCTGGTAGGAGGCGCCCATGGCGCACAGCGCCTCCTCGCCTGAGAGGTCTCCGGCGGCTGCCTCGAAATGCTCCCTGACCCGGGCGAACGTCCGGGTCACCGCCGCGATGAACAGCGCCTTCTTGGTAGGGAACAGCCGAAAGAGATAGGGCTGGCTGATCCCCGCTCTCACCGCGATGGCCTCCGTGCTCGTCCCGTGGAGGCCGGTGGCGGCGAACTCGACCACCGCGGCCCGCAGCACCGACTCCCGGCGCTCAGCGGAGCTCTGCCGGGAGGAGGTGATGGTCACGGGCCCAAGAGTAGTGACTACTCACTTTCTTGTCAAGAACTTCGCAAAGTAGTGGATCACGCGCTCACTCAGCACACAAGCGTGGCGGGTCCGGCTGGGAAATCGCCTATCGGGGCTGTCTGACCTCCTGTGCCGACCGGGTGGCCTCCAGACGCACCAGACGGGCACGGAACGATTACGAAAATCCACAGAAGGCGATATGACCATGGTCGAGATGGTCCCGGCAGCTACCGGCGCCTGACTCAGGCGCCCAGTTCCTCGGCCAGCTCCAGCCAGCGCTGCTCGGTCGTCGCCACCTTCTCCTCCGCCGCGGCCAGGGCGTTGCCGGTCGAGGCCAGCTGAAGGTGATCCCCGCCTGCCGCGGCCAGCTCGGCGGCCAGGCGGTCGCGCTGGTCGGCTGCCGCGACCATGTCTCGCTCGGCGCTGGCCAGCAGGCGGCGCACGGTGGTGGGGGAGCGGAGCCTCGCGGTGGTGCCATCCGCCCGGGAATCGGACACCGTGTGGCGAGCGCCAGCGTCCGGTCGCGTGTTTGCGACCGGGAACGAGGGGAGTGCACTCCTGGCTCGGACCGCCTCGTAGGCGGCGTAGCTGGGGGCCGACGCGGCTTGACCATGCCCGTCAAGTATCAGGATGTCCTCAACTGTGCGCTCCAGGAAGGCCCGGTCGTGGGACACGATCACCACGCCGACGGCCAACTGCTCGAGGAAGCGCTCCAAGCGGTCGAGGCCGTCGAAGTCCAAGTCGTTGGTGGGCTCGTCGAGGA
>QHCF01000170.1 GCA_003244275.1 Acidimicrobiales bacterium
ACCGAGCATCCATCCGAGGTCGTGACGGTACAGCGTCAACGGCGCCCGAAGCAGCCAACGCACCACAGGTCCGGGCTTTTTGCCATCCACAGTTGCATCATTACCAGGGCGACGCTGGCGTCGCCGCCGAGGCGGTCACTTATGTTGCCTTGGCCGGGCCACCCGCCTTCAACTGAGCAGGATCATGGAAACCGCCTTGAGGTGGGTGGCGCCAGGACGTTCGGCCGCCACTCCCGTTCGTCACTGCGAAGGTGGCGAACTGGCTTCGTGGCGGTCCAGGCTTCTCAGATACGAAGGGCAACGCCGTCTCGCTGCTCCTCCGGCATTGGTTCCTCTCGAGGTGGCCCAAGATGGCCGGACCTCGCCTGTCGGCCGGGAGGTCAGGCTGGCGGGGGACGATGTGGAAGTGCAGGTGGGCGAAACCCTCCGCTTCAGCGAAGAGCATGACGCGCCGGGAGGACTGACCGACGGTTTGCTCACAGACGTAGCACTCCTTCTCGTTGGTCATCGAAGCATCATGCCGTACCGGCGCAGAACTCGGCCGAATCCGGTACGGCCGGTCCGTGGCTCTCTGATCACTCAGAAAAGGCCTCTGAACTGGGATTTCTCAGTGGGCCCGGTGGGGATCGAACCCACGACCAGGGGATTATGAGTCCCATGCTCTGACCACTGAGCTACGGGCCCGAGGGCGGTTTGGGGCTCCGGGGGAGAGACTCGAACTCTCAACACCGCGGTTAACAGCCGCGTGCTCTGCCGATTGAGCTACCCCGGAAGTGTCGCGCACCCTATCAGCTACCTCCGCACATCCCGCACGGCTCTTGACACCGTGCGCCCGGCAGAGGTAGGAATGCCGCCATGAAAATGCGCTATAGCTTGCTGACCGGGCTCGCCGCCGGCTACTACCTCGGAACCATGAGCCCTGAGCAGATCAAGGCTAACGTCACCAGCTTGGCTGGGGGTGCCCTTCACTCACCAGGGGTGGGCGGGATAGCCGAGAAGGCCAAGGGCCTCGTCGGCGCCAGCACCGAGAAGTTGGGCGCCATCTGGCCCTTCTAGGGCTGAAAATTTGCAGTCACCCCTCATCGAGGTATTCCCTGAGCGTCTGACTGTGCAGGGGATGGCGCAACTTGTCAAGTGTCTTGTTCTCTATTTGGCGTGCCCGTTCGCGCGTTACACCAAAGACTCGTCCAACCTCTTCGAGAGTTCGCATCTGGCCATCGTCGATTCCGAAACGTAGCCGTACCAACTTGGCCTCCCGCTCGTCTAGTTGGTCTAGTGTGTCCTTGACCGCCTCGTTGAGCAGAGCGCGGGCGGCAGCGTCGGCGGGTACCACGGCCTCATGGTCCTCGATGAGGTCTGAAAGGCTGAAGCCGTCCTCCTCCCCTATCGGCTGCTCGAGCGACATGGTGTCCTGACTGAGCTGTTCGAGTTCTCGTACACGCTCGACCGGAATCTCCAACCAGCTGGCCACCTCCTCGGTAGTCGGCTCCCGGCCCAGCTCTTGGACTGACTGGCGCTGCACATTCACCATCCGATTGATCAGCTCCACCATGTGGACGGGGATCCGGATTGTTCGGGACTGATCAGCCAGGGCGCGGGTCAAGGATTGCCGGATCCACCAGGTGGCATAGGTGGAGAACTTGAACCCTCTCGTGTAGTCGAACTTCTCAACGGCACGCATCAGGCCGAGGTTTCCTTCCTGGATCAGGTCAAGGAAGGCCATCCCGCGCCCCCGATAGTGCTTGGCGATTGAAACCACCAGGCGCAAGTTGGCCTCGATGAGGCCCTGATTGGCTTGCATCCCCCTGGCCACCAAGCGCTCCTCACGTACCAGCTGGTCTTCTACGAGCGAACCGGCTGCACCCCCGTCCACCAGGGCGATCATCCGCTCGGCGGCCGCCACGCCCTCCGCCACCCGGCGAGCAATCTCGACCTCCTCCTCGCTGGTCAGTAGGGGTACCTTGCCGATCTCTCGGAGGTAGGTCTTTACCGGGTCGACGGCAGGGCCGGCAAGGTCATCGTCGCGGCCAAGCCCGCGCCCCGGTTTGGTCCTGGATCGCCCGGACTTGGCCGACCCGTTCCCCCTTTTGGACTGCTGGGGACGGTCCTTCGCCACTCGCTCAGGACGCCCTGGCTTGGCATCGGGGCCAGACTGCTCAGTTCGGCCGTTGGGCACGCTCTCAGGGTGCCCTGGCATGACATCAGGACCAGACGGCGTGGTCACATGGCTCCCGGGACCCCGAATATGACCCACCACCGTGGGCCGAGCCCCGGGGGCGTTTTCCCCCGAAATGCCGTCCAGTGCGAGCGACATGGTTACCGGGCTATCCCAGCTGCGGTCCGGGCGTTGCTCATGACTGCTCCTTGACCCGATCTCTGAGCCAGGCTACCAACCGAGGTGCGGCAGCTGATCCAACGGGTGCTTCTCGCAGCTCGCTCAGGGCCTGGCGAAGCCAGGTGGCGTCTCGCGCCAACTGAGCAAAGCTCTCGTCGGAGCGGCGGGCATCGGCCTCCAAGGCCTCCAGGGCGCGACGAACGGCGTCTCCCAACAACAAGTTGATCACATCTGACGCGTCGGCCTCGGTGTCCTCCAAGGCCAGGCGCCGGAGGAGGGAAGCGACTTCCGGGTCAGCATCCGAGATCGCCTGGTGCAGTGTGGCGGAGCTGGCCAGGGCACGAAAGGCACGCTGCTGGAGGTCGTCAGCGAACAGGAACTCGCCCAGTAGGTCGGCGACCTCATGGGGTCGGTGAACAGCGAGCCGGAGCGCCTCGGTGCCTGGCCCCGGCGCCAGCCTGGCGGCGGGGACCGCTGCGGGGCCCCGGCCGTTCTCGGAGCCGTGTCCACCATCCTGGCTGGCCCGACCATCTCGGGCGCTGCCCCGGCCATCTCGGGCGCTGCTCCGGCCATCGTCGGCCATCTGGCCATCGTCCGGGTCCCGACGCCGGGACCACCGCCCGGGGCCGAACGATTGGCTGGTCGCCCCGCCGGCGATCCCGCGGGCCATGATGGTCCTCAATTGGCCAGGCGGCACCCGGCAATGGCCGGCAACGGTCATCAGGTACTGGTCCCGCACCATCTCGTTGGGGTGCTCGACCACCACTGCCAGCGCCGCCTCAGCCGCCTTCACCCGTCCCTCGACTGTGTCCAGAGCCGCAAGGCTCAGCATCCTGTCGACCCGAAACTCGAGGTAGGGCCGGGCTGCGCTCACCGCTGCAAGCAGGGCCTGCGGATCACGCCTGCCGAGCTCGGCTGGGTCCGAGCCACCCGGTAGGGCCACCACCGCGATGTCGACCTCATGACGGCGCTCCCACTCGTAGACCCGCTCGGCTGCCGCCTGGCCTGCGCTGTCGGCGTCGTAGGCCAGGACAACCCGCTTGGCGAAGCTCTTCAGCACCCGCAGGTGATCCTCGCCGAGCGCGGTGCCGCAGGTCGCCACCGCCCTGGGCGCCCCAGCCCCAAAAAAGGCCATGACGTCGGTATAGCCCTCGCACACGATCACCTCGCCGGTCTCCACCACATTGGCCTTGGCCCAGTTGAGCCCATAAAGGATACGGCGCTTGGAGTAGATGGCGGTCTCGGCCGAGTTCTTGTACTTGGGCTCAGCCGCTCGACCGCCAGCAGCCCCACCGGCCCCGGGCAGTATCCGCCCGCCCAGGGCGACTGCCCGGCCCCCGGGATCAAAGATGGGGAAGATCACCCGCCCCCGGAAAGCATCCTGGATCCGACCCAGGCGATTGACGAAGCCCAACCCAGCACCACTGAGTATGTCCTCGGGCAGTTTGAGCGATCGGCCCAGAGCATCCCAGTCGTCAGGCGCCCAACCAAGTCGAAAAGCTCGCACCTCCTCCTCACCGAAACCCCGGGACTGGAGGTAGTCCCGAGCCGGAGCGGCATCGGGGTGGCGCAGGAGGCGCTCGTGGTACCAGGCCACCGCCGACTCCATGGCCTCCAGCAGTCGAGCCCGCTGACGAGAACCGCCCCCTTGGCGGCCTGAGCTCGCCTCCTCTCGGGCGATGCTGATCCCAGCCCGTCCGGCCAGACGCTCGACCGCATCCACGAAATCGAGGTGCTCGATCGCACGCAGGAAGCTGATGGCGTCCCCCGACGCCTGGCACCCGAAGCAGTAATAGAAGCCGAGCTCGGGGTTGACCCCAAATGATGGCGTGGTCTCCGCATGGAACGGGCATAAACCGACCCATCGCCGACCCTGGCGCTTGAGCGCCAAGTGCTCACCGACCAGCGCAACCAGGTCGGTAGCAGCCCTTACGTTGGCCACATCCTCCTCGCCGATGAGCACTACAAGGACGTTACCGTCCCCGCCACCGCTCTTGACTCAGGTCAACCGCTCTCAACGGTCGCCCGAAAGCTCTGGTCCGAGAGGCTCTTGTCCGAATAGTGGTTGCTATAGCAACGACTATTCGGACAAGACGGGAATCAGCCTGCCGCCCGCGCCGCCAGCACGGCCTGGGCGGCAGCCAGGCGGGCGATGGGGACCCGGAAGGGGGAACAGCTCACATAGTCGAGGCCGGCCCGGGCGAAGATGGCGATGGAGTCCGGGTCGCCACCGTGCTCACCGCAGATTCCCACCTTGAGACCGGGCCGGGTACGCCGCCCACGCTCGACGCCGAGGCGAACCAGCTCTCCCACCCCCCCGTCATCCAGGGACTCGAAGGGATTGCCGGGAAGCAGTCCCTTCTCCAGGTAGGCCGACATCATCCTGCCCTCCACGTCGTCCCGGCTGAACCCAAAGGTCATCTGGGTCAGGTCATTGGTCCCGAAGGAGAAGAACTCGGCCTCCTCGGCTATCTCGTCGGCCCGCAGGGCCGCCCGGGGAGTCTCGATCATGGTCCCGATGAGCACGTCGATTGGCCCCGCTGGCCCGGCCCCGACCCCAGGACCCGCGCCCGCCTGGTCCACACTTCCGGCCCCCGCAGTCCCGGCCCCGGCCCGCCCGGGAGCACCGCCGGCCCCGGCACCGTCGGCCCCGGGCGCCCCAGTCGCCTCAGCAATGGCCTCGATCACCCACGACCGGGCCAGGGCCAGCTCCGCCCGGTTCACCGTCAGGGGGATCATGATCTCCACCACCGGGTGGCCGCCGGCCGCCGCCCGCAGGGCGGCTGCCTCCATCAGGGCCCTCACCTGCATGGCGTACAGGCCGGGCCGGACCACGCCCAGACGCACGCCCCTGGTGCCCAGCATGGGGTTGACCTCGGCCCACGACCGGGCTGCCTCGTACATCTGACGTTCCACGTCAGAAAGGCCGACGGTGGCCTCCTTGATCGCCAATTCCTCGACCGAGGGCAGGAACTCGTGCAGCGGCGGGTCGAGCAGGCGAACGGTCACCGGCAGGCCGTCCATGGCCTCCAGGATCTCCACAAAATCCGACCGTTGAGCCACCCGGAGCTCCTCCAGGGCAGCCTGCTCCTCTGCCGCCCCGGAGGCCAGGATCATGCGCCGCACGATCGGCAGCCGGTCCTCGGCCAGGAACATGTGCTCAGTGCGGCACAGGCCGATCCCCTCGGCCCCGAAACGCCTCGCATTGGCGGCGTCCGGCCCGTTGTCGGCATTGGCCCGCACCCCCAGGTGGCCAGCCCGGATGGAGTCAGCCCACGACAGAGCCGTCTCCATCTCTGGGGGCGCCGACGCCTCTGACAGGGCCACCTCACCCAGCACCACCTGGCCCCGGCCCCCGTCGATGGAGATCACATCCCCCTCGCTCACCGACACCCCCCCGGCCACAAAGGAAGACCCGGTGATCCGCACCCCCTCGGCCCCCACCACCGCAGGCTTGCCCCAGCCGCGGGCCACCACCGCGGCGTGGCTCACCAGCCCGCCACGCGAGGTGAGGATGCCCTCGGCCGCCATCATCCCGTGCACGTCCTCGGGAGACGTCTCCGGGCGAACCAGGATGACCGCCTCGCCCCGCCTCACCGCCGTAACGGCGGCATCGGCGCTGAAGTAGACCCGCCCCACCGCCGCCCCCGGCGATGCTCCCAGGCCGGTGGCCAGGACTTCCACGTCGGTGGTGGCGAACTGTGGGTGCAGCACCTGGTCCAACTGGTCGCCCGACAGGCGCAGCACCGCCTCCTCCCGGGACAGCCGGATGGCCGGGTCGGTGGTCATGTCCACCGCCATCTTGAGGGCGGCCGCCCCCGTCCGCTTGCCCACCCTGGTCTGGAGCATCCACAGCTTGCCCTGCTCGATGGTGAACTCGGTGTCGCACATGTCCCGGTAGTGGTGCTCGAGACGGGCGAAGATGTCCGCCAGCTCGGCATATACCGAGGGAAAACGGTCACCCAACGCCGATAGGGGCTCGGTCTTGCGGATGCCCGCCACCACGTCCTCGCCCTGGGCGTTGACCAGGAAGTCGCCGTAGGACCCCTGGGCCCCGGTGGCCGGGTCCCGGGTGAATCCGACCCCGGTGCCCGACTGGTCGTCACGGTTGCCAAAGACCATGGCCTGGACGTTGACCGCGGTGCCCAACTCGTGGGGGATGCGCTCCCGGTTGCGGTACACGATGGCCCGAGCCCCGTTCCAGGACCGCAGCACTGCCTCGATGGCCCCCCGCAGCTGGTCGGCTGGGTCCTGAGGGAACGGCTGACCGGTCTCGCGCTCCACCACCTGCTGGTAGGACCGCAGGAGGTACTGGAGCAATTCGACCGGGACCTCAGCGTCGGAGGTGACGTTGGCCAGCTCCTTGGCCGCCTCGAAACGGGCATCCAGCTCCTCGCCCGGCACCCCCAGCACGATGCGCCCGTACATGGCCACGAAACGCCGGTAGGAGTCGAAGGCGAAACGCTCGTCGCCGGTCTTGCTGGCCAGCCCCACGACCGACTCGTCGTTGAGCCCCAGGTTGAGCACGGTGTCCATCATCCCGGGCATGGAGAACTTGGCCCCCGAGCGCACGCTCACCAGCAGCGGGTCGGCCGGGTCGCCCAGGATAAGGCCCATGGCCTTCTCCAGCTCATCCCGCGCCTGGTCGATCTCGACGTCCAGGCCGGTCGGCCACCCACCCGCCATGTAGGCCCGGCAGGCGTCGGTGGAGATGGTGAAACCGGGGGGTACCGGCAACCGGAGCACCGAGGTCATCTCGGCCAGGTTGGCCCCCTTTCCGCCGAGCAGATCCTTGAGCTCCATCGGCGCCCTGGGGTGCTCATGATCGAAATTGAACACGTACGACATCAAGCCTCCTGCCCACTTTCACGTAAGCCGCCGAGCTTACTCCCGCCCCTTCAGTGGCTCAGGCGGGACCCCAGCTCGGCAATCAGATCGATGATCGGCACCCGGGCCTGCTCGGTGGTGTCCCGGTCACGGATGGTGACGGCGTCGTCGTCCAGGCTGTCGAAGTCCACGGTGACGCAGTACGGGGTGCCCACCTCGTCCTGGCGGCGGTAGCGCCGGCCGATGGACTGGGTGTCGTCGTAGTCGCACATGAACAGTGGCTGGAGGAGCGAGAGGACTCGGTGGGCGACGGGGCTCAGGGTGTCCTTGCGCGACAGGGGTAGCACGGCCACCGAATAGGGGGCCAGGCGGGGATGCAGGCGCAGCACGGTGCGGGCCTCACCGTCCACCTCATCGGTGTCGTAGGCGGCGATCAGGAAGGCCATCATGGCCCGGGTGGCGCCCACTGCCGGCTCTATGACGTGGGGGACATAGCGCTCGCCGGTGGCCGGGTCGAAGTAGTCCAGACGCTCCCCCGATGCGGCGGCATGGGCCAAGAGGTCGAAGTCGGTGCGGTTGGCGATGCCCTCCAGCTCGCCCCAGCCCCACGGGAAGGCGAACTCGATGTCCGACGTGCCGGTGGAGTAGTGGCTCAGCTCGTCGGCATCGTGGGGACGCAGGCGCAGCCGGTCCTTGGCCATACCGAGATCAGTGAACCAGGTCATGCGCTCGGCGCACCAGTACTCGTACCACTGCTGGGACTGGTCGGGCGGCACGAAGTACTCCAACTCCATCTGCTCGAACTCCCGGGTGCGAAAGACGAAGTTCCCCGGTGTGATCTCGTTGCGGAAGGACTTGCCCATCTGGGCGATGCCGAAGGGCGGCCGCTTGCGGGTGGTCTGCAGCACATTGGCGAAGTTGACGAACATCCCCTGGGCCGTCTCCGGGCGCAGGTAGGCCACTGCCCCCTCATCCTCCACCGGGCCGGCGTAGGTCTTGAACAACAGGTTGAACGCCCGCGCCTCGGTGAGGTCGGTGGAGCCGCAGTTGGGACAGGTGTCGCCTATCTGGTCGGCCCGCCAGCGCTCGTGGCAGCTGCGGCAGTCGACGAGTGGGTCGGTGAAGTTGGCCAGGTGCCCGGAGGCCTCCCAAATCCGGGGACTGGACAGGATGGCCGCATCCAGCCCGACCACCTCCTCGCGCAGCTGGACCATGGAGCGCCACCACGCCTCCTTGACGTTTCGCAGCATGAGCACACCGAGCGGCCCGTAGTCATAGGTTGAGCGAAAGCCACCGTGGATCTCGGCCGAGGGAAAGACGAACCCCCGCCGCTTGCACAGGTTGGTCACGCGCTCCATGAGGTCCTCGGCCGGCATGGCCCGAGGTTACCGGAGCCAAACCGCGCCCCTCGTCCAAGCTTCGACTCCTGCTCACCGCCTGTTCACCAATGGTGCACCTGGCCGTCAACCACGCCTGTCACGGTGTGACCCATGAAGACATCACTCATGAAGGGGGCGGTCGTTGCCGGTGCGATCGGGCTGGCAACCACCGGAGTGGCCACCGCCGCTCCCACCAACCCGGACCGCGCCTCAGCCATCCCCACCACCACACCGATCAAGCACGTGGTGGTGATCATCGGCGAGAACCACACCCTGGACAACGCCTTCGCCACCTATCGACCGAAGACCGGTCAGACCATCGACAACCTGGCGAGCAAGGGCATCGTCACCGCCAGCGGCCAGCTGGGGCCCAATGCCAGGCTGGGCCGCCAGGACCAGGCCACCGATACCACCACCTACTCGGCCACTCCCAAGAAGACGGGGCCCTACGCCACCCTCCCCCAACCCGACACCACCCATGCCATGGGGCAGCCCCAGAACGTCCCAGAGCCCCGCTTCCCGGCCAACCTGGCCAACGGCCCCTACCAGATCACCCACTACGTGGGCTACCCCAACGCCTACGTGGGCGACCCGATCCACCGCTTCTACCAGATGTGGCAGCAGATCGATGGGGGCCTCAACAACTTGTTCACCTGGGTTCACCAGACGGCGGGTGACGACAACGGGGCCATCCCCCCGGCGCCCATCCACCAAGGGGCGCTGGAGATGGGTTACTACAACATGGCCCAAGGTGACGCTCCCGTGCTCAAGTTCATGGCCGACCACTACGCCCTGGCCGACAACTACCACCAGTCAATCATGGGGGGCACGGGGTCCAACCACGTCTCCATTGGGACGGGCTACGCCGCCTCCTACCAGGCCAATGGTCGCCCGACCGTTCCCCCGGCCAACCAGATCGAGAACCCCAATCCCAAGCCGGGGACCAACAACAACTACACCCAGGACGGCTACGCGGGGGGCAGCTACTCCAACTGCTCTGACCGCCGCGCCCCGGGGGTGGCCGCCATATTCAAGGTGCTCTACCGGCAACCCAACGGCCCCTTCAATCAGGGGGACTGCGCGCCCGGGACCTACTACCTGCTCAACAACTACAACCCCGGCTACCTGGCCGACGGAACGCCGGCGCCCCTCGGGCCGCAGCAGTTCACCGTTCCCCCGCAGTCCTTCCCGACCATCGGCGACTCCCTGTCGGCCCGGGCCATCACCTGGAAGTACTACGGCCAGGGCTGGAACAACGGCCATCCGACCGCTGGGTACTGCAACATCTGCAACCCCTTCCAGTACGCCACGTCGGTCATGACCGACCCGGCCAAGCGAGCCAACCTCCAGGGCCAGCGCCAGTTCAACGCCGACGTGACCAGGGGCTCCCTGCCGGCGGTGTCCTTCCTCAAGCCGAACGGCACGAATGATGGACACCCGGCCACCTCGTCGCTGTCGCAGTTCGAGGGCTACGCCGCTGACGCCATCGACCGGATCATGGCCCACCCCCAGCTCTTCGCATCCACCGCCATCATCGTTACCCAGGACGAGGGGGGTGGCTACTACGACTCCGGCTACATCCAGCCCATCGACTTCTTCGGCGACGGGACCCGTGTCCCCACGGTGGTGGTCTCCCCCTGGGCCAAGGCCGGGGCCGTCGATCACACCTACTACGACCACGTGTCCCTCCTCAAGTTCATCGAGCACAACTGGCGACTGCCGCCCCTGTCGCCCACCAGTCGGGACAACCTGCCCAACCCGGTGTCGTTCAGCTACGACCGCTACGTCCCGGTCAAAGGGCCAGCCATCGGCGATCTGATGGGCATGTTCGACTTCCACCGTCTGCGGACCCAAGTCCCCCTGGTGCCATGATGCGTACCTCTGCCGCCGCCCGAATGGTCGGCGTGCTCAGTCCCGCGCTGGTCCTGACCGCCTTGGCCGGGTCGGCCGCCGCATCGCCAGCCAGTCACCTCCGGCCGGACTGGGACGTCAAGGTGGTGGCGGCCGGACAGGTTGTCACCGTCAACGGCAACCCAATGACGGTCACCCAGCCCGACGATATCGCCCGCCTGGGACATGACATCTTCGTGGCCTACCAGAATGGAGTCGGCCCTCAGGGGCAACCGACAGCTGCCGGCGTCGACTTCAGCACCGTCGTCGAGTACCGGCTCGGAGGTACGCCGGTGGCGGCCTGGAACCTGACCGGCAAGGTTGACGGATTGGGCGCCGACCCTATGGCCAGTGAGCTGATTGCCACGGTCAACGAGGACGCCAACAGCAGCCTCTACACGATCGACCCGCACGCCAAGCCGATCGACCAGGTAGTCCATTACCAGTACGACCCACCCAACCCGCTCCCTCACGGCGGGGGTACCGACGCCATCTCCATCTACCGAGGCCAGATCCTGATCAGCGCCTCGGCGCCAGGCACCACGCCGGGAGCCGGCACCGCGCCGGCGACCATGCCGACGGTTTACCGGGCGACGCTGTCTCGCCGGCCCGCCACCAACACCGGCACGGCCACCCTGACGCCCCTGTTCGGCGACGGGAGCACGGCGACGGTGGCCAACACCTCGCCACCCCTGTACTCACCGACCTCCCCGTCGCCGGCGTCCTACGGGACGGTCCCGGCACCCGGAGCCCATGTAGCCCTGGCACTTGCCTACCCCGACTCCAACAACGTGGTGCCCCCGTCGAGTCCCCGCTTCGCCGGCGACTTCGTGCTCGACGGCCAAGCCGACCAACAGCTCGTGTTTGCCAGGGGGACGGCCCAACCGCAGCTCTCGGTGCTCGACCTGTCACAGTCCATCAACGACAGTGCCTACATCACCGGGCGGTCCGGCACCCTTTACGTGACCGACCCGTCCACCGACCAGGTACTGATGTTACGGGGACCGCTCCGCCCCGGTGAGGTGATCGTGGCGGCCACGCCGGGGAGCGCCAACAATGCGGTCAAGGCCCCCAACTACCTCGCAGCCCTGGACTTGTTCGACGGCACCGTCACAGCCATTCCCGGGCTGGCCGGTATCCAACCTCAGGGTCTGGCGTATGTGAATCGGGGTTAGCTGAACCCTGCCTACGGCCCTTCCCCACCCTCGAGGCCGAGGACCTGGTCGACCCCGAGGCTCACTCCGGGGAGGGTGGCCATCTCCTGAACCTCACCCCGGCGGGCCGTCCGCTCCGAGGCGTAGCCCTCCCGGTCGGGGAGGCGCTGCACCAGCACCGCCTCCCGCCACGTCGACGATCCTTGACGCTGATGCGGTACCGCACCAGGGCGTCTGCCACGTCTGCCAGAGGCGCAGACCTACCGGGGTCATATCATTGCGGTATGGCGTTCTCGTGATGGCCTATCCTGCGCTCCGGCCAATAGGCCACCACCCACGCCCCAGCCGGCGGCGGTTCATGGTCCGCCGAGTTGTTGTCGCCGTGATCGTGTTCGCAGTCTTGGCGGCGATTGGCCGCGGAGGTTACGCCATCGCTCGCTCGAGCCCCGCTCAGCACCATCCACTGGCGGCTGGTGCCGAGCGAGTGAGGGTGCCCACCACGGCGCCACCGGTGCCGCCGAGCGAGCCGGGTGGCGGCCAGACCTTGTTTCCCTCGCATCGGCTGGTGGCCTTCTACGGTGCTCCCGGCAGCCCCAAGCTGGGGGTCCTGGGAGACGCTCCACCCGAGGCCCTCTGGTCCCGGCTGGCGGCGACGGCCGCCCCTTTCGCGTCGGCGGGCAGCGTCGTGGTTCCCGGCTACGAATTGATCGCCTTCGGTGCCCAGAGCGCTCCAGGGGCCCAGGGCAGCTATGCGGCCGAGTTGCCCGCCAGCCAGATCGACTCGTATCTCCAGGTCGTTCACGCCCATGGCGGCATGCTGATCCTGGACATCCAGCCCGGCCGGGGCAGCCTGCTGGCCGATGCCCAGGCCCTCGAGCGGTGGCTGGTCCAGCCCGACGTCGCGTTGGCCCTGGACCCCGAGTGGGAGCTGACCGCCGGCCAGCGTCCCGACCAGCAGATCGGCCACACCACGGCGGCCGAGATCAACGGCGTCTCGGCGTGGCTGGAGCAGCTCACCGTCTCCCATCACCTGCCCCAGAAGCTGTTGGTCGTCCACCAGTTCACGGCGGCCATGGTTGCGGACAAGCCGGCGGTCGGCTCCCAGCCGGATCTGGCCATCGTGTTCAACATGGATGGCTTCGGGGGGACCGCCAACAAGCTCTCCGTCTACCAGGCCCTGGCGGCCGACACCCGTTGGACGCTGGGCTACAAGCTCTTCTACGACCGCGACCGGCCCCTCCAGACGCCCACCCAGGTGCTCGCCCTCGTACCCCCGCCCCAGCTCGTCGAATACGAATAACCGTCCACGGTCGCCAGGCCCCGTCGTCAGAACGCGGCCGGGGTACACCGGAGATGGCGTTCCAGATGTGCCTGCACGGCCTCGGTGGCCAGGCGGCCCACCTCTTGGGTGAGCGGGGAGGCAGGTTCGCCCAGCACGGCGGCCAGGTCACCGCCGACGATACGTCGAACCAGGGTCAGCGCGTCCGGGCTGATCGCCACTCCACGCCGGCAGGACCGGCAGAGTACGCCGCCCTCCCCTAGGTCGAAGGCCACCAGATCCGCCGTCTCTCCACAACGAGCACACGCGTCCAGAACGGGCGCCGACCCATCCAGCACCAGCAGCTTCCAGAAGAAGGCCGGCACGATCAGGGCGGGCGGGGGCGCCAGACGGGCCGGGCTGGCCGGTCGCCGGTCGCCGCCACTGGTCAGGGTGGACAGGGTCCTGAGCGCGCCCACCAGCATCTTGTACAGCTGGGGGCCGGGCTGGCCCTCCTGGGCCACCTGGTCGACCACCTCCAGCATGGCGCTGGCCGCCGACAGACGCTCCAAATCCTCGCGAACGGCGCGAAAATGGTCCAGCACCTCGGCCTGGGTGACGATGTCCAGCTCTCGCCCCTTCCAGCACAACACGCTCACGTGGCTGAGCGGCTCTAGGCGCCCCCCAAAGCGGCTCTTGGTCCGCCGCACCCCCTTGGCCACCGCCCGCACCTTGCCGTGCCGGGGAGTGACCAGGGTGACGATGCGATCGGCCTCACCCAGGCGGATGCTGCGCAGTACGACTGCCTCGTCCCGGTAGAGGCTCAAGTCACTTGGCGGGCCGGCACTCAGCGGCCAAACCGAGGGCGCTCCACTCCGCCATAGCGACGCTCCCGGCGCTGGAACTCCCTCACCGCCTCGAACAGGTGTTGACGGCGAAAGTCGGGCCAGAGCACATCGACAAAGACCAGCTCGCTGTAGGCGAGCTGCCACAGCAGGAAGTTGGATATGCGAAATTCTCCCGAGGTCCTTATCACCAGATCGGGATCGGGCATGTCCGGCCGATAGAGCCGGGAGCTGATGGCCTGCTCGTTCACCCGGGCCGCTGATACCCCATCGTCGATCAGTGCTCGCACGGCGTCCACTATCTCGACCCGGCCGCCGTAATTGAAGGCGAAGGTGAGCGTCAAGCGCCGGTTGTCCTGCGTCAGCTCCTCCGCCTCCTCGATGCGGCGTAGGAGGCGCTTGGGTACCCGCCAGTCGCGCCGGCCCACGAAGCGCACCCGCACGCCCTTTTGGTGCATCTCGTCGCGACGGCGAACCAGGATGCCCTCGTTGAACCGCATCAAGAAGCGGACCTCGTCGGGCGGCCGGCGCCAGTTCTCGGTGGAGAAGGCGTATACGGTCAGCCAGCGAAGGCCCAGGACCAGGGCTCCCTCGATCGCATCGAAGAGCGCCTCCTCTCCGGCCGCATGCCCTTCGGTGCGGGGCAGGCCCCGCTGCCCGGCCCACCGCCCGTTGCCGTCCATTACGCAGCCAACATGGACCGGTAGCCGGCTCAGGTCCATATCTCCAATTCCCGAGTCGTCAATTTCGCCTTTGGCATCGGTGCCGAGAGCGGCCACTGGCGCAACCTACCGCGCCGCCGGTCAGAGTCAGTCCTCGTCTCGATGTCGCTCGGGTCCCTTGGTGTCATTCCGTCTCACGTCACTCGCGGTCTAGCCTCACGGAGTGGCTCACAAGGCTGTCAGCAAGGCCCTCGGACGAGTGGTGGGAGCTCTGCCGGGCGGAGGCGAGGCTCGGGACGGCCAACGGATCATGGCCGAGGCCGTGGCTAGGGCCATCGCTACTCACAAGCACCTGGTGGTTCAGGCCGGGACCGGCACCGGTAAGTCGCTGGCCTACCTGGTTCCCGCCGTGCTCTCGGGCCAGCGGGTGGTGGTGGCCACCGCCACCAAGGCCCT
>QHCF01000187.1 GCA_003244275.1 Acidimicrobiales bacterium
CCCCCCGCCCCACCCAGCCCGCCCTCGACCCGTCTCATGACTACGCCTTCCCCTCCCACGCAACGACCTGGACCATCCGGTCACGACATTATGACGCTCACCGCCTGGTGAACTCATCGCCACACCGCGCCCGCTCAGGCCTGGTGGCTGATTCGCCAGGCTTCCCAGACCTGGCTGGCCGGTCGGCCTCGATCGGCGACGGCCACCCCATTGGCCCGGGCCCACGCTCGCACCTCGGCGCTGGACGGCCCGGGCGCGGTCAGCGCCTCCTCCATCTCGTTCCCCTGCGCCCATCCGCTCCAGCGCGCCGGCCTCCGTACTGGCCCACACATGGGCGGCGGCCAGGTAGCGGTAGGTTCATTCCTCGGCCAGGGGCCGGGTCTCACAGAACACCATGGCCACCCCGGGCCAGCTCGCCCAAGGCGTAACGCAGCCGGCCGGTGGTCAGGCTGGTGACCAGGTCAGTTAGCGACCTGCGCTCCACGCTCGCCATCAGCCGGCCGTCCAGGGCGACGCCATAGTCGCCGCATGCCAGGGCCCGGGCATCGGTGCGGACCGGCTTGTTGGCGCCCCGACGGGTGCAGGCGCGCACGCTCACCCGCTCCACCAGCTCGGGTTCAGTCGGCCATTCGGAGAGGGGCATTGGATGGCCCAGCGGCAGACGCAGCAGGTAACCCAGGCTGGACTCGGGGTCCGGGTTGCGGGCGATCAACAGCTCCACCGCGGGCCTCAGTAGGCGCCGCTGCGCTCGAAGACCCGGCGGGGGTTCTCCACCAGCATCTGGCGGACCTGTACTTCGGTAACGCCCTGTTCGAGGAGGGCCGGCACCACCTGGTTGCTGACGTGGGTGAACCGGTTGGGAGCGCCAGCCGGCTCGTCGAAGCCGAGCCAGTCGATATGGCAGGCGGCATCGTGGGAGAGGACCATCTGTTCGGCGTGGCCCCGCTCACACAGCCGAGCCACGGTCGCCACTCGGTCCTCAAACGACAGGATGAAGTCCACCCCAAAGCGATCCATACCCAGGAACGACCCCTCGGCCATGAGCTCCTCCAGGTAGGCGAGGTCGGTGGTGTCCCCGCAGTGACCGATGATCACCCTGGTGAGGTCGACCCCCACCTGGGCAAAGATCCGCTGTTGGTCCAGGCCACGCCGGGTAGCGGCATGGGTGTGGGTGGAGATCGGCACACCTGTGTCGCGGTGAGCCTGGGCCACCGCCCGCAGGACCCGCTCCACATCCCTGGTCAGCCCAGGTTCGTCAGTGGCGCACTTGAGGATGCCCGCTCGCACGCCGGTGTCGGCCACGCCGGCCTCGATGTCCCGCACGAACATGTCGACCATGGGCTCGGGGCCGCCCAGCATAGTCCCCGGCCCTTGATAGGCGAAGTACATGGGCAGGTCGCGGAACGTGTAGAGGCCAGTGGCGACGATGATGTTGAGGTCGGTTCGGGCCGCCACACTGACCACCCGGGGGATGCACCGACCATGGCCCAGCACGCTCAGGTCGACGATGGTGTCGACGCCCGATGCCTTGAGCTCGTCGAGCTGGCGCACCGCGTCATCGACCCGTGCCTCATCGGTCCCCCACCGTTGCGGGAAGTTCTGCTGGATCTCGGGGGAGAGGACGAAGACGTGCTCATGCATCAGGGTGACGCCCAGGGCGGCAGTGTCGATCGGTCCCTTCACGGTCTGGACGCTGGCCATGCTCCTCCAGTGTGTCCTGTCTGGCCGAGTGAGGCTAGACCTTTAGCCATGGTCGAACTGGCAGTCAAGAAGGCCGTGACAGTCCAGGCCCCGGTGGCAGAGGCGTTCAAGGTCTTCACCGAGGGTATCGACCGCTGGTGGCTGCGAACCCACAAGATCGGCGTTGCCGCGCTGGCGAGGGTGGTGCTGGAGGACCATGTGGGCGGCCGCTGGTATGAGGTCGACGAGGATGAGACTGAGTGTGACTGGGGCCGGGTGCTGGAGTGGGATCCCCCGCATCGCCTGGCAATGGCGTGGCAGATCGACGCCAACATGCGCTTTGACCCCGACCTGGTCACCAAGTTGGAGGTGCGCTTCACTCCCGCGGGGTCGGACAGGACCCGCGTCGACCTGGCCCACCGCGACCTGGATCGCTTTGGCGAAGCCGAGGCGCAGATCAGGATGGGTTTCGAGTCGCCCAGCGGCTGGCAGGCGATCCTCAACGCCTTTGCCGAGGCGGCGGGCCAAGGGCGCCGCAAATGACGAGCCGACCGGGGCCAGGGGCGAAGCGGGAGATCTGGAAGCTTGACGCCTTCATCGAAGCCACATCGGAACAGGCGCTTGACGGCCCTATCGCAGAGCCATCTGGGTGGGCTGGACGGGGGCCGGAAGGGAGGTGTCGCCCATCAGCCAGCGGTCGACCGAGGCGGCGGCTGCCCGGCCCTCGGCTATGGCCCACACCACCAGGCTCTGTCCCCGGCCCATGTCCCCGCACACGAAGACGCCGTCCAGGTTGGTCGCCCAGTCGGCGTCACGGGCCACGTTGCCACGGGCGTCGAGGTCCAACCCGAGCTCCTCCACCAGGCCGGTGCGCTCGGGGCCGAGAAAGCCCATGGCCAGCAGCACCAGTTCGCACTCCAGCACCGTCTCGCTGCCCGGCACCGGCACAAAGTTGGGCCTCCCGCCCTCCATCGTCAGCTCGACCTGGTGCAGGGCCAGGCCCCGCACACCGCCGTGACCGTCGTCCAGGTACTCGGTGGCACTGACCGAGAACAGCCGCTCGCCCCCCTCCTCGTGGGCCGCCGCGCTGCGCAGGATGGTCGGCCAGGTGGGCCAGGGGTTGGATCCCGGGCGCTCGTCGGGGGGCTGGGGCATGATCTCCAACTGGTGAACTGACGCTGCCCCCTGGCGGTGGACGGTACCCAGGCAGTCGGCCCCGGTGTCGCCCCCGCCCACGATGACCACCCGCTTACCCTCGGCCGAGATCGGACTGGCCGACAGCACGCCCTCCTGCACCAGGTTGGCCGGCTTGAGGTAGGCCATGGCGGTGTGGATGCCGGCCAGGTGACGCCCGGGCAGGTCGAGATCCCTCGGGAGGGTCGCCCCCCCGGCCAGCACCACCGCGTCGTACTCGGAGCGCAGCGAGGAGGCGCCGACCACCGACGCGTCGGCCGGGGCGGCCAGCGGCTCGGCCGTCCAGGGGGCCCCGGCTCCGGTAATCAGGGTGCCGTCAGCACTCGGTGCCCCGGCCGATGCCACCGGCACCGGCGCCCCCACCACCGTGCGGCAGCGAAATTCCACTCCCTCCGCCTCCAATTGCTCCAGGCGGCGGTCAAGCACCGCCTTTTCCATCTTGAACTCGGGGATGCCGTAGCGCAGCAGGCCCCCGGGCCGTTCCCCCCGCTCGTAGACCACCACCGAGTGCCCGGCCCGGGCCAGCTGCTGGGCGGCGGCCAGACCGGCCGGGCCGGAGCCGACCACCGCCACCCGCTTCCCCGTCGAAGAGACAGCCGGCCGGGGCGCGACCCAGCCCTCGGCAAAGGCCCGCTCGACTATCCCAAGCTCCACCTGCTTGATGGTGACCGGCTTGGCGTTGATCCCCAGCACGCAAGCCTCCTCGCACGGGGCCGGGCACAGCCGGCCGGTCATCTCCGGGAAATTGTTGGTGGCGTGCAGGCGGTCCATGGCCGCCGCCCAGTCGTCCCGGTACACCAGGTCGTTCCAGTCGGGGATGAGGTTGCCCAGCGGGCAGCCCTCGTGGCAGAACGGGATGCCGCAGTCCATGCAGCGCGCTGCCTGGACCTGGAGTCGCTCGGGCGGGAAGGGCTCGTAGACCTCCCGCCAGTCCCGCACCCGCAGGGCCACCGGCCGGCGAGCCGGCCCCTCCCGACCGTGGCGCAGGAAGCCGCCCAGCTCACCCACGAGCGGCCGCCATGATCGCCTCGTCGACCGACTCGCCCTTCTCCTCGGCCGCCCGGGTGGCCTCCAGCACCTTGCGATAGTCCCTGGGCATCACCTTCACGAAGCGCTTGACCTCGAACCACCAGCTCCCCACCAGGGCCCTATCCCGGGCGGAGGAGGTCTCGGCCAGGTGGCGCCGCACCACCTGGTGCAGCCACTCCCGATCGTCGGCGTCCAGGGCCTCCAGCTCGACCATCTCGGGGTTGACCTGATCGGCCAGAGCCCCCTCGGGATCCCACACGAAGGCCATCCCGCCCGACATACCGGCCCCCACGTTGCGCCCGGTCGGCCCCAGGATGACCGCCCGCCCTCCGGTCATGTACTCACAGGCGTGGTCACCCACTCCCTCGACTACCGCAGTGGCGCCGGAATTGCGCACGCAGAAGCGCTCCCCCACCTGGCCCCGGATGAACGCCTCCCCGGCGGTGGCCCCGTAGAGGATGACGTTGCCGGCGATGATGTTGTCCTCGGCCACCAGGTTCTGTGCCTCCAGCGGCGGGCGCAGCACCAGGCGCCCGCCCGACAGGCCCTTGCCCACGTAGTCGTTGGCGTCCCCGAACAGCCGCAGGGTGATCCCTCGAGGCAGGAAGGCCCCGAAGCTCTGGCCGGCCGACCCACTGAAGGACAACGCAATGGTGTCGTCGGGCAGGCCCTCGGCCCCCCACCGCCGGGTCAGCTCGGAGCCGAGCATGGTCCCCACAGTGCGGTTGGTGTTGTTGATGGGCAGGTCGAGCGTGATTGGGCTGCCGGTGTCCAGGGAGAGACGGCATTTTTCGATGAGCATGGTATCCAGCGCTCGGTCGAGGCCGTGGTCCTGACTCTGGACGCAGCGGCGGGGCCGCCCGTCGGCCACCACATCCGGCACATGCAGGATGGGGGACAGGTCAAGGCCTGCCGCCTTCCAGTGGTCCACGGCGGGGGAGACGTCGAGCGCCTCGGCCTGGCCGATGGCTTCCTCCAGGCTGCGAAATCCCAGCGCCGCCAACAGCTCGCGCACCTCCTCGGCCAGGTACTCGAAGAAGGTCTCCACGAACTCGGGCCTGCCGTTGAAGCGCTTGCGCAGCTCGGGGTTCTGGGTGGCCACCCCCACCGGGCAGGTGTCGAGGTGGCA
>QHCF01000226.1 GCA_003244275.1 Acidimicrobiales bacterium
AAGCTCGACGGCACCGCCCTGCGGGTGCCCGTCCAGTGCGGATCCATCACCGACTTCACCGCGGTGGTCAACGCCGAGGTGGAGCCGGTCGACGTCAACCAGGCCTTCCAGCGGGCCGCCTCCGAGGGCTCCCTGGCCAAGGTGCTCGTTTACACCGAGGACCCCATCGTCTCCTCCGACGTCGTCCGCTCGCCGGCCTCGTGCACCTTCGACTCCCTGCTGACCATGGTCATGCCCATCAGCGACGGGATCAGCCTGGTCAAGGTGCTGGGCTGGTACGACAACGAGTGGGGCTACTCCAACCGCCTGGTCGACCTGGCCCAGGTGGTCGGTGCCTGACACCGAGGGGGGTGCCAGCCGCCTGCCCCGGCTGGAGGATCTCCCCGACCCGTCCGGTAAGCGGGTGCTGGTGCGGTCCGACCTGAATGTGCCGATCAGCAGCCAGCGCGAAATTGAGGATGATTTCCGCATACGCTCCTCCTTGCCCACTCTCGAGTGGCTGACCGAGAGGGGGGCAACCGTGACCGTGTGTTGCCATCTCGGCCGGCCTAAGGGCCATCCTGATCCCAAGTACTCGCTGGACCCGGTCCGCCGGCGCCTGGAGGAGCTGGCCCCTGGGGTGGAGCTGATGGAGAACCTGCGCTTCGACCCGGGCGAGGAGGCCAACGATCAGGCCTTCGTCGATCGCCTGGTGGAGGGCCAGGATTTGTACGTCAACGACGCCTTCGGGGCCGCCCATCGAGCCCATGCCTCGGTCGTCGGGCCGCCGGCCCGGCTGCCCAGCGCGGCCGGCCGGTTGCTGGCGGCCGAGGTGGACGCCCTGGGCAGCCTGCTGGAGCATCCGGCCCGACCGTTCGTGGCCGTGCTGGGAGGGGCCAAGGTCAGCGACAAGCTGGAGCTGCTGCGGACTCTTTCCGAGAGGGTCGAGGTGGTCCTGGTGGGTGGGGGCATGTGCTTCACCTTCCTGGCCGCCCTGGGCCACGATGTGGGTGACTCGATGCTGGAGGAGGACCAGGTGGATGCCTGTCGTGAGCTGATCGACTCGGGGGGGCGGATCGTTCTGCCCACCGACATCGTTGCCCTGGGGCCAGGCGATCCCGGTGAGGTACGCCAGGTGGGGCGGAGTGTGCCCGACGGCTGGTCGGGCCGCGACATCGGTCCGGCCACCGCCGCCGAGTTTGCCGACGAGATCGAGGGAGCCGGGACGGTGTTCTGGAACGGGCCCATGGGCCAGTTCGAGGACCAGCGCTTCGCGGCTGGCACCGAGACGGTGGCCCGAGCGGTGGCCGCCTGCAAGGGCTTCACGGTCGTGGGCGGGGGCGACAGCGCGGCAGCCATGGCCCAGTTGGGCTTGGTCGACCGGGTGGGCCATCTCTCGACCGGTGGGGGAGCTGCCCTGGAGCTGCTGGAGAAGGGGGATCTCCCGGGCCTGGCTGCCCTCCGGTCAACCTCCAATGCCCCGAGGGCATCCGAGGGTGGCTGACTCACCCACGCCGCCTCGGCGCCCCCTGATCAGCGGCAACTGGAAGATGAACCTCAACCACCTGGAGGCCATCCAGGTGGTGCAGAAGCTGTCCTATCGCCTCAGCTCAGCCGAGACCGACGCCGTCGAGGTGTCCATGCACCCACCCTTTACCTCCCTGCGCACGGTGCAGACGATCATCGGTTCGGATGACCTACCGCTCGCCCTGGGCGCCCAGGATTGCCACTGGGAGGACGCCGGGGCCTTCACCGGTGAGGTCAGCGCGCCCATGCTGGCCAAGCTGGACGTGGCTTACGTCATCGTCGGCCACTCCGAGCGCCGCCAGCTCCTGGGTGAGACCGACGAGATGGTACGGGCCAAGCTGGGGGCGGTGCTGCGCCATTCCATGACTCCCATCCTGTGCGTGGGCGAGACCCTGGAGGAGCGCGACGCCGGGACCACGCTGGACAAGGTCGCCTCCCAGCTGCGCTCGGCCCTGGACGGAGTCAGCCCCGAGGCGGTGAGGGCCATGGTGGTGGCCTATGAGCCCATCTGGGCCATCGGGACCGGTCGCAACGCCACGCCAGAAGACGCCCAGGAGGTGGCGGCCGCCATCCGGGCGGGAGTGGGCAAGGCGGCTGGGCAGGAGGCGGCCAATTTCGTGAGGATTCAGTACGGAGGGTCGGTGAAGGGGTCGAACGCCGCCCCGTTGCTGGCCCAGCCTGACATCGACGGGGCGCTGGTGGGCGGGGCATCCCTCGACCCCGACGACTTCGCGGCCATCGTGGCTGCTCAGGCTGCCTGCTAGCCTACCAGCAGTTATGCTGACCGCGCTCATTCTTGCCATCCACCTGGGGGTCTCGTTCGGCCTGATCGTGCTTATCCTGCTGCACAGCGGCCGGGGCGGGGGCCTGTCGGACATGTTCGGCGGCTCGGTTGGCTCAGCCGCGTCGGGCTCCACGGTGGTCGAGCGCAACCTGGACCGCATCACCGTGGCGGTGGCGGTCATCTTCGCCTTCACCACCGTCATCCTGGCCCTCCGGCTCCAATAGCAACACTGCTCCGGCCTGGCGTGCGGCGCGTCTTGATCCTCTTGGGCGCCTTGGGGCTGTTGGCGGCCGGGTGTGGCAGGACGGCAACGACCGGTCACCACGTGGCTCCAACCAGCTCGACCAGCACCTCGACCACGCTACCCAGCGGCCCGGTGAAGGTGAACGACGGAGGCAGCCTGACCTTTGGCACCCAGCAGGAGCTGTCCGGGTTCAACATCAACACGGCGGCCGCCGCCAGCCAGTTTGGAGCGAGCGGAGTCGGCCCGGCCGAAATTGGGGCGGAGGTGGACGCCCGCGTGTACCCCGAGGTCTTTCGGCTGAATGCCGGGTTGAAGCCGGTGCTCGACACCGAGCTGATGGACAGCGCCGAGCTGGTGGACACCAGCCCCCAGACCATCGTCTACAAGATCAACCCGAAGGCGGTCTGGTCGGACGGGGTGCCTATCAGTGCCGACGACTTCGTCTACAACTGGCAGGCCCAGTCGGGCAACCCGGCCCTGAGTGATGTGGACGGCAAGCCCTACGAGCCGGCCAGCACCGCCGGGTACAGCCAGATCCGCTCGATCACGGGCTCAGACGGCGGGAAGACCGTGACCGTGGTGTTCGACAAGCCCTACGCCGACTGGGAGAGCCTCTTCGGCGCCGGGCGGCCGCTCATCCCAGCCCACATCGCCAGGCAGGTCGGCTGGAACACCGGTTTCGACAAGTTTGACCCGGCCGTGGAGGTCTCCGGCGGACCCTATATCGTCCAGAGTGACACCCCCGGGTCCCAGTTGGTGCTGGCTCGCAATCCCAGCTACTGGGGCAAGGCCGCTCGCCTCGACACCATCGTGTTCAAGCTGGTGCCCGACCCGGCCCAGGACGCGTCACTCCTGCAGAACGACCAGCTCCAGCTGGTCCATCCGCAAGCGCCCCAGCTGGGCGTGATCAGCCAGGTAAGCCCCATCCCGGGGGTGGACGCCGGGGTCGGGCAGGGGCTGGCCTTCGAGCAGCTGGACTTCAACCAGCAGAATCCCCTCCTGGGCGACCCGGTGGTGCGCCGGGCCATGGCCAAGGCCATCGACCGGACCAGGCTGGTCCGCCAGAGCGTCGACCAGCTCAACTCGCAGGTCAGAGTGCTGAACAACCGGATCTACGTGAACAACCAGGTTGGCTACCAGGACAACAGCGGGGGCGCCTACCGGCACGCCGACCTGGCCGCCGAGGCCAGGTTGCTCACCGGGGACGGCTTCACCATGGGCCTGGACGGCGTGTGGTCCAAGGACGGCGCCCCTCTGGAGGTCCGGCTGGGCACCCCCACTGGAGACGACCTGGCTCTGCGCACCGAGCAGATCCTGGCGGCTCAGCTCACGGCCGGTGGCATCAAGGTCGACATCGCCAACGACCCGCCCGACAAGTTCGTCGGGGTCGACCTGGCGGGGGGGAATTTCGACCTGGCCCTGTTCACCCGGCCGGCCTCGCCCTTCCCGTCAGCCAACCAGGCCGCCTACGCCAGTGGCGTTGCCGGTTCGCCGAGTGCCGGGTCACAGAGCTACGACGGCCATGCCGATCCAAGGGTGGACTCGCTGATGGCCACCGCATCAGGCGAGCTGAATGCGGTCACCGCCACCTCCGACTACAACCAGGTGGATACCCTGCTGTGGAAGGACATGGCCACCCTGCCTCTGTACCAGGAGCCCACCTTCATCGCCTTCAACCAGCGGTACGGCAACATCGCGGCCAACGCCAGCACGTCCACGCCCTTCTGGGACTGCAACACCTGGGGCTTCAAGCCCGAGGGCTGAGCCGGCCGTGGCGGCTGAATGGCTGCGTGGGAGCTGCCCTGTTGCCTCACGTCAAATCC
>QHCF01000116.1 GCA_003244275.1 Acidimicrobiales bacterium
CCACCGTCCTCAGCGCCACCGTCGCCCATCGGTGCGGCGGCGCGTGCGGCCTCCTCCCAGTCGGCGAGGGCCGTCACCAAGCTCAGGGGCGGTTGTCCGCCCCGCAGGTCGGCCAGAGCATCTCGAATTTCAGGGCGGTCCAACAAGGCGCCGCTTCGCACCCGGAAGGGGATGTCTGCCGATCTCAGCGCCTCTTCCATGAGGACCAGCTGGGCGTTGGTGCGGGTCAGTACGGCCAGGTGGGCCCACGCCACACCGGGGCGGTGGGCCAGGCGCAGGCCACGGGCGATTGCTCTGGCCTCGGCCACGTCGGTGGCCGCGGCGGTCACCGTTGGCACCCGGCCGTCAGGACGGTTGGCCCGCAATCCACCAGCGCCGCTGGCTGGACCAGGTCCAGGCGTGCTGCCCTGGACCAGGACAGCGTCGGCCACCGCTAGCACTTGGGGCGACGAGCGGTAGTTGTCGTCCAGGCGCATCACCTCAGCGGTCGGAAAGCGGTCAGCCAGGCCCCCCAACAGGCAGGGGTCGGCTCCGTTCCAGGAGTAGATGGCCTGATTGGGATCCCCCACCACGCACAGGTCGAGGCGGTCGCCCAACCAGGCCTTCAGCAGGCGGAACTGCGCCGGGTTGACGTCTTGGAACTCGTCCACGAACAGGTGGCGAAATCGCCATCGCTGGCTGGCCGCGAACGCCGGATCGTCTTCCAGGGCCCGGGCGCAATCGGCCAGGAGATCGTCGAAATCGATCAGGCCCCGCCGGCGTTTCTCCTCCTCGTATCGCTGGTAGAGGCGTCCCATGTCGGAGATCTCCACGGGCGGCCGCCGCCCGGCGCCGCTGGCCGCCGCCACATAGCCCTGCGGGGAGACCATGCGAGCCTTGGCCCATTCGATCTCTCCAGCCAGGTTGGACAGGTCGGCCCGGCTTCCGGGAGCCAGTGACGCCAGCAGCCCGACCTTGCGGTCGAGCAGGGTGGGGGCCATCTGGCCCCGATCGGCCCAGCGCCGGCGCAGCTGGGCCAGGGCCACGGAGTGGAAGGTCCCGGCCGCCACCTGGTCTCGCACCCCCAAGTTGGCCAGGCGGGTTCGAAGCTCGCCCGCCGCCTTGCGGGTGAAGGTTAGGACCAGGACACGGGGCCCGAGGGCGGTTCCCTGGTGGATTCGCCAGGCGATGCGCCGGGTCAGGACGCGGGTCTTGCCCGAGCCGGCCCCGGCCAGCAGGCACAAAGGGCTGGCCTCGCTCACCACGGCGTCCCGTTGAGCCTGGTTGAGCCCATCGAGCAGGCGTTCGGTCTCCACACCTGTGACCGTACTCAGCCGCTGTGACAAAGTGTGGGACGTTGGGACGCGAGGGCTGTTGGACGCCACCACCGGCCGGTTGTGGGCACAGGGGTCTGGCGAAATTGACGTATTTTTCGCTGGAATCCGTGACCCACCAACGCGGCTGAGTACCCTGGGTACGCTTTGGCCAGTGAGGTTCCCTGGAGCTGGCGGCGATGACAACCGGCTGGATGAGGATACTGTCGTTGACCTCCGACCCCATTGGTCGTTCATGGCCGGCCCGGTGGCGGCCGCGGCTGTCGTCCTGCTGGCGGCGTTGGGGGTCGCGGTGGTCGTACCCGGTGGCCCTCCGTCGTGGGCCGCGGTGGGGCTGGCCGTCCTGCTGGTGTTGGCGGCAGCCTGGTTGGCTGGGCGCTACGCCCGCTGGACCACCACCCGGTTGGTGGTCACCTCCGAGCGGGTGGTGGTCCGCTCCGGGGTGCTGGCCCGTCGGGGACGGGAGATCCCGCTCGAGCGGGTGAATGACATCGGGTTTCGCCAGTCGATCCTCGAGCGCCTGGTCGGTTCGGGCGACCTGGTCATCGAGTCCGGTGGGGAGCGGGGACAGGAGATCTTCGACCACGTGGCCCAGCCGTCTGTGGTTCAGCGCACCATCTATGCCCAGATGAACCAGATGAAGCGGCGTTGGGCCGGCCCGGGCGAGCTGTCAATTCCCGAGCAGATCGAGAAGCTGGACGAGCTGTGGCGCCGGGGGATCATCACTCGGGCTGAGCTGAACGCCAAGAAGACCCAGTTGCTGGACCGGCTGTAGCTCAGAGGTTGGCGCTCAGAGCCTGGCGCTCAGAGGTTGACGACCGGGCAGGTGAGGGTGCGGGTGATGCCCTCGATCATCTGGACCCGGCTCACGATCATCTGGCCCAGGTCATCGACGGTGTCGGCCTTGGCTTGGAGGATGACATCGTAGGGACCGGTTACGTCGTGGGCCTGGGTGACGCCCTCGATGACGGCCACCTGGGACGCCACCTGGGCCGCCTTGCCGACCTCGGTCTGAATCAATACGTATGCGGTCACCGGCATGGCATCCTCCTGGGGGTGGTTGGCCCTGCCCGCGGGACAGACCCACGGCCGGACCATGGTATCGGTGGCCCGGCAGCAGTGGGAGTGCCGGGTAGCCTCAGCGCGTGAGGTCTCCCCAGGCGGTATCGACCGCCATCATCGGGGCTGACCGCTCCTCACCTGAGGATGGCGAGGGGGCATGGGTTGCGGGCCCGGCAGCTCGGCGGGTAACGCTGTGGGGATTCCCAGTGGCGGAACTGGTGGAGGATCTGCGCCTGGCCCTCATGTCGCGGGCCCTGGATGACCGTGAGATCACCCTGCAAAAGCAGAGCCGCGTCTTCTTCCAGATCTCCGGAGCCGGTCACGAGGCCCTGCTGTTGGGCCTGGCCCGGTCCCTGCGCCCATCCTATGACTGGTTCTTCCCCTACTACCGGGACAGGGCCCTGCTGCTGGCCCTGGGAGCCAGCCCCCGAGACATCTTGCTGCAGGCGGTGGGGTCAGGCGACGACCCGGCTTCGGGGGGCCGCCAGATGCCCTGCCACTGGGGGTCGTCGGCCCTCAATGTGGTGACCCAGTCCAGTCCCACCGGCAGCCAGTGCCTACCGGCGGTGGGTTGCGCGGAGGCAGCCCGGTACATCTCCCGCCGGCCGGGGCTGGCCGGCTGTTCCGCTCAGGGCGACGAGGTGACCTACGTGTCGCTGGGCGAGGGGGCCACCTCGGAGGGCGAATTCTGGGAAGCCCTGAACACGGCCTGCACCCTGCACCTCCCCGTGCTGTTCGTGGTGGCCGACAACGGGTACGCCATCTCGGTGCCGGTGGAGGAGCAGGCGCCGGCGCCGGTGTTCGAGCTGGTTAGAGGATTTCGGGGGTTGGCCGTGCACCACTTCGACGGCCGCGACTACTTTGCCGCCCGCCGGCGAGGGGCAGCCGCCATTGCCCGGGTCAGGGCGGGGGAGGGCCCAGGGCTCATCCACGCCACCGTGACCCGTCCGTACTCGCACTCCTCGGCTGACACCCAGAGCAAGTACCGCGATGCCCGTGAACTGGCTGAAGAGGCCGAGCATGACCCGATCCTGCTCTTGGCCCAGACGCTGGTGAGTGCCGGGGTGCTGACTGACGAGGAAGTCGAGAAGTTACGGGCCGAGACCAAGGGCATTGTGGCTCAGGCGTCCAGGGAGGCGCTGGCCGCCTCCCGGCCCGACCCGGCGAGCGTCACCGACCACGTCCGGGTCCTGCCCAACGCCCGCACCTTGGGCGAGACGTCTTCGGCGTCGGAGGTGCCGCCCCCGCCGTCGGAGGTAGCGGCGGCCTTGACGGTGGCCATGGGGGAGGCCATCCGCCTCGCCCTTCATGAGCAGATGGCGGTCGATCAGCGGGTGCGGGTATTCGGGCAGGACGTGGCCGACGCCCGGACCGCCGTGTTGAACCAGGTCGAGGGCAAGGGCGGGGTGTTCGGTACCACCCGGGGCCTCCAGCGGGCCTATGGGGTGGCCCGCTGCTACAACACACCGCTGGCCGAGGCCAACATCGTGGGCCGGGCGGTGGGTCAGGCCATACGGGGCCTACGACCGTGTCCGGAGATCCAGTTCTTTGACTACATCTGGCCGGCCATGGACCAGATCCGCAGTGAGGCCGCCACTATCCGGTGGCGCTCCAACGGTGCCTTTTCGTGTCCCATGGTGCTGCGGGTGGCGATCGGCGGCTATGTGGCCGGCGGGGCGCTGTGGCACTCGCAGTGCGGTGAGTCGATCTTCGCCCACGTCCCTGGGCTGCTGATCATCTTCCCTTCCCGGGCCCGGGATGCAGTGGGGCTGCTGCGAACTGCCCTGCGTTGTGAGGGACCGGTGTTGTTCCTGGAGCACAAGCACCTGCTCCGCCAGGCCTACACCAAGGATCCATACCCGCCGGCCGGGGAGGAGATCCCGCTGGGTCGGGGTGCCCTGGTGGCCGGGGGCGACCACCTGACCCTGGTCACCTATGGGGCCACGGTGGAGCTGTCGCGCCGGGCCGCTGCCGCTCTGGCTGCCGAGGGCCTCTCGGTCGAGGTCATAGACCTGCGCAGCCTCATCCCCTGGGACCAGGAGATGGTGGCCGAGTCAGTGAGGCGAACGGGCAGGCTGCTGGTGGTCCACGAGGACACCCTGACCTGCGGATTTGGAGCCGAGGTGGCGGCCTGGGTAGGAGAGGAGTGCTTCCCCGATCTGGATGCGCCGGTCCGCCGAGTAGGCGCCACCGACACCCCGGTGGCCTACGAGCCCGGCCTGGAGAGGGCGATCCTGCCCCAGGTGGAAGGGATCATGGTCGCCGCCAGGGATCTGGCCCGGTATTAGGACGACTCCTGGAGGGGCTCCCAGGCCGGGTCCCGGATCGCGGCCTCGGCCGGGTGTCTCGGGCAGGGCCGGCCCTCGTTCTGTGACTGCCTGGTGAGCCATAGGCGCGCTCTGCGGTCGCAGAAGGCGGCGGCCGGGTGTCCCGGCCAGGGCCGGCTGACGTCGCCGGCTCAGCTGACCCGGGGGCGCTTCGAGGGTACGAGGGACACGGTGAGGTCGATGGCGCCGGGGTGCAGCCCGCTGGTCGTCTCCAATCGTTGCAGGCAGCCCCGCGCCAGAAAGGTGAGCGAGGTGAGGCTGGCATCGTCGGCCACGTCCAGGCGGGCCCTGAGCTCGAGTAGTCCCGGCTCGCCGAGCAGGCGTACCAAGGCCCCCTGTACCCCATCGATATTGCCCAGGTCCGCTTCCAGGGCATGGGCGAGCGACGAGGCTCGGACCAGCGTGAAACCCGGTGCCCGCATTCCCGGTCCTTCGCCGCGACGGTCGCTCGGGTCAAGGCCGGTGCCGCCGTCCCCGCCCGCCCCGCTGGCCATGCTGGTTGGAGTCGAGGTGGTTGCTGGGTTGGCGGCGACAGTGAAGTCGTCCAGGCGGGAGCGGCCAGCATCGCGTGACAGCTCGGACACGGCCAGCGACAGGCCAACGAGGAGCAAAACCAGGCCGATGGCGGAGGCCACCGCGAAGGAGATGGCTCCTCCGCGGTGCCACTGGTGGACCACGGTGGAAGTGATGATGTCGGCATGGGCGGACGTGGAACCGAGGGCGCCCAAGGAGAAGGCCAGCCCGCCGCCTCCCCCGATCACCAGCACCAGAGCCACCAGTGTCAACAGGGCCCGGTTACCCCGGTCGCTCATGCGGCCCGCCCAATCGGTGTCGAGGCCCCGCCGGGGCTCGTCATCCGACCCGCACCGGCTTGTGGAAGCGGAGCTTCTTCACCTTCACTCGCAGCCGGTCCGGTGCGCCGAGGCGCTCAAGGGATGTCCGGGCCGTCTGTCCGACGTCTTGGCGCGCCGCCGCCGGGGCGTTGACCCGTATGCGGGCTCGCCAATGCCGGCGTCGGGTCATCAGTTTGACCCGAGCCCGGCTGGTCGGAGTGGAGGCCACCACCATCCGGCGGAGGTGATTTTCCACCGACTGGCGCAGGAGCCACCAGTCCATGGCCTCGACGCTTGGACCGCCGGCACCGGGCCCGTCACCCGAGCGAGCATCCAGCTCGTGGGTGGCGTCGTCAGTGGCCGCCGGGGATGAGACCTTGCCAGGCGTGGCGACCTGGCCCGGCGTGGCGATCTCGCCGGCCAACCGTACTCGTCGGGGGCGCCTGGGCCAGAACTCGGTGACCAGCAGTATCAGGCCGAGGGCGGCTGCCACGGCGGAGCCAATGGTGGCCATCTGGCTCGACCACCCGGTGGTTCGCAGGGTATGCAGCCATCGGTCGGCGGGAATGACCACGAACGAATGTCCGACGGCAGCCAGGATGACCTCGGCAACCGTGATCCCCCCCGCTCCGGCCAGGGCCAGTCCCAGCAGGAAGCCCACCAAGCGGTTGAGCGGTCTCACGACCGCTCAACCGACTCCATGGCACCCAGCACAATGTCGTCCACCACCACGTCCACCGCCCGGGAGTCAGCCAGGCGGTCCAGTGCGCGCCGGGCCGCCTGGCTGACAGCCGCCGCCACCAGAGGCACGGGCACCCTGTCGATCACCACATGGACCCTCACGGCAGTGGGCGTCAGGAGGATACCGACCACTTTGCCGCCGGCGAACTGGGTAGCCACCTCCACCACGCCGCCGGGTGAGAGGCGGGCCACACCGGGCACGGCGCTGACCGCCTCAGCCACCGCTTGGGCCAGCGCGCTCCGGCTCACCCGATTGGAGCTCACTGAAGATGTCGGCCCGGCTGGCCCGTCCGCCCGCCGAGGGTCAACTGACGCGGGAGACGGGCTCAGTGTCGGGCTCTGGATCCATGTACAGGTCGTCGACGAAGATGTTGACCTCCACGACCTGGAGCCCGGTCATCGTCTCCAGGCGGTTGAGAACGTTGTCCCGCACCGCCTCGGTCACCTCGATCACGCTCTGGCCGTAGTACACAACGATGTCGATGTCGATGGCACACTGTGCCTCACCGACCTCCACGGCTATTCCCTGAGTCGAGGTGTCGGGAGCGGCTCCCGGTACCCGGGAGCGGATGGCGCCGAAGGCACGAGCCATACCCTTGCCCATGGCCTGGACCCCGGAGATCTCCCGGGTGGCCAGTGCGGCAATCTTGGCTACCACGGTGTCGGCGATCTGGGTTGTGCCATGCTCAGTGCGCAGGCGAGCACCGCCTCCCCGGCGTTCGATAGCCGAGGTCCCGGTGCTGGGCCGGGCGTCAGTCAGCGCTGTCTCGGTGGTTGCCTTGACGGTCTCGGACATAGAGAGATCCTTTCGGGTTGGTAGCTCAAGAGTTGCGATGCTAGTTCTCTGCGCGGAGCAGATTGCCAGGCCAGCGGACCTAGCGCCCTGAACGGTCGTTGCGGAAGCGGTCAGTCAGCTCATTGACGTCCAAATCACCCTCCAGGAGCTTGACCGCCAGGTAGCAGAGGAGTCCGGCGGCGATGGCAGCCAACACCACCCAGGTCGCCTCCCACGCCAGCCAAACGACCAGGAAACCGATCAGAAATCCGTACTGTCGACGTGATACGCCCATCTCCGCCTCCTGCGTTGTTGAGGTGCGGCCAGTGACACTGCGCCCACTGCAGGTTAGCTGGCCTCATAGTAAAAATTCCCCCTTACCTTTACCCGCTTGGGAATCCTTCAATCGCTGAGTCGGGTTCACTTCGGTGACCTGTCCTTGGTAATGCTGAGGCGCACCTGTGTGGAGCAAATGTCTTGGCTACTAGCGGACGCGGCCGGACTGCTGAGCCCGGTTGGCCAGGGCTGCCCGTCGGGCAAGGTGGCCCAGGATGGCCGTCAGTACCTGGCTGGCCAGGCTGGCGTGGCGATAGAGGCGAACGGTGGGAGTTGGCCGGTCAAGGCTGGCCAGCCAGGTGTCGTAGCGCTGGCGACGCTCAGGGTGGCGTAGGACCTCACCGGCTTCGATCACTGCAAGCAACTGAGCGGTGGCATCCGGCGACGGGTCAATATCGGGGTGGGTGCGTCGCACCCGTTCACGGAATGCCCGGGCCACCTCATCCTGGTTGGCTCCCCGGCCGATGCCGAGGGTCCGGTAATGATCCACCGTGCTTCATCGTGCCACGCCCATCGGGGTGACGTCAGGATCCGCGATCTGGAACCCAGTTTCGGCAATCTCCCCCTGGGGGATCCTGTCGCTGCGGGCCGCTCGTGCTGGATCGGTCAGGCGATGGTGGGCGGCCCGCTTACGCTGAAACCAATGGACGAGATGGCGGCCATTGAGCACATCCAACTCCTGCTGCCGGGGGCGCCTGCCGGAGAGGTGTGGATCGGTGACGACGCCGCAGTGGTGAGCCCCTCGGCAGGTCCCCTGCTCCTGGCGACCGATCTGACGGTGGTTGGTGTTCATGCTGACCTGGAGCTGGTGGCTCTGGATGACCTCGGGTGGAAGGCGCTGGCCGTCAATGTGAGCGACTTGGCCGCTATGGGGGGACGACCTGAGCGAGCTCTGGTGTCGGTAGCCGTACCGGCCGGGACGGACATCGATCTGCTCTATTCGGGGCTGGCCGAGGCGGCGCGAGACTACGCCTGCCCGGTGGTGGGAGGCGACCTGGCCAACGCCGACACGCTCGTGGTGTCGGTGGCTGTGACCGGGAAGGTCCCGGGGGGACGCGCAGTACTGCGCTCGGGAGCCAGTGCCGGCGACATCCTGTGGGTAACCGGTCCGTTGGGCGCCTCAGCAGCCGGCCTGTCCTACCTCCGAGCAGCTCGCGCCAAAGCGGTCGACGAAGTCACCGAAGCCGGTCCGGCCGTCGCAGCCGCCATCGTGGCCCATCGCCGGCCGCGAGCGCGAGTGGCCGAGGGCCAGGCGGCAGCTGCGGCCGGGGCCACGGCCATGATCGATGTCTCCGACGGGCTGGGCCTCGACCTGAACCGGTTGGCCGTGGCTTCGGGGGTCGGAGTGGCACTTGACGAGGTTCCGGTCGCCGACGGGGCGACCATGGACGATGCCCTGGGGGGCGGCGAGGACTATGAGCTGGTGTTCGCCGCCCCCGATGTCCAAGCTGTCGCTGATGCCTTTGCCACTGCCGGGCTACGCACTCCTATTCGTATCGGCGTGTGCACCGCTGAGCCGTCCGAGCGCCGCGTCAAAGGAGGGCCTCTTCTCGTCACCGGGTGGCAGCACCGCTTCGACTGACACGCATTTGGGCGGGCCGGACCGTCGGTCCCTGCACTTCGTAGAGGTCACGGTCAAACCCCCAGGTCCCCCCTGAGCGAGTCCCCGGCCAAGCCCCGGGCTGCCGCGCCTTGGCCACCAAGAGGAATCCCGGGCTGGCGGATGTAGGCGTCCCTCGCTGGTCCGGAGCAATTGGAACCGGTGGTGTAAAAGGGTCTACGCCGGCGTGGTGGGGCAACCCCGGTCATCAGGGTCAACTTGCGGGCGGTCGCCGCCGTCTGGCCCTCTCCCTCTCCCTCTCGGCATGAAAGTTCATCCAGCTTGACGGAATCTTATGTCTCCTCGATTCTCTCATCGAGTTCGTCAGAGTTGGGAATGACCCTGGGTATGGGGTGGCGGAGTTCGAGGCCGACCTGATCCACATGCGAGCGCCGCGGGCACTTTCAGGGCCTGATGCATATGTCAAGGGTGTCGTGAGCGGCCCGCAGGGCGGTCTCCACCTCCTCGGGCGTGTCAGCCCGGGCGAAGATGAAGCCCAGGTAGCGGTCACCCTCAGGAAGAGGCCGCACACGGCGACCGGGGGCAATCGAGATTTCCAAGTCGGTCACGCCCGGGAGCTCCGAAGCCCGTTGCTTGTTCCCCACGCCCTCCAAGACGCCGCCCATCGGGATGGGCAGCATCATCACTCCGGAGGCTGCCATGCGGGCGTCCGCACCACCCCGGCGTGGCCCTCCGTGCTCCCCCTGGACCGTTGTGCTGGCGGAGCGCGGGGGCAGATTCTCGAGTGCCAGGGCGTGGGCAACGACCAGGTGCTCGAGGCTGATCCCCGCCCCCAGGACCAATGCCCGGGAGCACAGTCCCCCGATGGTCCGGGCCGCCACCTCGATCAGCCACAGGGCCGATCCATCCGTGCGTACCTCGGCGTGCACCGGACCCTCCACCAAACCCAGAGCTGCACACGCCGCTCCCACCAGATCGGTGACGCCACGCTGGACGTCAGCGGGCAGCCGGGACGGCGTGACATAGATCGTCTCCTCGAAGTAGGGTCCCTCCAGCGGGTCGGGCTTGTCGAAGATGGCCAGGACTTCGAGGCGTGCCCGCCTGAGCAGGCCCTCCACCGCCACCTCTCGGCCGGGGACGTAACGTTCGACCAGCAACGTCGAGCTGGCCCCGGCTTCGGCGGCGATGGCTCGTATCCGGGCCGCGGTCGGCGGAGCGCTGGCTGAGTCGTTCACCCGGATCACGCCCCGGCTGGCCGCCAGCGAGACCGGCTTGAGCACACACGGCAAACCCAGCTCCTGGCACAGCCTGGTCACCTGGTGGCCATCGGCCTCGGGACCTGCCACCCTCCACTCCGGCTGGGACACCCCGGTGGCTGCCAGGCGGCTCCGAAGGGCCGCCTTGTCCCGGGTGGCACCCACCGCCTCGGGCGAGTTGTGGGGCAGGCCCAAGGCCGCCGAGGCCAGAGCTGCGGTCAGCAATCCCTGATCGTCCACCGCCACCACCGCGTCAATCCGACGGCGCTGACCCAGGTCCACAATGACGTCGGCCGCAGCCTGGGGCTTGTCGAAATTGACCACCACGGCTCGGTCGCCCATGGTCCTGGCCAACGCCTGGCGCCGCTCGGAAGCCACCACCACCTCAGCACCCAGCTCGGTGGCGGCGGCCAGGAAGGCGGCCGCCCGATAGGTGGCAGTGGGCAGCAGCAGGACAATCCGGGCCATGCGCCTATCATGGCGGGTAGGCCCGATGCCGGGGGGACACTTTTGTTGCCGGGGTCACAGCCTCGGTGCTGGGGTGACACCCCGACGGGGTCAGGGACGCCCGAAGACAGGCAGGCGACACTCAAGAGACGAGGTGGGACATGAGCCCCGAGGAGATCACCGAGACCCAGCCGCTGCTAAGGATCAGCGACACCGCCCGAGCCATGGTGCTCGGTGCCCGGGCCGAGGAGGAGGGTGGCGATCGCCTGGCCCTCTGGCTGGAGGTGAGTGGCACGGCGGGGCCCAACTACACCTACGACATGTACTTCGAGGCCATGGCCGACGCTGGGGCCGACGACGTCGTTCAGCAGGATGACGACGGCCTGGCGGTGGTCATTCCCGCGGCCAGCGCCGACAAGCTGCGGGGCGCCACCCTCGATGTTTCCAGCCAGGGCGACGAGGCGGGGATGGTGATCGTCAACCCCACCAGCCCGACCAGCGCCCCCGCCCACCCCCCTGCCGATCTCTCGGGCGAGGTGGCCCAGAGGGTCATAGCCGTCCTCGACGCCGACGTGAACCCTGGCATCGCCGCCCATGGTGGACGGGCCGACCTGGTAGCGGTGGAGGAGGGGACGGCCTACCTGCGCCTGTCGGGAGGCTGCCAGGGCTGTGGCATGGCTACCGTCACCCTCAGCCAGGGCATCGA
>QHCF01000021.1 GCA_003244275.1 Acidimicrobiales bacterium
CCCAGTAGTCGTGGGAGGCGCCCAGGAACAACGGTCGGCGGTAGGCGACCAGATCCTCAGGTGCCCCGCCGAGGAAACCCCATACCGCAAGGGCCACGGTCCAGTCGTGGATCACGGGTGCCCGCCTGAACAGAGCGGCTCGTCGCAGGGCCACCCCGAGGCAGCCGGCCATCGAATCCTCGGCCCGCTCGCCCTCGGACAACACCAGCTGGTCGGCGAAACGCTCAGCCAGGTGCAACGCATATCCCTGGTCGGGCCCGGGCGTGCCCATACCCGCGCCCGACGGTTGCTCGGCCCCGCGGACCTCGCCCGGCCGGTCAGCGCTCCAGAGTGCCGGCGTCGGCAGCAGGTCGACCGGGCGAACCTGGTTGCCGCTGGTGACGGGGACGTAGTCAGGTTGGGTCACGACGCAGCCGCCGTGCCGGCCGGGCCCCGCCCCCGGGTCTGGCATTCCGGGCGACTAGCCGACATGCTCACACCAGTCCTTGTACTGGGCCACCTCGCCTCGTACCGCGGCGTGGAAGATCTCTTGGATCTGGCGGGTCACCGGTCCCGGTTTGCCGTCAGCGACAACCCGGTCATCGACGGACCGGATGGGCACCACCTCGGCCGCGGTACCGGACAGGAACACCTCGTCGGCCAGGTACAGGTCGGTCCTGAGCAGATTGGCCACCTCCACCGGGTGACCAAGATCTCTGGCGATGGTGGTCACCGATGCCTGGGTGATCCCCTCCAGCGCCCCGGCCGACACTGGCGGGGTGACTATCCGGCCACCCTTGACCACGAAGAGGTTCTCCCCGGTGCACTCACTCACGTAGCCCTGGGATGACAACAAGATGGCCTCGTCGTAGCCAGCCTTGAGCGCCTCCACCTTGGCCAGCGAGGAATTGACGTACATCCCGGTTCCCTTGGCCGCTGGGGGCACGGCATTGGGATCGTGGCGCTGCCACGAGCTGATCTTGGCCCGCACCCCCGACGCCACTCCCTCATCGCCCAGGTAGCTGCCCCACTCCCAGGCGGCGATGCTCACATTGACCGGGCAGGGCAAGGGGTTGAGGCCCATCTCGCCGTAGCCCAGGAAGACCAGCGGACGGATGTAACAGGCACCCAGGCCATTCACCGCCACCACCTGCTTGACCGCTTCCACCAGCTCCGAATGGGTGAATGGCACATCGATGAGATAGACGCGGGCCGAGTCCAGCAACCTGATGACGTGGTCGGAGAGGCGAAAAACAGCGGGTCCCGCCGAAGTCATGTAGGCCCGGATACCCTCGAAGACGCCCGAGCCGTAGTGCAGGGTGTGGGAGAGCACGTGGATCCGGGCCATGTCCCAGTCCACCAGCTCACCGTCCATCCAGATCTTCTCGGTAGCGACAATTGGCATGACTACACCCTTTCTGCGATGGCATCGCCGATCTCGGCTGTGCTGAGAGTGGTAACCGGGTCCTGTTGGCGAGCAGTTGCCGACGGCTCGGCGGCCCACTCGATTACCGCCTTGGTGACTCGGGCGGCCGCCTCAGTCTCGCCCAGGTGATCGAGCATCAGGGCTGCCGAGCGGATGGCGGCCAAGGGGTTGGCTCGGCCGGATCCCACTATGTCGTGGGCCGCCCCGTGCACCGGCTCGAAAAGCGACGGGCCGGTGCGGGCCGGGTTGAGGTTGGCCGAAGCGGCCAGGCCGATGCCCCCCGTCACCGCCCCCGCCAGGTCGGTGAGGATGTCACCGAACAGGTTGTCGGTGACGATCACGTCGTAGCGGTTGGGAGATTCCACCAGGTGGATGCAGGCTGCGTCCACGTGCTGGTAGGCGGTCTCCACTCCCGGATACTCAGCTCCCACCGCGTCAAACGTCCTCTGCCAGAGATCCCCGGCAAAGGTGAGCACATTGGTCTTGTGGACCAGTGTCAGGTGCTGGCGGGACCGACAGCTGGCCAACTCGAACGCATAGCGGACGCAGCGCTCCACCCCGAAGCGGGTGTTGACCGATCCCTGGGTGGCCACCTCCCCCGGCATCCCCCGTCGCAGGCAGCCACCCTCACCGGCGTAGACGCCCTCGGTGTTCTCCCGCACCACGGCAAAGTCCAGGGCCGGGAACAGGGATCCGGCCCCCGAGGTGAACGGCCGGAGATTGACGTAGAGGTCGAGCTCGAAGCGCAAGCGCAACAGCAGACCTCGCTCCAGAGCCCCGGGTGGCACCGCCCGGCTACCCAGCGGCGGTCCCACCGCTCCCAGGAGGATGGCATCGAGGTCGCCCAGCTCGGCCAGCACCGGGTCGGGCAGGATCTCACCGGTACGCAGGTAGCGGTCGGCCCCCAGGTCGTATTCGACGGTGTCCAGCTCTACGCCGGCCGCGTCCACCACCTTCAGGGCCTCGGCGACCACCGCCGGACCTATGCCGTCGCCCCCTATGAGGCCGACCCTGTATCGTGACAACCCATTTCTCCCGACGTCCGGCGAGGCTGATGAAGAACCGCCAGGTCCACTCGGACGATAGCCTCGATGGCAATGAGCGATATCCAACTCACCAGCGAGACCCACCGTCGCTTGGTGGCCGAGCTTGACGACCTGACCACTCGGGGACGAGTGGAGATCGCTCGGGCCATCGAGACAGCCAGGGCCCTGGGCGATTTGTCGGAGAACGGCGACTACCACGCGGCAAGGGACAGCCAGGGAAAGATGGAAGCCCGGATCCGCCAGCTCCAGGCCCTGTTGGGCAAGGCCGAGGTGGTGGACGCCGACGGGCGGGGAGATTCAATCACCACGGGGATGGTCGTCGGCCTGCGCTACCAGGGCGACGACGAGGTGGAGCGCTACCTGATCGGGTCGATCGAAGAGCGCCGTGAAGACGTCTCGGTGGTCTCGCCCGGCTCTCCCCTGGGCAAGGCGCTGATGGGGCGGGGCGCCGGCCAGACCGTCGAGTACCAGGCTCCCGGCGGAACCCTGACGGTGGAGATAGTCGAGGTCGGAGGATGAGCGCTTCCACCGCCAAACCGAGGACCCTCTCGGACAAGGTCTGGGAACGCCACGTGGTCTGTTCAGTGGAGGGTGAGCCCGACCTGCTCTACATCGACCTCCA
>QHCF01000195.1:0-751 GCA_003244275.1 Acidimicrobiales bacterium
CCTCGAGGATCACCGCAGGGGTGGCCCGAACCGCCTCGACCAGGGCTCGCTCGACCTCGGCGCCAGTGGCCGCACCTCCGGCGTGGACCACCCGGGCGGTGGAGTGACCGCCCTCTCGGGCTAGCGCCAGCTCACCGCTGGGCTGACGGTCGAAGACGGTGCCCAGGGCGATCAGGTCCTGTACCCGCCGAGGCCCCTCCCTGACCAGGACCCCGACTGCGTCGGTGTCGCAGAGCCCCGCCCCGGCGGCCACGGTGTCGTCCAGGTGGAGCGCGGTGGAGTCCCGACCTTGGCGGTCGGTGCTCCCATCCACCGGTAGGACAACGGCCACCCCGCCCTGGGCCCATCGGGTGGTGGCGTCAGCCAGCTCCGCCTTGGTCAGGATGCCGATCCGCATGCCGGCCAGAGGCTCGGCCGCCCCCGCTATGGAGTAGAGGGTCATGGCCACTGAGAGCCCGGCCACCCCACTACCCAGCACCAGCACGTCCATGGGCCCTGGGACGGTGGGGGCCTGCTGATGAGTGTCCACCTAGGGAGGAGGTGCCTGGTCGGTGACTGAATTGGCCGAATCGACCTGGACCACCCGGGGTTCGAAGCCGTCCAGCTCGGCGTCCTCATAGTCCGCGTAGGAGATGATGATGACCGTGTCGCCCGGCTGGACCAGTCGTGCCGCCGCCCCATTCAGGCACACCTGGCCGGTTTCCCCAGGGATCGCATAGGTCTCGAATCGAGCCCCGTTGTCGATGTCGAG
>QHCF01000195.1:789-11454 GCA_003244275.1 Acidimicrobiales bacterium
GGTGACGGTGGCCCGGTGGATCTTGGACTTCATCATCCGCCGTCGCATAGCTGCCCTTCGGGGTGGGGGCGCCTCTGGGAGTGGGAGCGTCCTTCGCAGTCGGCGCGGGGCTGGCCAAACACCGCCGCCAGGTTGTCGATGAGGCGGACGGCGCCGATCCTGGCCGCCGCCAGCAGGCGCACCTCGCCGGCCAGGCGATCCGGGGTGCGCAGATCGCCCGGGTCGGCTGCCTCGGCATACTCAAGATCGGCCAGCGGCTCACCCGACATGACGTCCGCCATCACCTGCGAGACCACCGCTGGGTCACACCGCCCCGCCTCCACCGCGTGTCGCCCCGCCACCAGTGCTCGGTGGATCACGGGAGCGGCCACTCGCTCAGTGGGAGACAGCCGGACGTTGCGACTGGAGAGGGCCAGCCCATCTGGGTGGCGGACGGTGGGGCAGCCGACCACCTCCACCGGGAAGGACAGGTCGGCCGCCAAGCGGCGCACCAGGCACAGCTGCTGGTAGTCCTTCTCCCCGAAGTAGGCCCGGCAACGCCCGACCATGGCGAACAACTTGGCTATCACCATGGCCACTCCCTCGAAATGACCTGGCCTGTAACACCCTTCCAGACGCTGCGACAGAGCCGCCACCCCGATGGTGATGAGGGGCGGCTGCGAGTACATCTCCTCACAGGTTGGCACGAACAGGTAATCGACACCTGCCTCGTCAGCCAGGACGAGATCCCGGCGGAGGTCCCGCGGATAGCTGGCCAGATCCTCCCCGGCCGCGAACTGGAGGGGGTTGACGAACACGGTGGCCACCACTGTGTCGTCGTCCTGAACGGACCGGCGCAACAGGGACAGGTGTCCGGGGTGCAGGGCGCCCATGGTCGGAACCAGACCAACCCGCCGGCCGTCCGACCGAGCCTCCTCGGTCGCCTTCATCAGTCCGGCGACCGTGTCAACAACCATCATCGGTCAGGGCCTACCCGGTTCACCGCCATCACCTTGCTTTCGACGTTCCGGCCCCCGCATCGGGAGTGCCGTTCGCGAGCAGGTCCAGGGTACCTGCCGGCTCGGCTCGACCAACGACCCAGGCCTCCCACCCGGGAGGCACCAGCTCGGGGGCCAGGTCGGCCAGAGGGCGCAGCACGAATCCCCTGTTCCACATAAGCGGATGGGGGACCACCAGATCGTCCTCTCGCGTCTCCAGCTCACCAACCAACAAGACGTCCACATCCAGCGAACGTGACCCCCAGCGCTCTCCTCGCACCCGACCGGCTGCCCCTTCCAGCCAATGACACAGTGACAGGAGCTGACGAGCGGTCAGATCGGTGTCCAGCTCGGCCACCAGATTGAGGTACTGGCCCTGGCCGGGCGGCCCGCCAACAGGGTCACTTTGATACAAGGGGGACACTGCCACCAGGTCGGGCAGAGCCGACACCGCTTCCCGCAATTGCCGGCGCCGGTCACCCAGGTTGGAGCCCAGTCCCAGGAAGGCCCTCACCGGTAGCCAGGGTCGGGCCGGTCGCCCGCCTCGGGCCGGGTGCCAGGGTCGGGCCGGGTGCCGGCGTGGGATCGGCGGGTCAGGCGGACACCTACCGATGCCAGGTCAGCAGCCACCGGCGGGCGCAGCTTGCGCACCGTCACGGTCACCGACCGGGCCCGCTGGTCGGCCAACACGGCCCGGGCTATGGCGCCGGCCAAGCCCTCCAGCAGCCGGAAGCTCTCGCCGGTCACCACCGCCGCGGCCCGCTGTACGGCCCGGGCGTAGTCAACCGTGTCGGCCAGATCGTCGCTGTCGGCCGCCTGCCCCAGATCGACCTCCACGTCCAGGTCCACCTCGAAGGGCTGGGCCCGCTCCTGTTCCTCGGGAAGGGCGCCGTGGGTACCAACCACTCGCAGCCCCCGCAATTCGATGCACCCGAGGCTTCCCACCGCTCAGAGCTCTGGGGTCAGGGCGACCAGCTCCCGACCAACCGAACCCATCTGGCGCCCCACCATCTGCTCGAGGATGCTGATGGCCTGGGCCCCGCTGGCCAGCTTCTTGGACCAGAGCAGGTACCCGGCCATGGCCCCCACCAACTGGTCGCTGAGCTCTTCCTCATGCACCAGTAGGTGCTCGTCGGCCTCCAGCAGGACGCGCAGCTGGGCATAGAGATCGACCAGGTTGGTCCGGACCTCGGTATTGACCGAGAACGGGACCTGAGACCAGGCCAGCCCCAACTGCTCGTAGGCACGGAGGTTGTGAGGAGACGCGAGCAGCGAGACCACCCGGGTGAACCCCTGGCTCCTCAACCAGAGAATCTCCTCTTGGCGGCGAACCGGGCGGTGATTGCGGGACTGGCCACCGGGCCGCTCGGAGATGGCCAGCTGGTCCTTGATGATCCAGGCAAAATTGCGGGGCGGGATGCCGTCCGCCCACCGCCCCCTCACCAGCGCCCTCCAGAGCCATAGCCCACCACCTGGGCAGCCTGGATGGTGCCAGCCACGTCGTGAGCCCGCACCATTCCCACACCAGCCGACATGGCCCACACCGCAGTGGCCAGAGACTCCTCGGTGCGGTCATGCACCGGCGAGGGCTCGACCCGGACCGGGTCGAGCGACCCGAGGAAGCTCTTGCGGCTGGTACCGACCAGGACCGGATGGCCGTCGGCGACCAGCTGGTGCAGGTGACAGAGGAGCGTCAGGTTGTGACCAGGATATTTTCCGAATCCGATGCCGGGGTCGACCCAGACCTCGGGCACCCCTTGGGTCAGGGCCTTGTCGGCCCGGGCGAGCAGGAAGTCGCGCACCTCGGCCACCACGTCGGTGTAACGCGGGCTGCGCTGCATGTCCTGGGGCGTGCCCTGCATGTGCATGACCACCAAACCCACCCCGGCGGCCGCCGCCACCTCGGCCAGCGAGGCGGTGATGTCGTTCACCAGGGTCGCCCCGGCGGCCAGCGCCGCTTCGGCAACCGCCACCTTGGCCGTGTCGATGGAGACCCGGCCGTGAGGTGCCAGGGCCTCGACTACCGGCAGGACCCGCCGGCATTCCTCGGCGGCGGTGACCGGCTTGGCGCCAGGCCGGCTGGACTCCCCCCCGATGTCGATCACCGCCGCTCCCTCGGCCAGCATCTCCAACCCCCGGGCTATTGCCACGTCGTGGTCGAGATAGCGTCCACCGTCGGAGAACGAGTCAGGCGTGACGTTCAGCACTCCCATGACCAGCGCACTCATCCCGGCCAGCGTAAACGGCCAACCGGCGTCCCCCTTTTATCCGTTGGCGGCCGTAGCTGCGCCCGTAGCCATTCAACGGCCCGCCCCCTGGCCACCGTGGATGAACTGCATGGCCTCGGCCCGGGTGGCCAGGTCAGCCCGAAAGAGGCCCCGGACCGCCGACGTCACCGTGATGGCACCAGGTTTGCGGACCCCCCGCATGGACATGCAGAGGTGCTCAGCCTCCACCACCACCAGCACCCCGCGCGGCTCGAGCACCTTTTCGAGGGTGTCGGCCACCTGGGTGGTCAGGCGCTCCTGGACCTGGAGGCGCTGGGCGAAGCCGTCCACCACCCGGGCCAGCTTGGAGAGCCCAGTGATCCGACCGTCCTGGTTGGGAATGTAGGCCACGTGGGCCCGACCGATGAAGGGCACCATGTGGTGCTCGCACAACGAGGCGAAGGCCATGTCCTTCACCATGACCATCTCGTCGTGTTCGGCCGCGAAGGTGACAGTGAGGTGGCGCGCCGGGTCGTCCTCCAGACCGGCCAGGACCTCTGCGTACATCGCCGCCACCCGCCTGGGCGTCTCAAGAAGGCCCTCCCGGTGCGGGTCCTCCCCCATGGCGGCCAGCAGCTCGTGCACCGCCGCCTGCACTCGGAGGCGGTCGACGCCCAACGCCTTACTGGGGCACTGTCGGGCTCGACGAGTCGGGCCCGCGATAGACGTGCACATCCGAGAGGTTGCGGTAGCGCTCGCCGACATCCAGCCCATAGCCCACCACGAAGTCCGGTGGGATGTGGAAACCCACATATCTGAGATCCAGCTCGGTGCGCTGGAGGCCCTCCTTTACCAGCAGGGCACAGACCTCCAGGCTGGCCGGATGGCGAGCCAGCAGGTTGCGCCGGAGGTAGGACAGGGTGAGGCCGCTGTCGACGATGTCCTCGACCACCAAGACATGGCGCCCGGTCAGGTCGAGGTCCAGATCCTTGACGATGCGCACCACCCCGCTGGTCTTGGTGGCGCTCCCGTAGGAGGCCACCGCCATGAAATCGAACTCGACGGGCAGGCGAATGGAGCGGGCCAGGTCGCTCATGAAGATGAAGGCGCCCTTGAGCACGCCCACCAGCAACGGAGCCCGTCCTACGTAGTCGGCGGTTATCTGGTCGCCCAGGGCGGTCACCCGGGCCAGCAGGTCGGCTGAGGTAACCACAGGGTCGCCCAGGTCGATCCTGGGCCACCCGGCGCCAGGGGATTGGGGGTCCGCATCAGGAGCCGAGGTCATGTGATTGGCTCGGTCCTCAGGCGGCCCTCGGTGCGTGCCACGCGGAGACCGTCTCCCACCTCACAGGCCCGAAATTGGCCGCCCGCCACCGCCAACACCCGCTCCACTGCGGCCGCTGCCGGCGGATGGCCCTCCTCATCTCTGAGCCAGCGTCGCACGCTGCGCCGGGCCAGGGGCAGGGGAGCCCCGGCCAGCCATCGGGCGTCGGTGGGGTCGGCTCCGATCACCATGTTGTCCAGCAGGTCAGCCTCGTCGGCCAACAGGGCACCCTGGCGGGTGAGGACAGGGACCAGGTCCCTACCGGCCACCTCGCACAACAGGGGCATCACCTCGTGGCGGACCCGATTGCGGCGATGAACAGGGTCGAAATTGGTGGGATCGGTGACCGGCTGCAAATGCTCGGACGCACACAGGGCGACCGTGTCGCGTCGCCGCAGGGCGAGAATGGGATGGCGGGGCCCCGGTCGCATGCCCGCCAGCCCGTCCAGACCAGCTCCCCGCATGAGGTTGAGGATCATGGTCTCGGCCTGATCGTCAGCCGTGTGACCGGTGGCCGCTCCCTCACCCAGGACGGCCAAACGGACAGCGCGGGCCCGGGCCTCCAGATTGGGGCCGGGAGCCACATGGGCCCGCTCCGCTCGAAAGCACGCTCCGAAGCGCCCAGCGGCAGCCGCCACCACCTCGGACTCAGCGGACGAGCCAGGGCGCAACCCATGGTCGACGTGGACGGCGGTGACCCGGCAGCCAGCCGCGGTGGCCAGAACCAGCAGGGCCAACGAGTCAGCACCGCCGGAGACGCCGCAGGTGAGGTGCGTACCCGACGGAGGAAATCGGCAGCTGCCCAGCAGCCGGGCGGTCATCCCGGTGCGCGTCGTAGCGGTGGGCACCGGGAAACTCAACCCTGGGCGGCGGCGGCGGCCCGGACCCTGCTGACCCACCGAGGCGGATCCCGGACCTCCTCCAGGCTGGGCAGCCACTCAGGCCCTCGCCATACCGTGTCGAACAGCTCCATGCCACCGTCGGCTTCGACCGCGGCGATGAAATCCTCACCCTCTTGGTACTGGCGCATCTTGGCCTCCAACCCGATCAGCTGTTGCAGCAACCGGGCCGGTCCCCGAGCCTGGTTGCGACGCTCCTTGAGGACCCGGGAGAAACGGGCGGCGCTGGGGATGGCGGCGGCCCCGGCACGGTCCATGACCACATCACCATGGCCCTCCAGCAGGCTCATGAGGCTCTGGAGCTCACCGATGGCGGCCCGTTGCTCAGGCCCAGCCACCAGGTTGAGCAGGCCACCGTCGGCCAAGGGATTGGTCCCCTCTCGAATCTGGCCAGCCGCCGTCTTGAACGCCTCCAGGAGTCGGCGGGGGTCAGGATCGATGCTCCCTATCCCCTTCTCGACCAGAGCCAGGAAATGGGCCCGCATCCACGGCACGCCCGTGAACTGGGCTCGGTGGGTGACCTCATGCAGCGCCAGCCACAGCCGGAACTGCTTGGGGGGAAACCCGAAGCGCTTCTCCAGACCCACGATGTTGGGCCCTACGAAGTAGAGCATGTCCTGGTCCTCGGGGCGCTCTTCCTCGACCAGGAGCAGGTCGTACTGGCCGAGGACACGGGTCGACATCCAGCCCAGAATGGTCCCCACCTGTACCCCTGCCGCCACCCGCCCGACGCTGGCCAGGGGCCCGCCCGGCAACCGTGGCGCCAGCCGGTCGATCACTGGACGCAGCAGGCGCTGGAACGAGGCCACGTTGGCCGTGACCCAACCGGCCCTGTCGGTTACCCGGGCCCTGGCCGGGCCAGCCAGCGACCGCAGCCCGGTGGCCGCCCCCACCAGATCCTCGGCCTGGGCCGTGAGCTCGTCGAAATGGGACTGGAGGGCAGCCGAATGGTAATCCTCAGAAGGTCCCATGGCATCGGCCACCCGGGCCGCCACCCGCTGCACCACATCCCAGGAGATGGCCTCACTCATGATAACGCTGCTCCGCAAGGCCCACCGTGCTCGCTCGGACTCCTGACACCGCTCCGCGGGGGCAACGATACTTCGCACTCATTGATTCAGCTCGTGTCCGATGGCCGCCGCCACCTTGGCCCGCAGCCGGTCAGGCACCCGCTCCCGGCACCTGTTGGAGATCATGTGACGTAGCTCGGCCTCGAAGTCGAAAGCATCCAGGCAGGGCCCGCATTCGTCCAGGTGGCGACGGATCTCCGCCCGCTTGTCCTCCGTCAACTCACCGTCCAGGAAGTGGTACAGGCGGTGAATCGTGTCCTGGCAGCTCTCGCCGTCGTGCATCTGGTCATCCTCCTGGCCCGAGTCGGGCAGTCCGCAGGCAGGTCACCTGTCTCGGTCACCGACGAGGCCTCGTTCCAAGCCAAATTCCCACAACGCCTTTTGCAGCGCCCTTCTTCCGCGATGCAGCCGGCTCATCACCGTGCCAACCGGGACATCGGTGATCTCGGCTATCTCCTTGTAGGAGAATCCCTCCACGTCGGCCAGGAGCACGGCAATGCGAAACTGCTCCGGAAGCGACTCCAGCGCCTCCTTGACCTCTGTATCGGTGAAATGGGCCAGCACCTCATCCTCGGCGCTGATTCCCGCAGCCGCCGCCTCCAGACCGCCCAGACGCCGGTACAGGTACAGATCCTCGACATCTTCGATCTCGCTCTGCTCCGGGCGGCGCTTGCGGGCCCGGTAGCTGTTGATGAAGGTGTTGGTGAGGATCTTGTACAGCCAGGCCTTGAGGTTGGTTCCCTCCCGGAAGCCGCCATAGGCCCGGTAAGCCTTGAGATAGGTCTCCTGGACCAGATCCTCGGCATCGCTCGGGTTGCGGGTCATGCGGAGCGCGGCGCTGTAAAGAGCGCCCATGTGCTGCATCGCCTGGTCGGCGAAGTCCGCCTGGTCGGCCATCCCAGCACAGTAGCCGCGCCCTGATCGGAAACCTGAGAGGGGGATCGTATGGGATGGGAGCCCGAGAGGGGAATCGAACCCCTGACCTTTCGATTACGAGTCGAATGCTCTGCCGTCTGAGCTACTCGGGCGCTGCGACCCAAGTAAACCACCAGTGCCGACAGATCCCTTCTCCCTGGCACTCAGGCGCGAAAATGAGCGCCGCCAGCCCCCGGGGGTACCCCCACCTCCAGGGGAACGGCCGGCGGTAGTCCGAGCGCCAGCCCCTGCAACAACAGCGCCTCGTTGGGATTGCGGTCCAGGGCCGCGGCGGCCGCCTGAATGGCCTGAATGGCCTCGATCCAACCCGCAGTGGGCCTGCCGGTAGCCGAGGTCGACACCAGGCGGTCCCGGTAGGTCCCGGCCATGGCCGCCAGCCCGAAGCGCAGCTCGTCGGTCCTCCACCGCCGAAGCTCGCGCCGATGGCGGGCCTGGACCTCGCTGTGGCCCGGTATGGCGCGTTCGCCGGCCATCCGAGCCCTCGAGGCCAGCGCCTCGAGCTCGGCCACCTGGCGGCCCCTGAGTGGTTCCAGGGTGGCGTCGGCGCTGGCCAACAGCTCGTCCACCACTGATGCCACCGCTGCTCCGGTGCCGTCCAGGCGCCGGGGAGCCTCCCGCCAGCGGGCCAGGCGAGCGGTGATGCCAGGATCGGAGGCCAGCAGGCGAGCCCGGTCCATCCGGCCACCGGAGGCCGCCGCCGCCTCACGAGCCGTCTGCTCGTCGACGCCCTCGGCCCGGAGCTGGGCGGCCAGCGCATCAGCCGATACGGGAAGGAGGTCGATGCGGGCGCATCGGCTGGCAATGGTCACCAGGGCGGGAGCCAGGTGCTCGGCCAGGATGACGAAAACGGTGGTCGGGGGAGGCTCCTCGATGGTCTTGAGCAGGGCGGGAGCAGCCTTGTCGACCAGGTGAAAGTCGACCAGTACCAGTACCTGATATCGGCCCTCCAGGGGGCTGCGCACGGCCATCCGGGTGATCTCCCGGGCCTCGTCCACCCGGATGAAGGCCGCCGCCCTCTCCACCACCACCAGGTCCGGATGGGTCTCGGCCAGCGCTCGTCGACAGTCGGCGCACTGGCCACAGCCACCGTGGCGGCACAGCAGGGAGGCGGCGAAGGAGCGGGCGGCGGCCCGCTTGCCCGAGCCCGGCGGCCCTACCAGCAGGTAGGCGTGCACCGGCGCTCGAGCCGCTGCGTGCAGGTCGGCCACCGCCAGGTCCTGGCCGACCACGTCGGCATACAGGGCGCCCACGGGTCTTGACTCTACGGCTGCTGATGGGACTGTTATCCGCGGAGAACCTCAACCGAACAGCGGAGAGCCGCTTCCCGGCGCAGAAGCTCAGGCACAGTTACACTCCCGGCCGCGGCGCTGCAGCGCGGCGTGGAATCATCGTCCAAGTCGCGGATCTGCACTGTTCTAGGCATTACTTGCATGTTAGCGTGCCTTTATGCACTCCCCTGGGAATCGCTGTCAGCAGTGAGGGCATGGCGCGGCCTGGTGATCGGGGCGGCGGCCGGGGCAGCAGGGACCACCGCCCTCAACGCCGTCACCTACCTGGACATGGTGGCCCGGGCCAGGCCGACCAGCAGCACACCCCAGGACACCGTCGAGAAGCTGTCGGAGAAAGCCCACATCCCCATCCCCGGCCGTGGGGAGGCCCGGGAGAACCGCATCGCCGGACTCGGTCCCCTCACCGGCCTGGCTGCCGGTGTGGGCGTGGGCGCCCTGTTGGGCCTGGCCTGCTCGGCCGGCTGGCGCCCGGGTCGGGTGGTGGGTGGCGTGGTGGCCACGGTGGGAGCGCTGGTGGGTGGCAATGGGCCCATGGTGGCCCTGGGGGTGACCGACCCCCGTACCTGGGCGGCCAAGGACTGGGTCAGCGACATCGTCCCGCACCTGGCCTACGGCGTGGTCACCGCCAGCGTCCTTAGGGGTCTGGTCCACTCGCGCTAGCCGGTGACGTGTCGGGCTGGCGACCCCCGGCGTCCATCTTATGGAGCTAGCCGAGCCCTCACCGCTTCCAGTACCCGGACGGCAACCGCGGCTGATGGGCCTGATCCGTCTACCATCACCCAGCGATCGGGCTCGGCTGCGACCAGGGACCGGTAACCGGCTGCCACCCTCTGGTGGAAGTCCAATCCCTCGGCCTCGAAGCGATCGCGGCTTCGGTCGGGCAGCCCGCGGGTTGCTGCCAGCTCAGCCGGTACCTCCAACAAGACCGACAGGTCGGGCCACAGGTTGCTGGTCGCCCACGACGACAATTGGCGGAGCTCGACCAGGTCCAGGCCCCGGCCGTAGCCCTGGTAGGCGAGGGTTGAACCGGCGAAGCGGTCCGTCACCACCCAACGTCCGCCAGCCAGGGCCGGTTCGACCACTTCGGCCACGTGCTGGGCCCGGGCGGCCAGCATCAGCAGGGCCTCGGCTCTGGGCACTAGGGGGGACGGCGTGGAAGTCCCAAGTGGCGTGGAGGGTGCGGACCGGTCCGCCGGCCCAACGGGCGTCCTCCGATCCGGTGGCTCAGCGGGCGCGGGCCGGTCCGCCGGCTCAGCGAGGGTATCTCCGAGCAGCAGCGAGCGGATGCGTTCACCGATCTGGGTGCCCCCCGGTTCTCTGGTCACCACTGCCCCCAGGGCGGCACCGAGCAACTGGGCCTGGGTCGTCTTGCCCGACGCCTCGCCGCCCTCCAAGGCGACCAGGCGTCCGCGCCCTGCCGCCCCCATCCGACGGGCAGCCAGCGCTAGCTGGTCGGCTCGGGCCTGGCCGTGCGCCCACCGGCCTTGGCCGTACGGCCCCCGGCCTTGGCCGCTCCGGGGCTGCCCTTGGCGGTCCGAGCCCTGGCCTTGGCCGGCCTGGCCGACCCGGTCCTGGTCTTGGTCGCCCGGGTCTTCGTCACTCCGGCCTTGGCCTTGGCCCCTCCAGCCTTGGCTCCGCCAGCCTTGGCTCCTCCAGCTTTGGCTCCGCCAGCCTTGGACCCTCCAGCCTTGGCACTGGAGCGTGGCCGGGGCGTGGCCGGGGCGGCCTCACGCCTCACTGCCAGCAGCTCGGCCGCCCGCTCCAGGCTGAGGCCGTCCACTGTGTCGCTTCGGCGCAGCGAGGCATTGACCTCCCCGTCGGTGACGTAAGGGCCAAAACGCCCCTCCTTGACCACCATCAGCCCGCCACTGACCGGATCGGGGCCCAGCTCTCGCAGCGGCGGCTTGGCCACTCCCCGGCCCCGCCCGGCCTTGGGCTGGGCGAACAGGGCCAGGGCCTCGTC
>QHCF01000224.1 GCA_003244275.1 Acidimicrobiales bacterium
ACTCCGCCCACCCCTGCCCCGCCGAGGGCCACGACTCTGCCGGCTACGACACCGCCGGCTGCCGCGACCGTGGGCGCTCCTGTGCTCACCGCCACGGCGCAAGTCACCGAGCCAGTGCCTGGTGGATCCGCTGCTGCCGGGCCAGGCGAAGAGCCACTACCCGCCGAGGTCGAGCGGGCGGCACTGATGCGCCGCCGGGCGATCATGGCGGGCATCGGCGTCGTCGTGGTCATCGCCCTGTTCGCTGGCGCCATCCTGCTCGGGCGTCATTCCGGTCATCCCAAGACCGTCCCGGCTCAAGCGACCCACAAAGGCATCCCCGCCAACTTCGTCACCTACCGGGATCCGGCCGACGGCTTCAGCATCGCCTACCCGAGGAACTGGACCCGCACGGTCCCGCCCGGCAACGGGCTGGCGCTGCTGCTCGATGTGGGAGGAACGAACGCCGTCAGTGTGCGGGTGATTGGGTTGCAGTCCCCCGTGAGAACGGCCCAGCAACTGGCGGACGTCAAAAAGGTGACAGACGGAATCCTGGGCACCGCCAACAACAACATCCAGATCCTCCACCAGGAGACCTTCAGGCTCAACGGCATGCCCGGCTACTACTACCTGTACACCTTCCCGGGGGCCAACGGCGGTACCGGCGGCGTCCACGCCCAGTACTTCGTGTTCCAGGGCCGGGCCATGAACGAGCTGGTGTTCCAGGCCGTACCGGCCAGCGACTTCTCCCACCTGGCGCCGGTATTCGACCAAGTGGCCAACACATTCCACAGCGACCCGTCATTCGTCCCACCCGCACCCACCACCACCGTGGCTCCCAGCACCACCGCCGCTCCGGCTACTCCCCCACCCGCAACCACGGCACCCCCCGCCGGCCACTGAGGTAGCCGCTGGGACCAGCTGTCCTGGCATAATGGCGGAGTGGCAATGTCAATCGGTACCGAGCTCGGGAGGCCGTTCGACTTCGATGACCTGGGGGACACGCCGGCTGACGGGCGCCGTTACGAGATAATGGACGGGGCTCTGGTCGTGAGTCCGGCACCCTCTCCCCTTCATCAGCGGGTGCTGGGCAACCTGTACGGGCGTCTCGGCCCCCCGCCCTGTTGCAAGGGTTGGAGGTCTTCTTCGCTCCCCTGGCCTGGCACATCAGGGAAGGGATGCTCCCGAACCGGACCTAGGGTTGGTCGGCGATGAATACCGAGAGGTCGAGAGTGTGCTGGGCGATGAGGCCTACGGCGCCATTGAGCCGCTGGATGTGCGGGTAATCCCCAACCAGCTGGTCAGATAGCTGGGGGGCGGACATCCCCCTGTGGGTCGTCAGGATAACCGGCCGCCCCCACTACTGGATAATCGACCGTGGCAAACCCAGCCTGACCGTCCTGGAGTTGGTGGGTGACGTCTACCGAGGGTCGGAGCACCTGGTGGGCGACGGCGTCTACGACGCCACTGAACCGCTAGAGATCACGGGTAGTCCCAACCGGCTCGTCAGACGCTCACCGTCAAGTTGACTGGGAGGCCTTTCAGCAACAAAGAGCGGGGACCCGTTTCATAGGCCCCCGCTCTCTTCGCTGCTATCAGTCAGTCGAACCGCCGGACCCTTAGGGACAGTTCGCGGGTCCGACGCCTAAGAGTGAAAGGAGGGGCAGCTTAAGTATGCTAAGCGGCTGAACCTGCCCCTGGAACACTGGGGAGGTACAAATATGACTGGCGTTGTTGGTGATGGGGGGAATCGCGGCATTGATCGCCGTCGTGGCCGCCTTGATGGTGTTGGGCTGACCCGATCCGACCTGACCAATTACCGTCTCGGCCCGATTGTCGATACCCGCCACTCCATTACCCGCCGCTCCAGCAATCAGACCGGCAGTCTGATTGCCCCTGATGTCTGCCGCGGTCGACATGATCCCACCCAGGTTGCCCTGAATGTTCTTGGCGCTGGAGTTGATGGACCCGGTGTCACCGGAGATGGCACCCACGTTGCGCTGGATGGCATTGACGGTGCCGGAGATGCCGCCCACCTTGCCGCTGATGTTGTTGACGCTGGAGCTGATGGACCCCACCGCCCCGCTCACCGAGGTGACGTCACTGCCGATGGAGTGGACACTGGCATTGATGGAGTTGGCCGCGCCATTGATGGTGTGGACGGTGCCCATGATGGTCTGGGTGGCGTCCACGATCTGTCCAGCCTGACCTGACAGCGGCTTGGCCGCGGTCATGATCTGAGCGGCAGTGGCGTTGACCTGGTTGAGGACCGGCAGCGTCTTGAGGCTCACGTTGACCTGGCCGATCTCGGGCCTGATGATCACAGCCACCTGGTGGTTGATGTCCTGGGCCGAAATCACGGTTCGAGCCAGGACGATGACGGCAAACAGGGCGAAGGCGATCACCGCCACCAAGTTGGCCCCGACGATACCGCTCTCCCCCCGATGGGGGTTACGAGCGGTCAGCATCCGTGCGCCTGGGTAACGCCGAGGAGTCCGCTAAGGGCAAGTCCGGGAACAAGTCCATTTGCGCTCAGGATGTCTGACTTACAGATGGCTACCAGATTGTTGTTGACACCGGTCAGCCCGGTTCGGCCGCTTCCCACGATCTGCGTCAGATCGAACTGGGCCGGGGAGAGCTCATTGTTGGCGAAGGCCACCCGCTGGTGGATGTTCTGGGCCCCCAGCTGATTGGGTCCGCAGGGAACACCGGTCTTGACCAAGGTGTTGTTGCCAGCCGGGAAGGTGCTGCGGGCCTCGGGAGCGTTGACGCAGTCGCCCGCCGGGTCATTGGCCTGGTTGAGGGTGGTGTTGATCCCGGTGGTCAGGCCCAGCACGCTGCGCAGCACCGTGGCGGTGTTGACCAGTGATCCAGAGATCCCATTCAGCATCCCGTTGGTGTTGACCAGCGACCCGTTGATGCCATTCAGGTTGCCGGCCGTCCCAATCAGCGACGAGTTGACCCCGCCCAGGGTGGAGGCGATACCGGTGAGGGCGCCGGAGGTGCCCTGGAGGACCGAGGAGGTGTCCTTGAGGGAGCCGTCGGTCGAGGTCAGGCTGCCCTCGATGTCGGTCAGGTTAGCGATGATCTGGTTGGCCTGACCGGCGATGGGCTTTAGGGCGGGGTCGATGCCGCTCAGCGAGCCGTTGATCCCCTGGATCTGGTTGGGGAGGGTCTTGGCGTTTCCACCGATCCCCGTGACCGCGCTGCTGGTCACCCCCAGGTTGGAGTTGATACTGGCCAGGGCGTTGGTGATGAAGATCAGGTAGACGACCACCACCAGGACCACCACCGCCAGGAGGGCAACCCAGACCTTGAGCCAACGGGCGATGAAGGCACTCTGGTCCCCGGAGGCCCTCGGCCTAATTCGGGAGCCGGAGCGTGCGCTGGTAGCGGCAGTCATGCCATTGCCTCCTGGGTCAGTGAGCAGCGAAGCGAAAGGGGCGAGGTTGAGAGCGTCGTAATCATGGCGTGCACTGCCCGTTCTTGACCGCCTGGGCGATGCATGAGGCCGAATGGTTGGCTTGGCGGGCCTGGCCGACAACCGTGTTGGCGTCGCCGAGGATCTGGCCGGCAACCCGGATGGTGACGTCCAGGTTGGTGTTGATCAGAGCCACGCCCTGCTTGATGGAGTTGGCCACGTTGAGGATGTTGCCGGCATTGGTGTTGATGGCACGGGCTGAGCCGTTGATGTTGTCGGCGCTGCCGCGGATGGAGCCGGCGTTGCCGTTGATGGCCTGGGCGCTGCCCAGGATGGCGCTGGCGTCCCGGGAGATGGTCCCGGCGCTGCCGTTGATGGCGTTGGCGCTGCCGGCGATGGAGCCGGCACTGCCGTTGATCGAGTTGGCACTGGAGTTGATGGTGTTGGCGCTGCCGTTGATGGACTTAGCCGTACCGTCAACTGCCTGAGCCAGGCTCACGATCTTGCCGAGCTCGCCCTGGAGGGGCTGGGCCGAGCCGAGGATGGAGCTGGCCAGGGTGTTGGTCTGGTTGAGCTGAACCACCGACTGAGTAGCGGTGTTGATCCCCCGGCCGGTGGTGGCGATCTGGCGGGCCTCAGCATTGATGGCTGCGGCGTTGGACTCGGTGCGGTAAAGAAGGAAGACCGCCGCCGCCACGACTACCAGTACGAGAATGAGGGAGAAGGTCGCTTGACCATCCTCACCCCATCGCCTACTGGCCCGTCGGCGTTGCTCCGACACGACACCACCCATATCGAGCTCCATTCCCCCGGCCCCAGCCGACTTGGCTTCGGGCGATGCACAATACCCCATCTCGGGACAAAAACGCAACCGAAAGTTCACAACTCCCGAGCAGCGCTGACCATACACCTCTCTTGTCTGCCTGTTCCTCTACCGACCTGGCCCCGGTCGACGGACGGGCGGAACGGCCGGCGGCCGACCTGGCCGGGGTACCGACACCGGCCCGGTGCCCGAGCGGCCACCACTCGGTGACCTGGTTGGCGGGCCGCTCCGGTCGGATCGACCAGCCGGTGTGGCGGTCGACGGCCGAACACCTCGAGCCGGCGATCGCGATACTCGCCGAGGTGGCGGCTCGGCTGAGGGCACTCCTGGATCCTCTTCGACCAGATCATCCCCGGGCGGCCGCTGGTCCCTTACGTGTTCGCCTACGACCACCCTGGGCTTGGTCCGCACCGGCCCGCCCGGACCTGGGTCAGGCGAGCCCACGGCCGAACTGGCCAGAGATTTCCTGGCCGGCAAGGGCCTCGGCGCGGTCCGGTCGGTGTGGGACTCATCGTCGTCGTCCTCGGCCCGATACCACGGCGGCTCCAGCGGAAGCAGCCAGCCGCCATAGCCCAAGGCACCGCCGAGGACGATGACGACCCCCGCGGTGATGAGGCGGCTACTGCCCTTCTTGTGACAGAGCGGCACCTCGTTGTCCTGCACCAAGCTGCCCTGGGGGGCACCGACCTCCACCTTCGAGCCGGTAACGGCCGATCCGCACTGAACGTCCAATATCCGGAACGGCATGAACATGGTCCCTACCGCAATCAGGGCGATCAGTATCCCAATGGTGCCGATGACCTTCTGCGCCACCCGCAGCCGGGCCCTGGTCAACATGGCCAGACTCCCTGGCTGAATCCCTGCAGCTACTCAGGGCCGCCGACGATCGGCTCCAAGATGTTGACCCCGGACCGCAGGCCCTGCTCGGCCTGCACCAGGGAACGATTGACCTTGCCGGCGGCTGGGCTGATGACCGAGCACCGCTCCTCCAGTGTCCTCACGCCAGCCGCAACCTGGGTCAGGTTGGCGCCGATCCGCCTGAGTTGACCGGCGATCCGGTTGAGAAAGTAGATGAGCACCAGCGCCAGGAACAATACGTCGACAGCGGTGAGAACAGCGTGGATTAATAGCATCAAGCTCCTCCTAGAACGCGCTCGACCTGTTGGTGCGCCGGTTGGCTCCCAGTGGCCGCCTGTGCCGGGGCCAGCTTGCTCAACAGGGCTACATGCTTATTTACCTCGGCCTCCAGCGCCTGGGCGGCGACAGCCGTGGTGTTCAGATCCGCCAGCTTGGTGGTGTTGTCGGCCACTTTGCCGGCTCCCTCCAGGACGCCAACCGCTTCCTCCTCGATGTCCCTCACGAACGACACCAGCAGGGACAGCAGGACGATCACCACCAAGACCACGACAAAGCCCAGGCCGATGGCGATCCACCAGAAATTATAGTTGTTCCTGGAAAATGCGTCAGCCAGGAGATTCATCACAGGTCAGACTCCTTCACTAGGCCGAGCTGGAGGACCTTGGCAGTAGCGGCTTCGCGGGCCGCCCCTGCCCTCCTATTGATGGTCAGGACAGTCTGGTTCAGTGCGGGTATCTGGCCCAGGATCACCGTGTTGGCCCGACAATCCTCGAGACCCAGCGCGATCTGCTCCGCCTGCTCACTGATCTGGTGAGCGAACTTCAAGATGAGGGCCACCAGTGCCACCACGATGACGATCACCGCCGCGGCAATGGCGAAGCCTACGTACCAGCCCACATAACCGGAATCAGCCAGCAACACGGTGACCGCCCCCTCTCCTGTTGGCCGGGAGCACGCCAGGTGCACCAGGCATATTGGTCAACTGCGCAATGTCACTCAACTGCGCAATGTCACTCATTGGAACCTCCAGGCGCCGGGCTCACGGCCGGGAACGAATCTGGCGGGGCCAGTGGCGGCCGCTACGGGAGTCACCGGCATCTCCTCTTCGGGCTCCGCAGCTTCGGGCTCCGCCGCCATCTCCTCTTCGGGCTCCTCCACTACCTCTTCCTCCTCCGGCTCTTCTTCAACCGGGGCGGCGGCGGGTGGAATACGAACGGCGGTCCGGCGTCGTCTCACAGGCGGTCCGGCGGTGGAAGCCGCTCGGGCAGCCCTGCCCGGCCGGGCCCGGGGGGCAGGCGCCTTGCGGGCCGGGCGAGAGGTACGGCCCCCAGCCTCCTCCTCGCCCAATGCCACACCCAAGGCACTGGAGATGGCCCCGACGTTGCCGGCGATGCCTCCAACCACCTTGGCCACCGGCTGGAGCCGGGCGGCGATGGCCCGCACCCCGATGAGGGTGGTTCCAAGCGCAAAGGACACCTGGCGCAGGATGAAGGTTATGGCGATGAGATAGAGGGCCAGGGCGGCTACGCCCAGGAAGGCCAGGATGAAGTACAGGATCGTGGGAAAGTCCACGTTCAGCGAAGCCAGCAGCATTGCCTATCGTCTCCCTCTACCGGTCGAATAACGCTGCATCGGTCTCACAGGGCCAGCACCTTGCCCACAGCAGTGACGTAGCGGGGGGCCGTAACCTTGGCCGCCGCGCTGAGATACTCAGTGGTCACCAGTGCGTCCACCGCGTCCAGGGTGGAGGCGAGCCCCACACCATGCACCAGGATGTCGTCAGCCACCTTCTTGATGGCGATCGCCGGGCGGAGCAGCCGCTGCAGAAAGAACAGCAGCAGTGGTATGACCACGACGAAGCCTATGATGACGCCAATGTACTCGTAGACCACGTAGTGCTCCCCCTTGTGTGTCGGTGCGGGACACTATAGGCCAATTGTCCAGGTCGTGCGAGCCCAACCGAGTTGCAGCCGTGGCGCGGTGCGTGTAAGGTACTGGTCGTTCGGCCGTGAGGGGCCAGCTTTGCTGTGCCCTGAAGTCATGTAGCCGTCGGGTCCCCAATGGTTGGCCTGATCGTGTCGTCGGACTGAACAACCCTCCTCGTCCCGCCGCCTTGTGAATCGCGTGCGTCGGCATACGGGGAAGGCCGCAGGGCCTGTCGATGTGTCGGCACGCCCGCTTTCAAGGAGGTTTCCATCATTCGCAAGCACTCGTTCCTGATACTGGCCGCCTCGGCGGCCACCACCGCTGGTGTCGTGGCTGGCCCGCTGGCCAATGCGGCGGGCGCATCCACTGGCTCGAGCTCTGGCTGGCAGGCCCTTCGCCAGTGCGAGTCGGGCGGCAACTACTCCACCGACACCGGCAACGGCTACTACGGTGCTTACCAGTTCTCTGCCTCCACCTGGCACAGCCTCGGTTACTCCGGTCTTCCCAGCCAGGCGTCGCCGGTCGCCCAGGACCAGGCCGCCAGCCAGCTTAACCAGCGGTCCGGGTCCTCCCAGTGGCCCAGTTGCTCCAGCCGGCTGGGCTCGGCGTCCCAAACCGTGGCCCCCAGCGCCGCCGCCCATGCCACTGCCGCGCCGTCGGCCACCAAGTCCATACCGGCAGCACCCGCGGTGGCCTCGGCCATCAGCGCCTTCGCCCCGTACGTGGTCAAGTCAGGCGACACGCTGAGCATCATTGCCATGAGATTCTCCACGTCGGTGACCGCCCTCACGGCCGCCAACCACCTGGCCAATCCCAACCTGATCCTGTCCGGCCAGACGCTACTGGCGTAAACCGACCCCCATGGCTATCGCCGGCGCCGACCGGTTCACCGTCGACGACCTCGACTGGGCCCGCCAGCAGAACGGCGCCCACGTCGAGCTGGACCCATGGGGGAACCTGGTCGTGTCACCTACCGCGGACCCGCACGAATGGACAGTTGCGTGCCTGCACGGCCAACTACTTGCCCAGCTCGACCTGACCAGCCGCAATGTTTTGTCCCACAGCCCGCCTTGGCGGGTACCGGGGGGGCGCCGGGCTGTACCTCTTGGTCGACCTGCCCGACCTGGCCCCGGTGGACCAGCCCACCACCGAGCTCCACGACTTCCGGGGCGGCGCTGACCATCCAGTGGCGCCGACCGGAGAGCTGACCCTCACCATCGACGAAGTCGCCGTCACCATCGACCTGGCTGCACTGGCCAGGCCAGGATGGCAGTAGAGACGCCTCAGACCTCCACGACAGTGACCAGGGCGCTGAGGCCGGCGAAGTCGTCGGCATTGCGGGTGTATAGGGCCAACCCATTGGCGTGGGCCACAGCTACAATCAGAAGGTCGGCGACACGCCGCCGGTGCGACCTTCCCGTGGCGGTCACGGCGGCGACCACCTGGCCGTAGCTGCGGGCCGCAGCTCGATCGAAGGACAGCGGGTCGAACACCGCCTTCGCCTGCTGGAGCCGGGCCTGGCGTCGCGACCGCTCGCCCGGAGCCGATGCCAGATGTGGCCCAGCGGCCAGCTCTGCCATGGTGATGGTGGAGGCGGCCACTGCGTCGGGCAGAGCCGCGACAACCGCAGGGTCGTCCCAATCAATGATCACCGAGGTGTCGACCAAGCCACCGGCCATCTACAGGCTGAGCACCTAAAGACGCTGATCGATGAGCCGGTCCAGATCGGCCCGGAAGGCACCAGCGTCGATATGTGGGCCATCGGCGGCCAGGGCCGCCAGCTCAGCCTTGGGCACGAACCTCCCTTGCCCCACCACCGCCAGCGAGTCGGATGGCAGCTCCAGCTGGTCGCCGGCCAGCACCACTGAGTCCTCGGAGGCAGCCAGCACCACCCGGCCGACGCCTGGCCCGAGTACGGCCAGCTGGGCCAGGTCCAGCCGGGCTCGGGAGGCGCCGATGTTGGCCACCACCACCACCTCTCCGACCGCCGGCTCGCCCCGGGCCATAACCAGCCAGCCGGCGTCCTCGTCCACTGACACCCGCACCCCGCCCGGTCGGGCATCGGTAAGGGCGGCCACCGCCTTGCGCAACTGGATCAGCTCGGTGACCCAGCGCAGATGGCGGGAGTGGGCGGGGGAGGCGAGCTGGGACCAGTCCAATTTCGAGGATGAGAAGGTAGACAGGTCCTGGGGGTCGGGGATCAGGTCCGGGTCCCATCCGAAGGCCTCGAACTCCCGCCTCCGGCCCTCCCCCACCGCCTGGCCCAGGTCCAGGTCAGGATGCGAGGTGAAGTAGCAAAAAGGAGTGGTCGCCGCCCACTCCTCGCCCTGGAA
>QHCF01000155.1:0-21359 GCA_003244275.1 Acidimicrobiales bacterium
CCGGCCTGCTGCACGGCGACTGCATGACCGTCACCGGGCGGACCATGGCCGAGAACCTGGCTCTGATCTCCCCACCGCCACCCGATGGAGAGGTGATCCACCCCCTGGCCAACCCCATCCACGTCGATGGCGGCATCGCCGTGCTGCATGGCTCGTTGGCACCCGAGGGGGCAGTGGTCAAGGTGGCGGGTATCGACCAGTCCCATTTCGAGGGTCCGGCCCGGGTCTTCGACGGCGAGGACGGGGCCATGGAGGCCATCCTGGCTGGGTCCCTCGAGGCCGGCACCGTCGTGGTCATCCGCTACGAGGGACCCAAGGGCGGCCCGGGGATGCGCGAGATGCTGGCGGTGACCGGCGCCATGAAGGGAGCCGGTCGAGGGGGGGATTGCGCGTTGTTGACCGACGGGCGCTTTTCGGGGGGGACCCATGGCTTTTGCATAGGGCACCTGGCCCCTGAGGCGGTCGACGGTGGCCCTATCGCCCTGGTGGCCGATGGCGACCGCATCGTCATCGACGTGGCCAAACGCAGTATCGACCTCGAGGTGGCCCCTGCCGAGCTGGCCCGGCGGGCCCTGGACGTCAAGGTGCCGCCGCCCCGGTACACCACGGGCGTCCTGGCCAAGTACGCCCGCCTGGTAACTGGGGCCGAGCGGGGAGCGGTGACGGAGCCCTGACACTCGGGCGCCACCACCCCGCTCTGCCCATGGCTCTTCGGCTCGGCTGGTCGGCGGCACGTGCTGAGCCACACGCCATCTGTGACCGTCAGGTGAGCTCTGGGCGTGCCAATCGGTCACAGGTACGGCCTGGGCGGCACACAGTTCGGCGGCCGGCGGGCGGCGGGATGCTTGCCAACCTCCCCGGGCCGTGGCAGAATCAACGTAATGTCCTCTCGCCCGACCATCCTGGTACTCGTCACGTAGCGCACGCCGACTCGACCGTCGCCGTGCCCACGACCTCCCAGCCGGGAGGTCGTTCCAATTCAACAGCAAGTCCACCAAGCAACGTCAGTCAAGACGCCAGTCAAGACGTCAGTCAAGACAAGGAGCGACCGGCAATGACGCCGACCAACACAGGGAAGTTGACGACATGAAGAAGCCGATGTCATGGAGCTGACCGGGGCTCAGGCCCTCATCAAGAGCCTCGAGCGCCAAGGGGTGGAGGTCATGTTCGGCCTCCCCGGGGGCGCCATCCTGCCCGTGTACGACCCCATCATCGACTCGACCATCCGTCACGTCCTGGTCCGCCACGAGCAGGGGGCGGGGCACATGGCCGAGGGCTATGCCCAGGTGACCGGCCGTCCGGGCGTGGCCATCGTGACCAGCGGCCCGGGAGCCACCAACATCGTCACCCCGCTGTGCGACGCCTACGTGGACTCCATTCCCATGGTGTGCATCGCCGGGCAGGTGGCCACCTCCTCCATAGGTACCGACGCCTTCCAGGAGTGCGACACCACCGGCATCACCATGGCCGTCACCAAGCACAACTGGCTGGTCACCGACGCCCAGGACATCCCCCAGATCGTGGCCGAGGCCTTCCACGTGGCCACCACCGGGCGCCCCGGGCCGGTCCTCATCGACATGCCCAAGGACGTGTCCAACGCCCCCATGTCCTGGTACGAGGCCGGTCCGGTCGACCTGCCCGGCTACAAGCCGACCACTCACGGCCACCCTCGCATGATCAAGGAGGCGGCTCGGCTGATCGCCGGTGCCCAGCGCCCGGTCATCTACGCCGGGGGCGGGATCCTCAAGGCCCATGCCTCGCAGGCGCTGCGGGATCTGGTGGAGGCGACCGGCATCCCGGTGGTGACCACCCTCATGGCCAGGGGCGCCTTCCCCGACTCGCATCCCCTGTGCCTGGGCATGCCGGGCATGCACGGCAATTACACCGCTGTCACCGCCATGCAGCGGGCCGACCTGCTGATCACCCTGGGGGCCCGCTTCGACGACCGGGTCACCGGCAAGCCCTCCGCCTTCGCCCCCGACGCCTCGGTCATCCACGTCGACGTGGACCCGGCCGAGCTGGGCAAGGTCCGCCGTCCCGACGTTCCCATCGTGGGCGACTGCCGCCTGGTGATCGAGGAGCTGGTCAAGGCGGTGATTGTCGAAATGGACTCTGGTGCCGCGGAACCCTCCTCGGCCACTCCCGATCGGCGCCCCTGGCTCGACCAGATCCGTCAGTGGCAGCAGCGTTATCCCCTGACCTACGACCACGACCCGCCCGACGGGGTCCTCAAGCCCCAGTTCGTGGTGGAGGCCCTACGCGACGCCACGCCCGACGACACCATCGTGGTGTCCGGGGTGGGTCAGCACCAGATGTGGGCCTCCCAGTACTGGCGCTTCGAGCATCCCCACACCTGGGTCAACTCAGGGGGATTGGGCACCATGGGTTACGCCGTGCCGGCCGCCATCGGCGCCAAGGTGGGACGGCCGGACCGCATGGTGTGGGCCATCGACGGCGACGGCTGCTTCCAGATGACCGCTCAGGAGCTGGTGACGGCCTCCTCGGAGCGGATCCCAATCAAGGTGGCCATCCTCAACAACGCCTACCTGGGCATGGTCCGCCAGTGGCAGGAGATGTTCTACGACGAGCGCTACTCCGAGGTCTACCTATCGCCCGACCTGCCCGACTATGTGAAGTGGGCCGAGGCCATGGGCTGCGTCGGGCTCCGAGTGGAGTCGCCCGAGGAGGTGGGGCCGGCCATCGACAAGGCCAACCAGATCGACGATCGTCCGGTGGTCATCGACTTTCGCACCGACTCATCCGAGAAGGTCTTCCCCATGGTGGCCGCCGGTGGCTCCAACGACGACATCGTGGTCGGCCCATCCCAGGGCGAGGGAGGTCGGTGATGCCAGCCGCCCCGGCTGTCGCCGTGCGCCACCACATCCTGTCTGTCCTGGTCGAGAACAAGGCCGGGGTGCTGGCCCGGGTGGCCGCCCTGTTCTCCCGGCGGGGGTTCAACATCTACTCCCTGGCCGTGGCCCCCACCGACGACGAGCGCTTCAGTCGCATCACCATCGTGGTGGACGTCGAGTCGTCTCCGCTGGAGCAGGTGACCAAGCAGCTGAACAAGTTGATCAACGTGGTCAAGATCTCCGAGCTGGATCCGGCCCGGGCCATCGAGGGTGAGCTGTTGCTGGCCACCGTGCGCGCCGATGGGCCGGCCAGGAGCCAGGTGATCGAGCTGGTCGGGGTGTTCGGCGGAAAGGTGGTCGACGTGGGTCGGGACCAGCTGACGGTCATGCTGGCCGGCCCTCCGTCGCAGATCGACGACTTCGAGGATCTCATGGGAGCCTGTGGGATCGTCGAGCTGCAACGTACCGGGCGGGTCGCACTGCCCAAGCTGGAGCGGCGGGCAACGGGCCTGCGCGCTGTCACGACAGGAAAGGCGGGCTGACATGACCACCCTGTACTACGAGAAGGACGCTGATCCGGGGCTCATCGCAGGTCGGCGGGTGGCCGTTCTCGGCTACGGGTCCCAGGGCCACGCCCATGCCCTCAACCTCAGGGATTCTGGGGTCGACGTCCGAGTGGGGCTGCGGGAGGGCTCTTCGTCATGGGCCAAGGCGGAGGCGGCCGGGCTGCGGGTCACCACCATCGCCCAGGCGGTCAGTGAGGCTGACCTGATCATGATCCTGTTGCCCGACACCGAGCAGGCCAGCGTCTACCAGACCGAGATCGCCCCCAACCTCGGCGACGGCGACGCCTTGCTGTTTGCCCATGGCTTCAATATTCACTTCGACCAGATCGACCCGCCGCCCGGGGTGGACGTGGCCATGGTCGCCCCCAAGGGGCCCGGCCACCTGGTGCGGCGCACCTACACCACCGGGGGCGGGGTGCCCGCCCTGGTGGCCGTGTCTCAGGACGCATCGGGCAAGGCGCGGGAGCTGGCCCTCTCCTATGCCCACGCCCTGGGCGCCACCCGGGCCGGCGTCCTGGATACCACCTTCGAGGAGGAGACCGAGACCGACCTGTTCGGCGAGCAGGTGGTGCTCTGCGGGGGCGTCACGGAGTTGGTGATGGCTGGCTTCGAGACCCTGGTGGATGCCGGCTACCAGCCCGAGTCCGCCTACTTCGAGTGCCTGCACGAGCTCAAGCTGATCGTGGACCTGATGTACGAGCAGGGCATCAGCGGGATGCGCTTCTCGATCTCCGACACCGCCGAGTACGGCGACATGACCAGGGGCCCTCGCATCATCAACGACGAGGTGCGGGCCGAGATGCGCCGAGTCCTGGCCGAGATCCGCGACGGCAGCTTCGCCCGGGAGTGGGTGGCCGAGAACAAGGTCGGCCGGCCCCGCTTCAACGAGTTGCGGGCCAAGGGGGCGGCCCATCCCATCGAGGAGGTGGGTGGACGGCTGCGGGACATGATGCCTTGGATATCAGCCGGCCGCGGCCGCCTGGAGGACGCCTCCGGCGGCTGAGCCCCGCCACCGTTCTGTGATCTCCTTACTTCTCTTGGGCACCGGGCGGTTGGGGAGCGGTTCGGTACTCGGCCAGCTTCCTGGTCTCGGTATCGGAGGCGGCGGCGGTGGCCACGTCACCCGGGTAGGTCCTCCTGGCCCGCAGGAGCATGAGCCCACTGGCGGCCAAGGGCACCAGCATGATCAAGAAGGCGTACACCAGGCCCCTCGTGCCGTGGGTCGAGACAGCAGAGTGGGCGGCATTGACACCGGTCGCCAGGCCAGCGTGCCCCCCACCGCCGAGCACTTGGGAGACCAGACCGAACAGCAGGGGGGCGAACGACTGGAGCACGGTGCGCAGCGCGGTGCGCACGGCCTCGGCCCGCCCCCACAGCCTCGACGGCATGATGTCCAGTCGAGCTGAGTCCACCGCCGGGTTGGGAGCGGCCAGCCCGGCTCCCGCCAGCACGTAGAAGGGCAAGGCGACCAGGGCCACGGTGCTCAGGATGGCCGGCACGAAGAACACGGCGGCGGCCAGGAAAGCGACCGCCCCCACCGTCAGCCTGGCGTCGATGATTCCCCGGCGCACCAGACGGTCGGCCAGGCGGCCGGCCATGAGAGTGCCGGCGATAGCGCCGAGGCCCCCCACTCCAACGAAGGCGGTGGCCTCGAACTGGCTCAGGCCGTAGTGGCCCCGGAGGAAGACGACCGCAAAGGTTTGCAGACCGGCCAGGAAGAAATAGCCGAGGGCCGAGGAGATGATGAGGAAGACGTTGGTCCGGATCCGCAGCACATAGCGCACGGCCGCCCACAGCCCCATGGCGGCCGGATCGGAGTGGAGGATCAGCGCTCCAATCGGCTCGACGCCCTGCCCCCTGACCTCCTTGAGCACCGCATCATCACACTGCTCCGCAGGGGCAACGGAATGGGCCTTCCCTCTCTCCTCCTGCTCGCCCTGGTAGCCCTGGTAGCCCTGGTAGCCCTGGTCGCCCTGCTCGGCTGGCTCGGCCTGCTCGGCTGGGATCATGGCCTGCGCTCCCGGTCTCAGGCGGCTCTTGCCACCACGTGCCGGCTCAGCCAGGCACCGCTGGAGGACCACTGCCAGGAACAGGCTGGGAACGGCCAACACGAAGAAGGCGGCCTGCCAGCCCAGGGCTCCTCCCACGTCGCCCGCTACCACCAGCCCAAAACCGGCCCCCACCAGCTCGCCGGTCAGGATGAACCCATAGATTCGGCCTCTCTCTCCTGGCTCGAACAGATCTCCGATAAGAGAGGCGATGGCCGGTGCCGCGGTGGCGGTGAGGGCACCCAGGGCCACCCGGGCGAGCAGCAGCATCAGATACGACGTGGAGAATCCGCTGGCCACCTCGGCCACACCCCAGGTCACCACGCTGATGACCAGCAGGTGGGTCCGGTTCACCCGGTCGGTCAGCACCCCGATGGGCAGGGTGGCCACCGCCGCCACCAGGGTGGACAGGGTCACCAACAGGCCGATCTCGGTGTTGTTGATGTGCAGGGACCCCTCCAGCTGGGGAGCCACGCCGCCCACCGCCCCCTGGTCTGCGCTGGTCAGGGCCAGCACGGCGCCCAGCAGCAGGATGGCCCGGCGCCGGGCCGGCCCTCCCATCTGCTCGGTCAGCTTGTCGGCCTCCCGGTGGAGCAGGCTCCCTAACCAGCCCCGGCTGCCCTGGCCCGCATGTGCGGGGGCAGCCTGTTGTTGGCTCACGTAGAGCCCAGGGTCACCGCTCCCGGGGACTGGCTCGACCGGCCGTCCGTCTTGTCGGCCCCAGTGTTGGCGCCGTCGCCGACGCTGTCGTTGACGTCGCTGCCGATAAGGTCGGTGGCTACCTCGAGCAAGGGTGAGTGGGCCAGGAGGACGGCCCCGACGGCCACCGCTGCCGCGCCGAGGACGGCCGCGATGATGAACAGCCCGGCACGGGTCTGCTCGCCAAAGATCACCACTCCCCAGATAATGCCCACCACCGGGTCCAGCAGGGTGATGCCCGGTTGGGCGGCCACCAGGTTGCCGGCCTGGAGGGCATTTTGCATGAGGAACATTCCCACCAGGCCAGCGGTGACGGTGGCGTAGATCGGCCAGCTGGACAGCAGCCCGGTCACGCCACCGGAGAAGTGGGTGGTGGCCGCCTTCATGAAGGCAGCGGTAAGGCCGAAGCAGATGCCGGTGGCGATGCCGAACAGTCCGGCCCGGTGGTTACCCTCGGCCCGCCGGCCCAACGCCACCAGGCTGACGACGACGACCGCGCACGCCCCAACGCCGATCACCCACACCAACGCCTTGACATGGTTGGGGTCGCCACCATTTGGCACCAGGGAGGCAACCAGAACTCCCAAGCCGACCGTCATCAAGGCGATGGCACCCCACTCCCGCCGGTGCAGGGACTGGTGGTAGACGAGCGAGGCCAGCAGCAGGGTGAGGGGCAGTTCCAGCACCACGATCGGCTGGACGAGGGACAGGTCGCCATTGGCCAGGGCGGCAGCCTGCAGGATGAACGAGAGTGTCACCGTGGCCAGGCCGGCCAGCCATACCTTGTGGTGCAGCAGATCCAGGATCAGTCTGGGCGAGAGGGCCAGCTCGGCCGGCTCGTCACGGTTCACCGTGCGCTGCAGCACGTTGGAGGTGGCATTGGAGAAGGCGGCCAAGATGGCCAAGCCGACGCTCAAGAAGTTCATGGTGGCCAAGCAGCTTATGGGGCGGTGCGTAACCCGTAAGCGTGATTTCCTAGGAAGAGAGGGCGCCCACCACGTAGTCGATGCAGTCACACAGGGCGGACACATCCTCCGGATCGATGGCCGGGTACATGGCCACCCTCAGCTGATTGCGGCCCAGCTTGCGGTATGGCTCGGTGTCGACGATCCCGTTGGCCCGCAGCACGGCGGCCACTGCGGCGGCGTCGATGGCTGAGTCAAGATCGATGGTGCCGACCACGTGGCTGCGCTGCTCAGGCTGGGCCACGAATGGGGTGGCGAAGTCAGACCTCTCGGCCCAACCGTAGAGAGCATCAGCCGAGCGGTCGCACCTGGACGCGGCCCATTCCAGGCCACCGTTGGCCAGCATCCACTCCAACTGGTGGACGAAGAGGTACAAGGTGGCCAGGGCCAAGGTGTTGTACGTCTGGTCCTTGGCCGAGTTGTCGATGGCTATCGAGAGGTCCAGCGACGCCGGCACCCAGCGCCGGCTGGCGTTGATCTTCGCCACCCGGTCCAGGGCGTCGGGTGACATGAGGGCGACCCACAGGCCGCCGTCGGAGGCGAAGCACTTTTGCGGGGCGAAGTAGTAGACGTCGAACTGGCTGGGGTCGACCCGCAGCCCGCCCGCAGCCGAGGTGGCGTCCACCGCCACCAGCCCGTCCGAGTTGGCCGGGCGGGTGACCGGCATGGCCACGCCGGTGGACGTCTCGTTGTGAGTGAGCGCATACAGGTCGACCTCCGCCGAGGTGACCGGTTCGGGGTGGGTCCCAAACGGCGACTGGATGACCTCGGGCTCCTCCAGGTGGGGAGCGGCGGCCGCCGCCGCCGCGAACCTGGAGGAGAACTCGCCGAAGGACAGGTGCTGACTACGACGCTCGATCAGGCCGAAGGTGATCGCATCCCAAAAGGCAGTCGTTCCACCATTGCCCAAGACCACCTGATAGCCGCCGGGTAGGGCGAACAGCTCGGCCAATCCGTCCCGTAGCCGCCTGACCATGGAGCGGACACCGGCCTGACGGTGGCTGGTGCCCAGGTAGGTGGGGGCGGCGCCAGCCAGGGCGGCCACGGCATCGGAGCGCACCTTGGACGGCCCCGCTCCGAAGCGTCCGTCGGACGGCCGGAGGTGGGCGGGGATGTCCAGCCGGACAGGCTCCTTTGTGCTGAAGGACGGCTCGGTGGAGGTTGGTGTGGGCACTGTCGCGAGGATAATGGGAACCCCCCTGTGAGCCCATGGCGGCTGTGTGAACACGAGGGAGGTCGGCGTCCGGGAGCTCAAGCGGTCGCTCAGTGAGACGCTCCGGGCCGTGAGCCGGGGCGAGCAGATCCGTGTCACCTTGCGTGGGCGTCCGATCGCCGACATCGTGCCGGCCGGGCCCTCGGCCGTCGAAGATCGTCTGCGCCGGCTGGTCGCTGAGGGGCGTCTGGTTCTCCCCGCTAGGCCCCGCCCTGAGCAGGCGCCCAAACCTGTGCAAGGTCGATGCAGCGCGACCGAAGTGGTGCATTCGGAACGAGAAGCGAAGCGATGAACCTCTATCTTGACGCCAGCGCCCTGGTCAAGCGCTACGTCGACGAGCCGGGCACCGATGGATCAGCGACTCGTAGAAGGTGCCGCCGCCCTCTGCGTCGCCCACCAGCTATGCAGTCTTGACTCACTGCACCTAGCGTCCGCCATGGTTCTTCGCCACCTGGGACCGCCGGCTCCACTTCGCTGGGGCGGTAGAGGGCCTGGAGCTGCTGCCCCGTATCCTTGAGTAGATGAGCACGGCTTTCCCGCGAATCTCCCGCCGGGTGGCGGCGGTGACCGAGTCAACCACCCTGGCCATCGACGCCCGAGCCAAGGCGTTGCGGGCGGCCGGAGAGGACGTCATCGGCTTCGGAGCCGGCGAACCGGATTTCCCGACGCCACCGGCCATTGTGGAGGCGGCCGCGGTGGCCTGTCGAGACCCCCGCAACCACCGCTACACCCCGGCGGCCGGGCTGCCTGAGCTGCGCCAGGCCATCGCAGCCAAGACGGCTCGGGACTCGGGCCTGGTGGTGGAGCCGAGTCAGGTGTTGGTGACCAACGGCGGCAAGCACGCCATCTACAACGCCTTCGCCACGCTGTTGGACCCGGGCGACGAGGTGCTGCTCCCTGCCCCTTACTGGACGACATACCCCGAGTCCATCGCCCTGGCCGGCGGGGTGGCAGTGATGGTAGCTGCCGATGAGAGCACTGGTTTCCGGGTGGGGGTGGAGGAGTTGGAAGCGGCGCGGGGGCCGAGGACCAAGATGCTGGTCTTCGTGTCCCCGTCCAATCCCACCGGGGCGGTGTACCCGAGGGAGGAGATCGAGGCCATCGGGCGCTGGGCGGCTGAGCGCGGCCTGTGGGTGCTCACCGACGAGATCTACGAGCACCTGGTCTACGGCGGTGACGCCCATCACTCGATGCCAGTGGTGGCGCCGGATCTGGCCGACCGCTGCGTGGTGGTCAACGGCGTGGCCAAGACCTACGCCATGACCGGCTGGAGGGTGGGCTGGATCATCGGCCCTCCCGACGTGGTCGCAGCGGCGGCCAACCTCCAGTCGCAGTCGACCTCCAACGTAGCCAACGTCTCGCAGCGGGCCGCCCTGGCCGCGGTAGGCGGTGACCTGTCGGCGGTGGCGGCCATGCGGGAGGTCTTCGACCGCCGGCGGCGGTTGATGGTTGGCATGCTCGAAGCCATCCCCGGTGTCACCTGCGTGGAGCCAGAGGGCGCCTTCTACGCCTTCCCCTCCCTGACCGGCCTGCTGGGTTGCTCGATCGGCGGCCGGCGGCCGGCCACCACCCTGGAGCTGGCCGAGGTGATCCTGGACCAGGCCAGGGTGGCCATAGTGCCTGGCGAGGCCTTCGGCGCCCCCGGCTACGCCCGGCTGTCCTACGCCCTGGCCGACGACGACCTGATCGAGGGAGTCAGCCGCCTGGCCAAGCTCCTGGGCGAGGCCAAGGTGTGAAACGCATTGGCCATCTCTACCTTGTTGCCCACCCGCAGTTCTCGTACGGGAACATTACACGTCGTCATCCCAGCGCTCTCGTCCCAGACGAGCTTCACTCAGACAGTTCCCGCTCCACCCCTTCGCCGGCCTCCAGCCAGTCGATCGACTCCAGCAGCCGGCGAGCATTCTCTGGGCTCCTCAGCAGGTGGGCAGTCGCCTTGAGCGACTGGTGGTCATCGAGGGACACGATTACCACTGGATCGCGCCCAGCTCGGGTGATGACCACCTCCTCACGGTCGTCGACTACTGCGTTGAGGGTCTCGGCGTACTTGGCCCGGGACTCTGAGTAGCTCATCGTTCGCATAGCCAGCCTCCCTTCATTACGTACAACAGCGTGCCCACGAGCGTGGTCGCCTGGCGCACGCCGGATTGAGGCGTTGGAGAAGACAGAGGATTGGAGCTGGACAAGATGCGGTGCTGGGGTCAAGGTCAACGATCGCTCAGGAAGCTGAGTCTTACTTGGCGGTGGGGGTTGTCCTGGTTGGGGTCGACCAGGACTACCGACTGCCAGGTGCCCAGCAAGGGATGGCCGTCGGCTACCGGGATGGTGAGTGACGGGCTGACCAGGACCGGGAGCAGATGGTCGGCACCGTGGCCAGCGGAGCCGTGGCGGTGGGTGTAGGGCGCATCCCGGGGGATGAGCCGGTCCAGCAGGGTGGACAGGTCGGCCTCCGACCCCGATCCCGTCTCCATCAGAGCCAGGCCGGCGGTGGCGTGGGGGGCGAAGACGTTGAGCATGCCGTCACCCCGGCCGGCGCAGTAGTCGACGATCTCCCCGGTCAGGTCAGTCACGTCGCGGTCGCCGGTGTTGATCCTGATCTCGGTTGTGTCCATGCCTTTTTCTACTCGCCAGGGTTGGAAATGGGGCCGGCGGGGAAAACGATGGAGCCATGAAGAGGCTTCTTGGACGCCAGAGCTTGACCGTAGCCGGACTGGTGGGCTTGGCGGCATTGCTGGCCGGATGCTCATCGGGCAGTTCGGCCAGCTCATCCACTGGCCGGTCGAACTCCAGCAATCCGCCCAGGTCCAACGCAACGCCGTCCACCATGGCTGGTGCGCCGGTGGGCAGTGGCGCAGCCGGTTCCCTTCAGAGCGCCTATGTCAATGTGGTGGGCAAGCTGCGGCCCTCGGTGGTGGAGATCGACACCGGCACCGCCCTGGGCTCGGGGATCATCTTCGACAACAAGGGCGACATCATCACCAACGACCACGTGGTGAGCGGGGCCAGCAGCTTTACCGTCACCCGCTTCGACGGCAAGACCTCATCGGCGTCTCTGGTCGGCGAGTACCCGCCCGACGACCTGGCCATGATCAAGGTGAAAAACACCAGCAACCTCACCCCGGCTACCTTCGCCGACTCGAGCAAGCTCCAGGTGGGTGACATCGCGGTGGCCATCGGCAACCCGCTGGGCCTGCAGAGCAGTGTCACCACCGGGATCGTGAGCGGGGTGGGACGCACCGTCAGCGAGGGCAACGGGGTCACCCTGCCTCAGACGGTACAGACCAGTGCGGCCATCAACCCCGGCAACAGCGGAGGCGCCCTGGCCGACCTGGATGGGGCGGTAATCGGCATTCCGACCCTGGCCGCCATCGAGCCCACCCAGCAGAACCTGGGCGGGGGAGCGGCCCCGGGGATCGGGTTCGCCATCCCCAGCAACACGGTCAAGATGATCGGCGACCAACTGGCCTCCCAGGGCAAGGTCACCCAATCGGGCCGGGGCGCCTTGGGCATCGTGGCCGGCAGCGGGTACGACCCGTCGGGCCGGCCGGTCGGGGTCGTTATCGAGAAGGTGCAGAGCGGCGGAGGAGCCGACAAAGCCGGCCTGAAGGCGGGCGAACTGATCACCTCGATCAACAGCAAGCCGATCCAGTCGCTGGCCGACCTGGGTGATGCCCTGGCCACCCTCAAGCCGGGCGACCAGGCCCAAGTCAAGGTGCTGAACCAGAATGGCAGCCGCAAGACGGTGACCGTGACTCTGGGCCAGCTCCCAGGCAGCTGACACGCACACGGGGGGCTTTGCCCCCCGAGGACCCGAAAGAGCGCAAGGCCCCGAGTGGTGGCATACTGCGCAGATGACTACCATTCGGCCGGACCGCTTGATGCGCCAGGGTGCCCAGGTCAGTCCGGAGAACCGGCGATGACCGACTATTCGGCCCAGCGCCCCCCCGCGGGCGGCTATTCAGCGCCAGGGCCGGGCGACTACTCAGGGCGCTACTCAGGGCCGCCAGTCCAGGCTCGCAATGGGCTGGGCATAGCCGCACTGGTCCTGGGCATTCTCAGCCTGCCAGCCATCTTCACCGTCTTCCTCGGTATCATCCTGGGCCTGCTGGCGGTCATCTTCGGCCTGATCGGCATGGGCCGGGCCAAGCGGGGCGAGGCGACCAACCGCGGCATGGCCATTGCCGGAGTGGTCACCGGGGCCATCGGCTTGGTGGTGAGCGTGGTCTTCATCGCTGTGGGAGTGAGCTTCCTCTTCTCCCACAAGACACAGATCAACAATCTCACCCAGTGCATCCAGAACGCTCACACCACCCAGGCCCAGACCGACTGCCAGAACCAGTTCAGCAACCAGCTGGGCCACTGACACTGGGGGGGGGGCTGCGACCCCCCAAAGACCCCCCGAAAGGCTTAGTCCCCCCCCTTCGGCGGGGCAGTCCTCTTGTCCGACTAGGTAAGGCCCCTTCGGGGCCGCCTTGTCGGCACGGGGGGCTCTGTCCCCCGTGGACCCCCCGATCGGAGGAGTCGGTAGGTTGGGGGCCATGTCTCGAATTCTCGTTACCGAAGTGCTGGCTGAGCGGGGGATCTCGGCCATGGTTGATGCTGGCCACCAGGTCGATGTGCGCCTTGGGCTTTCACCCGAACAGCTGGTCGATGAGGTCACCGGTGCCAATGCGCTGGTGATCCGCTCGGCCACCCAGGTCACCGCCGACGTACTCCAAGCCGGGCGGCAGCTGGTGGTGGTGGGCCGGGCGGGGATCGGCCTGGACAACGTCGACGTAGCGACGGCCACCCGGCGGGGCGTGATGGTGGTGAACGCCCCCCAGTCGAACATCCTCTCGGCCGCCGAGCACACCGTGGCCCTGCTCCTCTCCCAGGCCCGCAACATCCCCCAGGCCCACCACGCCCTCACCTCGGGCCGGTGGGAGCGGTCCCGCTGGGAGGGGGTCGAGCTGTACGGCAAGACCCTGGGAGTGGTCGGCCTGGGCCGGGTGGGTGCGCTGGTGGCCCAGCGGGCGCTGGCCTTCGGTATGCGCCTGTGCGCCTACGACCCGTTCGTGTCCCCCGACCGGGCCCGCCAGATGGGCGTGGAGCTGATGGGCCTGGAAGACCTGGTGGGCCAGTCCGACTTCCTCACCATCCACCTGCCCAAGACGCCCGAGACGCTGGGCCTCATCGGCAAGGATCTCCTGGCCCAGGCCCGTCCCGGATTGCGCATCGTCAACACCTCGAGGGGCGGCATCGTCGACGAGGAGGCGCTGGCCGAGGCGGTGCGCTCGGGCCGGGTTGGCGGTGCCGGCCTCGACGTGTTCGCCATCGAGCCGTGCACCGACTCGCCCCTGTTCGCTCTGGAGCAGGTAGTGGTGACGCCTCATCTGGGGGCCAGCACCCGGGAGGCCCAGGACAAGGCAGGGGTCACCATCGCCGAGCAGGTCCTGTTGGCCCTGGCCGGGGAGTTCGTGCCCTTTGCAGTCAACGTGAGGGCGGCCGAGGCGGCCGAGCCGGTGCGGCCTTTCCTCCCGCTGGCCGAGCGCCTGGGACGGATCCTGGCCTCCCTGGAGGAGGGACTTCCCGACCACCTGGACATCGAGTACCAGGGGGGCCTGGCCGGCTACGACACCCGGATCCTCACCCTGTCGGTGCTCAAGGGACTGTTCGGGGCGGGGACCGAGGAGCCGGTGTCCTATGTCAACGTTCCCCAGCTGGCCGAGGAGCGAGGGCTGCAGGTCAAGGAGTCGACCACCAGCGCCACCCGCGACTATGTCAACCTGGTGACCCTCCGCAGCGCCAGCCATTCCCTGGCCGGCACCCTCACCGGGCCGCGGGAGGAGGCTCGGATCGTCATGGTCGACGACCATGCGGTGGAGATCCCGCCGGCCGAGAACATGCTGGTGGTGCGCAACGACGACCGGCCGGGCATGATCGGCCTGGTCGGCTCGGTCCTGGGCGACTCCGGCGTGAGCATCACCAACATGAACGTCGGACCCTCAGCTCAGGGCAACACCGCCCTCATGGTCCTGTCCACCGGACAGCCGGCGGCCGGGGAGGTGCTGGAGCGCCTGGTCGGTGCTCCTGGCATCCTGGAGGTCCACAGCGTCACCTGCGAGTAGGCGTCACTTGCGAGTGAGCCCACCCAGGAGACCCTGTGCCTTCTTGGCCGCCATCGCCACCCCGGTGACGCCGCTACCGACGAACACCAGCTTGACCACCAGCTTGATCAGGCCCCACTTGAAGCGCCTCTTGACCTTGGACTTCTTGACCTTCGCCACTTGGTTCCCCTCGCTTGGCGCCCACCACGCCTGCGTCCCGGAATCCCCCCAGGAGGGGGGCAGAAACGCGTGAGTGGGCGAATGGCCTTGACGGTAACGTGATTATTTTGCCAGAATGAGAAACATAATGCGCCAGAGCCGCCCTCGCCACCTGCTGCTTACCTGACGGCGGACGCCTTGCCGCGTTCGCCATCGCCCCCTGCGCCTACCGGCCAGGGGGTTTTTTGTACCCACCATTGACCATCGAGACCGACACCAAGGAGCAAGCCATGTCCGACCAGGTGACCATCTTCGACACCACCCTTCGGGACGGCGAGCAGGCCCCGGGCATCTCCCTGGACGTGGCCGAGAAGCTGGAGATCGCCGAGCAGCTGAGCCGCCTGGGGGTGGACATCATCGAGGCCGGCTTCCCGGTGGCCAGCGTGGGCGAGTTCGAGGCGGTGCAGGCCATCGCCCGCAGCGTGGGCGGTCCGGTCATCGCCGGGCTGTCGCGCACCCAGCGGGCCGACGTGGACCGCTGCTGGGAGGCGGTACGCGATGCCGATCGGGCCCGCATCCACATCTTCATCTCGACCAGCCCCAGTCACATGGAGCACATGCTCAAGATGACCGCCGCCCAGGTAGTGGCCGAGACCAGGTCAGGCGTGAGCCGAGCCCGGGAGCACACCACCGATGTCGAGTTCAGCCCCCAGGACGCCACCCGCACGCCGCTGGACTTCATGTTGGAGGTGCTCCAGACGGCGGTGGAGGCTGGTGCCACAACCCTCAACATCCCCGACACGGTTGGCTACGGCATCCCGTGGGACTTTGGCGACCTGATCGCCCATGTGCGCAAGTCCATCCCCGGTGACTACGTGATCTCCACTCACTGCCACAACGACCTGGGCCTGGCTGTGGCCAACAGCCTGGCCGGCGTCAAGGCCGGGGCCCGCCAGGTCGAGGTGTGCGTGAACGGCCTGGGCGAGCGGGCCGGCAACGCCGCCCTGGAGGAGGTGGTGATGGCCCTGGCCATCCGGCCCGACCAGTTCGACGGCCTGGGCACGGCCGTGCGGTCCGAGGAGCTGGCCAAGACGTCACGCCTGGTGAGCCGGCTCACCGGCTATCCGCTGCAGTACAACAAGGCGGTGGTGGGGCGCAACGCCTTCGCCCACGAGTCGGGCATCCACCAGCACGGGGTGCTGGCCGAGCGCAGCACGTACGAGATCATCGACGCCGCCAGCGTGGGCCAGCAGGGAAGCCAGATAGTGCTGGGCAAGCACTCGGGCCGCCACGCCTTTGGCGACACGCTGGCCAAGATGGGCCTGTCCATCCACGGGGACGCCCTCAACTCGGCCTTCACCCGATTCAAGGAGCTGGCCGACCGCAAGGTCACCCTCACCGAGGCCGATCTCGAGGCCATAGTGGCCGAGGAGCTGGGCACCAGCGTCGAGGCTGAGTTCGCCCTGGAGTCCCTGGAGGTGGTGGGGGGAACGGTGGGAGTGCCCCGGGCCAGCGTGGTGGTCAGCCGGGCCGGGACCAAGTCGGAGGCCACCGCCGAGGGGGACGGCATGATCGACGCCGCCTGCCAGGCCATCCGGGCCGCCACGGGGGTGGAGGGCTCGCTCACCGGCTTCAACGTCTCTTCGGTCACCGGTGGGGTCGATGCCCTGGGTGACGTGGTGGTACAGCTCCAGGCGGGCGAGCTCAGGGTCTCGGGGCGAGGCGTGTCCACCGATGTGGTGGAGGCGTCGGCCCGGGCCTACCTCAACGCCACCAATCGGGTGGTGCGGGCCCTGGCTCGCAACGAGCGGCGCCGCACCGAGGTAGGGCCCTAAGCTCGGGCCTCGTGCCAGCGTCTTCCGAGCCACGCTCTGCCAAGACCCTCAGGAGCCGCATGAGAGAGGGGTTGGCCACCGGAAGGGCTCGGGCCGACGAAGGTACCCCTGGTTCGGCCGGCAAAGCCCGGCAGCCAGACGTGGCCACGTCGGCCCGGCAGCCAGACGTGGCCACCAGATCCCGCCCCCGAGGCGGCCCGCCCAGGAATGGACGTCCGCCAGACCGCTCGGGCGGGCGAACCCGGCGTTGGACCGATCCTGACAACACCGGATGGCTCAGAGGGGCGTGGGTAGCGGCTGGGGGCGTGCTGCTGGCGGCCCTGGTCGTGGCGCTGGTGGTGACCAGTCTGCGACTGGCCAACCGGGACACTGCGTCGTCGTCTCGATCCAGCGCCCTGGCTGCCGCCCGTACCTATGCCGGCGAGGTCGCCAGCTATGACTACCGTGCCCTGGCTCAGGGCCAGGATGCTGTGCTGCGACACGCCACACCGTCATTTCGTCAGCAGTTCGGGGCCAGGAGCCGCTCACTCCAGCCGCTAGTCCTGCAATACCACGGAACGGCCACCGCGGACGTGCTGCAGGCGGGGGTCATCCAGGCCACCGGCACCCATGCCACCGTGGTGCTCTTCGTCAACCAGACCGTCACCAGCGCTCGCCTGAGCCAACCGCAGGTCAACCACGATCGGATGGTCATGACGTTGACCAGACCTGGCAACGACTGGCTGATCAGTCAGGTGTCGCTGATCTAGTCCCACTCGGGGCTTCGACCCCGAGGACCCCCTAAAAGGCTAGGCCCCGCACTCGGGGGCTCTGCCCCCCGGACCCCCCAAAAGGCTAGGCCTCTGCGGGGCTGCCCTTCTGTTCCGACCAGCCAAGGCCCTTACGGGCCGGCTGGTCGGCTACGGCAGAGCTGCGCCGAGGTAGTCGGACCACTTGTAGGGCTCGACCCGAACGACCGCTCCGGTGTGGGGTGCGTCGATCATGAGGCCGTTGCCGATGTACATCCCCTCGTGGGTGGGACCGGTTGGGGGACCGAAGAAGAGCAGGGCCCCGGGGGCAAGCGGCGCGTTGGTCGGTAGGTGGGCCAAGGCGGCGTATTGCGCCTGTGAAGTCCTGGGGAGGGCAACGCCCAATCGGCCATAGACCCACTGGGTGAGGCCGGAGCAGTCGAAGCCCACACCTGGCGTGGTGCCACCCCAGACGTAGGGGGTGCCCAGCTGGGTCATGGCCAGCTGCACTGCGTTCCCGGAGACGCCGTGGCCTTCGTAGAAGGAGGCGAGGGCCTGGACCTCGGTGGCGTAGGACGCCGAGTGGTTGTAGGCCAGGATGGCCTGGTTGAGAGTGGCCGGCTGCCCGGCGCCATTGGTGCACAGGTACCGGGCTGCGGTGTACACGGCGTCCGCCGGGTTGTAGGGGCTGGGCGGGTTGGCGCCGCCCAGCGTCGGCGCCATGTCCTTGGCCACCGGGTGGCTATATGCGAAAAAGGTCCCTCCTGCCGCACCCCCGATGCCCTCTTGCATGGGGCCGGCCGCCCCTGCGAAGTTGGCGCCGGAGTGCACCCCGGGAAGGTTGGACTGCCCGAAGTCGGACTCCACGGCACCTATACCGGACAGCACGGCCCACGGCATGCCCGGGCAGGTGGCGGCCGCCTGGTGGTCCAGGGTGAGGTACGCCAGGGGAATCCCAGCGGTGGGAGTCGCCTGGGGAACGACCAGGCCGACAGCCGGGGCACCGAGGTGGGTACCGGCATTCGAGCCAAAGAACTTGGCGTCGCCGAAGGACATGACCCCACCGTCGGCGGTGGCCAGCCAGTAGCCCTGGCCGTCAGGGCTGGCGGTGAGGCCGACCGCCGGCGCCGCAAGGTGGCTGCCGGCGCCCGAGCCAGAGAAGGCCGCGTCGCCAAAGGTCATGACCCCGCCGTCGGCGGTGGCCAACCAGTAACCCTGGCCATCGGGCGTGGCAGTAAGGCTGACAGCCGGGGCAGCCAGAGGCTTGCCGGCGCCCGAGCCAAAGAAGCCGGCGTCACCAAAGGACAGGACCCCACCGTCAGCAGTGGCCAGCCAGTAGCCCTGGCCATCGGGAGTGGGAGTCATCCCCACGGCTGGGGCAGCGAGGGGCTTGCTGGCGCCCGAGCCAAAGAAGGGGGCGTCCCCGAAGGACATGACCCCACCGTCAGCAGTGGCCAGCCAGTAGCCCTGGCCGTCGGAGGTGGCGGTCAGGTTGACGGCCGGGGCCGCCAGGGTCTTGCCCACGGCCGAGCCGAAGGGCTTGGCGTCACCAAAGGTGCTGACCCCACCCTTGTCGGTGACCAGCCAGTACCCACCACCGTCCGGGGTGGCGGTTAGGCCGACCACCTTGCCGACGAAGTGCTGGGGTGGCCCGGCGGAGTAGGGGGCGGCGTCACCGAAGGGGTACACGGTGCCGTCGGCGGTGGCCATCCAATAACCCTGGCCGTCGGCAGTGGAGCCAGCCGGTGGTGCCAGCAGCGCGGTCAGGGCCGATCCGCTGGCGTCCGGGGGGGGACCAGGCAGGGCCGGGATGGAGGGAGATACCGACGCGGGGGCGGGGACGACCCTGGCCCGGGGCGTGGGATCAGCAGAGGGATGCGACGTGGTCGTGGTCGTGGGGGCCGGCTTGACGGTGGTGGAAGTGCAGGGACCGCCTGAGCTGGGTTGAGTGGTACCGGTTGAGCCGGTGGACCTAGTGGTGGTGGTCGATGCGGGGGAGGTGGTGGTCGCCTTGGTCGAGCAACCCGCTCCCGTGGTTGCCGAGCCCGCGTTGTGGGGAGCAGTGGTGGTGGTGGGATGGGACGTGCTGGAACCGGTGGGAGCGCTGGAACCACCCGGGGGCCCAGCCCCGGGTGCGGCGATGGGTTGGGTAGTGGTGGTGGTGGCGGATGGGCTTCCCGACGACAGGCCCGACCCCAGGAGCTGGCCGAGGGGGTCGAGAAGGCTCGAGGTCAGCGACGGCCCGGCGTTCGGCGAGCTGGAGGCAGCCGGTGGGCTGGCGCCGGCTGCTTGTAATGGACCACCCACGGAGACGGCGCCGGCCAAGCCGACCAGCGTGAGCCCGGCGGCACCCGCAGTTCGGGCGCGTCGGTTGCCTCTAGCCCCAGCTGTATCGACCATGGCGGGGGAGGTTAGCGCGCTTGCCGGTCGCTATGTGGGGCGACCGGCCGAAAAGATCCATTTGGCGGCGATGACCGCCTGGCCGTCCGGCTGGTCGGACGCCCGAACGCTGTCCGCAGGGACAACGGAGTCCGGCCTTGTTCAGACGGGGACGGTCGTGGTTGGCAGCCAGTTTGATCGATTGGCCTCATAGGCACTTACCTCGTCGGCTCGGCGTTCGGTCAGAGCTATGTCGTCCAACCCCTCGACCAGGCGCTGCCTGGTGAACTCGTCCAGGGCGAAGGGCGCCTCGACCCCAGCCGCCGGTGCCTCTATCAAGCCCCGCTCGACGTCAACCGTTACCTCGAGGTGAGGGTCGGCCAGCACAGCATCCAGGAGTGTCCGGCCCACTACTGCGTCCACCTCGACCGGCACCAAGCCGGCCTTGGTGGCGTTGGAGCGGAAGATGTCTCCGAAGCGAGGAGACACCACGGCCCGAAAGCCGTAGTCGGTAAGAGCCCACACCGCGTGCTCCCGGGAGGAGCCGACACCGAAATTGGGCCCCGTCACCAGGATCGTCGCTCCTGCGAATGCTGCGTTGTTGAGCACGAAATGGCGGTCGTCTCGCCACTCGGCGAACAACCCCGCCCCGAATCCCGTGCGCTCGACCCGCTTGAGCCAGTCGCTGGGGATGATCTGGTCGGTATCGACATCGGACCGGTCGAGCGGAACGGCAGTGCCGCTGACCATGCTCACCGGTTCCATTGCCCTACCGTAGCGCCAAGTGCAGGAAGGTATAGTCAGACCAGCTCGGCGGGAGCCGCGAAGTGGCCGGCCACCGCGGTGGCGGCGGCCACCGCTGGTGACACCAGGTGGGTACGCCCACCCCGGCCCTGACGCCCCTCGAAGTTGCGGTTCGATGTGGAGGCGCACCGCTCCCCGGGGCTGAGCTTGTCGGGGTTCATGGCCAGGCACATCGAGCATCCGGCTTCTCTCCACTCGAAGCCGGCAGTCGAGAACACCTGGTCCAGCCCTTCGGCCTCGGCCTGGGCCTTCACCCGGCGCGAGCCCGGCACCACCAGGGCCCGGAGGCCGGGGCGTACCTGGTGGCCCTCCAGCACGGCCGCCGCGGCCCGCAGATCCTCGATGCGGGCATTGGTGCACGACCCGATGAAAACGGTATCAACGGCGATGTCTCGCACCGCCGTGCCTGGGCTGAGGCCCATGTAGGCCAGTGCCCGGGCGGCGGCATCCCGCGCTGCCGGCTCGGTATAGGCATCGGGGTGGGGCACGTTCCCCTCCAGGGGCACCACCTGAGCTGGGTTGGTGCCCCAGGAGACGTGAGGGGACAGCTCGGTGGCGTCGATGTCGACCGCGGTGTCGAAGGTGGCGTCGGGATCGCTGGGCAGGCTCCGCCAGTCGTCGAGGGCCGCCTCCCAGGCTTTCCCAGAGGGAGCGTGCCGCCTGCCCTCCAGGTAGTCAAAGGTGACATCGTCGGGAGCGATCATGCCGGCCCGGGCGCCCCCCTCGACACTCATGTTGCACATCGTCATCCGGCCCTCCATGGACATCGAGGCGATGGTCGAGCCTCGATACTCGATGATGTGGCCCATGCCGCCACCGGTGCCGATACGGCCGATGATCGCCAAGATGACGTCCTTGGCCACCACCCCGGGCGCCAGACTTCCCTCCACCGTTACCGACATGGTCCTCGGGCGGGGCTGGGGAAGGGTCTGGGTGGCCAGCACATGCTCGACCTCCGACGTGCCGATGCCGAACGCGAGCGCGCCCATCGCGCCGTGCGTCGCGGTGTGGCTGTCGCCGCAGAC
>QHCF01000155.1:21415-21638 GCA_003244275.1 Acidimicrobiales bacterium
CGATGATGTGCACGATGCCCTGGTCGGCGTGACCCATGGGGTAGACGGTGATGCCGTGCTCGGCGCAATTGGTGGCCAGCACCTCGAGCTGGCGAGCCGAGATGGGATCCGCCACCGGCGCCTCGATGTCGAGAGTGGGAACGTTATGGTCGGCAGTGGCCAGGGTGAGGTCCGGGCGGCGCACCCGACGGCCGGCCAGACGCAGTCCCTCGAAGGCCTGCGG
>QHCF01000047.1 GCA_003244275.1 Acidimicrobiales bacterium
CCGCAGCGGAAGCCGAAGCCCAGAGCCCCGGAAGTCTCGGGCTCGTAAGTGACGCTGGCATCGTTGAGGCGCAGGCGGGTGAGGGCCTCCCGCAGCTCAGCCAGCTCATGGCCCTCGAGCGGGTACAGCCCGCAAAAGACCATGGGTTTGGGGTCCTGGTAGCCGTGCAGGGCATCGGTCGCCGGGTGGGCGGCGTCAGTGACGGTCTCCCCCGAGCGGGCCTCCCCCACGTCCTTGACCCCGGCCACCACATAGCCCACCTCGCCCGGGCCGAGCCGGTCCACCGGGACCGGGGTCGGGGTGCGCACGCCGATCTCCTCGGCCTCGTGGACCGCCCCCGCCTGCATGAAGCGCAGGCGCTGGCCGGTGGACAAGGTGCCGTCGACCACCCGCAGGGCGCTCACCACGCCGCGGTACTTGTCGTAATAGGAGTCGAAGATGAGGGCTCGCAGGGCGGCGTCGGGATCCCCGGCCGGCGGGGGAATGCGGGCTACCACCGCGTCCAGCAGCTCGGCCACCCCGTCGCCGGTCTTGGCCGAGATGTGCAGGATGTCAGCGGCGGGGATGCCGAGGACATTTTGTATCTCAGCCGCGTAGCGCTGTGGGTCGGCTGCCGGTAGGTCGATCTTGTTGAGGGCGGCCACTATGGCCAGGTCGCCCTCTAAGGCCTGGTAGCAGTTGGCCAGGGTTTGGGCCTCGATGCCCTGGGAAGCGTCCACCAACAGAACCACTCCCTCGCAGGCGGCCAGACTGCGGCTCACCTCGTAGCCGAAGTCCACGTGGCCGGGCGTGTCGATCAGGTGCAGGAGATGGTCCCGCCACGCCACCCGCACATTTTGGGCCTTGATGGTGATGCCCCGCTCCCGCTCGATGTCCATCGAGTCCAGGTACTGCTCGCGCATGTCCCGGGGGTCCACCGCCCCAGTGAGCTCCAGGATGCGGTCGGACAGGGTGGACTTGCCATGGTCGACGTGGCTGATGATCGAAAAATTGCGTATTCGCTCGTTGCTCTGCCTGCCCGGGATCAGGTCCATGATGCCCCTGCTAACGTCAGTAGGTCCCCATCCGTTCCTCCGAAGTTACCCATTTGGAGGCGACCCAGAGGTGTCCCCAGACCAGTGGCCAACATCAAGAGCCAGATCAAGCGGAACCTGCAGAACGAGCGTCGTAGGCTGCGCAACAAGACCGTCCGCTCCGAGCTCAAGACCCGGGTCAAGACCGCGGTGCAATCGGCCGAGACCGGGGCCGAGAATTCCGAGGAGACGCTGCGGATGGCTATCAGGCGCCTGGACAAGGCGGCGGCCAAGGGCGTGATCCATCGCAACCAGGCGGCCAACCGCAAGTCCCGCTTGATGCGCAAGTTGAACCGGGTCACCGCCGGGAGCCCGTCCTCGGCCTAGGCCGGCGGTGGGCGCTCGGCCCCAGGCGGCTCAGCCGGGCCACCAGTACCTCCAGCACCATCTCGTGCGGCCAGCCGGTTGCTCCTCTCAGATCCAGGTCGGCGGCGGCCAGCGCCCTGACCGCTTGGGCTACGCCCTCGGACCCGAGGCGGCGGAGCTGGCTCAGCGCCTTGCCAGCCACGAACGGGGACTTGAGACCAAGGGTCTGTGCTGCCTCGGCCGCCGAGCTGGCCCCCGAGCCATCCAGGCGCAGCATGGCTGCATAATGGCGATGCAGCACGGCCATGACCACCAGGGGATGGCGCTGGCCGGCCTCCACCATTCGGTGCAACACGGTGAGGGCAGTGTCGGTGGCGCCCTGGTCGATGGCATCGGTGAGTTCCCAGGGCGCCACCGAGCCGGCCTCGCCGAGGAACGGCTCGAGGTCATCCGGGCATATTGTTGCCCCTTCCCCGTAGGCGGCGGCCAGCATCTCCAACAGCCCGGCCAGGCGACCGAGATCCTCGCCCAGGTGATCTCCCAGACGAGCGGCTGCTCGGGCGTCCAGTTGGATCGGGGCCGCCCGGAGGCGCTGGGCCAGCCAGCGCGACCGTGGATCCCTGGCGGTGGGGACGGTCGCGTCTATTATCTGGCCGGCCTTCTTGGCTGCGCTGGTCAGCTTGGGTGGCGTCGGGCCCGCCCCCGAAACCAGCACCAGCGATGTGGTCTCCAGCGGATGGGCCATCCAGGCTGCCACCTGATCGGCTTCCCCCGCCCGTAATTGGCCGATGTCGCGCACCACCACGACGCGCCGGCTGGCCAGGAACGGTGGCGTGGAGCAGGCGTCCAGCGCCGCCCCCACGTCGAGGTCGGGGCCTCGCCGGTCCTCCACCACCAGGCCCGGATCCTCGTCGCCTACCAGTCGGTGGATGAGGTCCCGAGCCGCCTCGTCGACCAGCGGGGAATCGTCCCCCTTCACCAGGTACACCGGCGCTGGCCGGCCGCTCGTTCGGCTCATCTGGCTTGCGACGGGGCCTGTCACTGGGCCTCCAGGACCGCCGCCACTGCCGCGCCCACCCGGCGGGTGCCGGCCACATCGTGGGCCCGTACTATGCGAGCGCCCCTTGCCACCCCCAGAGCGGCGGCCGCCAGCGATGCGTCCCGGCGTTGGTGGATGTCGGTGCCGCACAGACGGCCGAGGAATGTCTTGTTGGAGGCCGACAGCAACAGGGGGTATCCCAGTCCGGCCAGGCGGTCAGATGACCGCAGCAGGCACAGTGACTGCTCGGCAGTCTTCCCCAGGTCCAGGCCGGCGTCGATCACGATGCGCTCGGGGGATATTCCGGCTGCCTTCGCCCACCCAGCCCGCTCGACCAGGTAGTCGGCCACCTCTCCCACTACGTCGTCGTATCTTGGTTCGGGATCGGCTACCCGGGGAGCCAGGCGGATGTGGGTGGCCACCACTGTCGCCCCGGCGGCGGCGGCAGCCGGCAGGTACTCGGGGTCGGCGAAGCCGCTGATGTCGTTGCCCATCACCGCTCCCGCCCGGTAGGCGGCAGCCGCCACCTTGGCCCGCCAGGAGTCCACCGACACGGCCACGTCGAAGCGCCGGCAGAGGGCCTCGATGACCGGGATCACCCGATCGAGCTCCTCCTCTGGGCTCACCTCGGGCCCGGGCCCCGCCTTGACTCCGCCCACGTCCAAGATGGCCGCCCCCTCCGCCACCAGAGCCTCGGCCCGGTTCAGCAGGGTGTCCAAGGCGAAGTGGGCGCCCTTGTCGTAAAACGAGTCAGGGGTGCGGTTGAGGATGCCCATGACCAACGGCCGGGTGCGAAGGTCGTGGCGCCGCTGGCCCAGCACCAGGCTGGTGCCCGCAGCCACGTCGATCATCTCTTGGGACCATAGCGCCCACCAGCTGTGAAGCCATCGCCGCGACAGCTTGGAGCCGCTCGTCGGTCGGTTAGCGTGTCGGTAGTGGCCCTTTACGAGAGATTGCCTCACCCAGACGTCGAGAGCCCGGTACTGGTGGTGTGTATGGAGGGATGGGTGGACGCCGGCCTGGGGGCGGCAACCGCCACCGCCACGCTTCTCGGGACCATCTCCACCGAGGTGGCCGCCACCTTTGACACCGACGAACTGGTCGATCAGCGGGCCCGCCGTCCCATGATGCACGTCAAGGACGGGATCAACACCGGGCTCACGTGGCCCCGGATCGAGCTGCGGGTGGGCGAGGATGCCGCCGGCAAGGCGGTGGCCGTGCTGATCGGACCCGAGCCGGACCTGCGTTGGCGAAGCTTTATCGAGGCCGTGGCCGAACTGGCCGGATCGCTCGACGTACGCCTGGCCGTCGGCTTGGGTGCCTTTCCCTCGCCCGCGCCTCACACTCGCCCGGTCCGACTGATCAGCACCGCCACCTCGCCTGACCTCGCCACCTTGATGGGCTCCATCGAAGGCACCCTCGATGTCCCGGCCGGGATCGAGTCGGCCATGGAGCTGAGCCTGGCCGAGGCCGGTATCCCGGCCATTGGCCTTTGGGCCCGGGTCCCCCATTACGTCGCTGGCATGCCGTATCCGGCAGCCAGCGCCGCCCTGCTGGACGCCCTGGCCCTGGTGGCGGGGGTGCACGTCGACTCCACCGACCTGTGGGCGGCCGCCGAGCTCACCCGTCAGAAGGTCGACGAGCTCATCGCCCAGAGCGATACCCACATGGCCATGGTCCGCCAACTGGAGGAGCAGGTGGACACCACCGAGGGCGGAAGCCTGGGGCTGGGCCAGCTCCCATCGGGCGACGAGCTGGGCGACGAGCTGGAGCGCTACCTGAGGGGCGAGCAGGGCACCGGGTAAGCACCACCGCGGGGGACGACTGCGGCGGTGGCGGGGGGTCGTGAGGATGCTACCCGGCCACGGGAACGGCTCTGCGTGGCCCGCCACGCAACGTCGCGTCGGTTTGTAAGTGTTGACGGCCAGGTGCCGATGGTCTGGCACTCCTGTCGACACCCCGATCGTTTGGGTAGTGGTCACCGGCGATGCGGTTGGCGGCTCGGCCGCCCGGCACGGGCGCATCCTGCGGAGGGGGCGGTCTTCCCGGTGTCGGCCGACGATGGCCAAGATGGCGGGGATCGTCTGGCGCCACGAATGCCCGCGGCCTGGCACGCTGCCGCTCCAATAGGGTCAGATTCTTCATCCAGAGGATCTGAGGGACCTGGCCCAGCGAGGATCCGGCAACCTGCTCGGTAAGGTGCCAATGCCAGGAACGATGAGGAGAAGCCAGATGACCCTGCGGCTCCATGTTCCGCCACTTCTCGGCTCCCTGGTGCACTTGGAGCCTCTTTCCATGTGCCATGCAGCCGATCTCGTGGTGGCCGCCGAAGAGGACCGAGGCACCTATGGCTTCACCTGGGTCCCTAAGCGGTCCGAGATCGACGGCTACCTCCATTCGCAGCTTCAACGGGCCGAGACAGGCAAGCTCGCTCCCTTTGCCCAGATCCGTCTCGCCGATGAACGGGCGGTTGGGTGCACCGCATACTGGGATCCCCGCGCCTGGCCCGGACGCTCGGAGCCCTGTGCCGTCGAAATCGGTTTCACCTGGCTGGGCGCATCAGCACAGGGTACGGGAATCAATCTGGAGGCAAAGCTTCTCCTCTTCAAGCACGCCTTCGAGGAGATGGGCGTGGCGAGGGTCGATCTCAAGACCGATGCTCGCAACGAGCGGTCCCGGAGAGCAATCGCGGGGCTAGGAGGCTGGTGTGAAAGTG
>QHCF01000211.1 GCA_003244275.1 Acidimicrobiales bacterium
TTCCAGGGCACTTCCCGCCCGAGCCAACACCGCCCGGGCGGCGGCTGCCGCCGCTCTTGCCTCGATCACCAACGCCTGATCCGCAGCCTCCAGGTGCGCAGACAACCTGTCGGCCACGGCCGTTGGGGTCGCAACCGACGCAAAGGCGCATTCATCAGCCAAGCTGCGGTCACTGGTGTGTCCCACCGCCACCATTACTGGGGCTTGGCAACGGCACACCGCGGTAGCGACCTCGTCGCTGTCATAGGCGGTAGTCACGCCGGCGCCGCCACCTCGCGCCAGGATCACCACATCGCAGCCCCCCAGGGCCTCCAGGGCGGCCGCAATGGCTCTTGGTGCAGCCTTGCCCTCTGAGGCTGTGGTGGCCACCCACACTCGCCATGCCCACGGCGCAGCCTCCAAACGGCCGAGCAGGTCACCCAAACCCTGACCCGCCGGAGCCACTACCCCGAGCTCCAGCGGCACGGAAGACAGGGACAGCCCCCGTTGTGCTTCAAGCAGTCCAGCCGTCCCCAGGGCCGCTCGGGTGGCTTGGCGGGCCAGCGCCTGCTGGCCGACACTGACGGTCGGGTCCACCGCAAGGGCATGGAGCTGCACCTGGCCTTTCGGGGCGTAGACCTCCAGGTTGCCAAACACCCGGATCGCCAATCCATTGGCCATCTCCACGCCAGCCCGGCTCAGTGTGCCACTCAACCGAATCGCCTCAGAGCGAAACGCCACCACCGACAGCCGGGCGGCCTCGTCGGCCAGGCACCAATACAGGTGCCCAGCTTTGGAGCGAGAGAGCCCGTCCACCTCGCCGTAGACCCACACAGGGCCTCCAGTGCCCACTTGGATGCTTCGCCCGGCCAGAGCCAGGGCCTGGCCGACAGAGACCGCCGCTGCTGCGGTCTCCTCCGGGTTCGGAAGCGCCTGCACCATTATTCACTCCGCACAACGTTGACCTGATAGGCGGAGAAGACCACCAGCGGCCTCCGCGAGCCGACGACGGCAGTGTACTCCGGGCTTGTATCTCGCCCGGTGGGCCTCCGGCGTATCTACTGATTAGTGTATTTGCTACCATCGCCTCGTGCTGAGCAAGACCGAGGCGGTGTGGCGCCACCTGTTGGTTGGGGCCTTCGCGGCGAACCGGCGACGCTGGCCGTCGGTCACCGCGGTGGCAGACGAGCTGGGCTTTGGACTGTCAACCGTTCACCGGGCACTCTCCCGGCCAGTGGAGATGGGAGCCATCCTCATCAGCGCCAGAGGGCTTCGCCTGGTGGACCCGGCCCGATTGTTATTGGTGTGGGCGGGCCGGCGGACCCTGCGCCGAGACGTGCTCAAAGAGGACTGCCTAGCCGCCGGAGCACCGGCCATAGAACTGGCGCTGGCCCAAACCGGCGCCATTTTGGGAGGCTTCGGCGCCGTGGTGGCTCACCTTGAGAGCAATACGATCGCCGGCTACGACACCGTGTTGGTCTACCGAGAGCCAAGCCAGCCTTTGCTGAAGCTCGACTTGGAGCCTGCCCCGCCAGGTGGTGGCGGTACCAACCTGATGGTCTTGGAGGCCGATTCTCTCCTTTCCCACTACGGCACGGTCACTCCACTCGTCCAAGCCTATGTCGACCTTTTCAACCTGCCTGGGTGGCAAGCAGGGCGCTTCGTCGCTGCCCTCACCACTCGGATGCTCGATCTTGATGTCGCCTGAGTTCTATCCGCCCGAGCTGACCGACCAGAGCCGCCGGGTCCTGGACAAGGTGCTCGCCACGGTCCCCGATGCCGTCTTGATCGGGGGCTGGGGAACCTGGGCGCATCTCGGGTCCATGCCCAGCCACGACATCGACCTCATGGTCGACCACGCTCAGCTCGACTTGCTGCGCACCCGCTTCGGTGAGATCACCGCCTCGACCCACGTGGATGGTCGAAAGTGGCGCGGGAGTGTCGAGGGTATCCATCTTGACCTCTACGTCTCCTACCAATCTCGCCTGGGGCAGGCCCTCCAACTCCGAGTAGAGCAGTTGACCACAGCGAGCGAGCTGGGCGGCGGGCGGGGCGGCCCGCGCTGCCTGTCGTGCGCGGTGACCAGGGACCCGGCTGCCGAGCCGGCCGAGCCCGCCGGGCCGGAGACACCCGCGGGCCGGGTCACCCGCCCCGACCTGGCCCCGATCCGGCGGTCAGCGCCCGAGGTGAGCAGCCCGCAAGACCTGGGCGCCGAGACTCGGCTGCTCGTCCAGGCCCAGTAGGCCCTGGTCCCGCGCAGGCCAGCGCGGCGAGAGTCCCGGGCCCGTGGCGGGTCAGGCGGATGGCGGCCGGTCCACCACCTCGGAGAGGATGCCGAACGTCGGGCACGGCCAGCGCCACATGCAGCTCCGGCAGCGCCGGATAGGGCTGCTCGGGTCGGTGGTGATGCCGCCCGCGTCGAGCGGCTGATGCAGGTCGATCAGACGGCCGGACAGCTCGGTAAACTGCAGGATCTGCTCCCGGGCCTCAGCCAGGAAGGCCAGGTCCCCGGGGGTCATCCGGGCGCTCACCGGGATCACGCCCTCACGGTTGATCAGGCGGCTGTAGTGCCGGCTGCTTTGCAGCCAGGACGACGCGGACTGGGCCCGGTACCGCAGTCCTTCCATGTCGGCGCGGATCCGGGCCCGCTGCTGGTCCACGTCAGGCGCCCAGGACGCCGGGCTGGAGGCCGCGTCCGGGTACGCCGGGCCGGGGGCACCGGGGCGTGCGCCGGGCACGGCCGGCAGCACGTCTTCGGCGAGCGGCGCTGACAGCGGCCCGGTGGGCAGCGGCGCGGCAGGTGGCGGTGCGGACAGCATGTCGGGCAGGGGGGCGGACAGCGGGATGGGTCCGGCCGCGTCCAGGTTCGGTAGCGGTCGCAGGGTCGCTGTCTTCGGTTCTGGCTGCTCTGGCAAGGGGTACATCCCGGGGGCTCCGCCTCGCTGGTGCCGGCAACAGGTCAGTCACCTTCCAGCTTGGCGCACAAATGCCCGGTCCGCCTGCGATTTAACCGTGTGCTCTCCGTAAGCATCTGGTCCTGGACGCACAGCGGCGGTAGGGTGCCGCTCGTGGAACTAAAGGTATCGACTCGCAGCGAGGGTGACCGCGTCGTTGTAGCCCTGTCCGGTGAGATCGACCTTTACACCGCCCCGCGGCTGCAGAGCCAGCTGGCGTCGGAGCTGAACGTGGACCACCCGGTGCAGCTCGTGGTGGACATGTCTGGGGTGGACTTCTGCGACTCCACCGGCATGAACGTGCTGCTCGCCGCCCAGCGGATGGCCCGTGCGCACGGCGGGAACGTCGAGCTCAGCGGCCC
>QHCF01000086.1 GCA_003244275.1 Acidimicrobiales bacterium
TACATGCGCGACTACAACCACTGGACCACCGTCGGGGTCCTCAACGAGCTGTTGGCCCAGCCCGAGAACCGGGTCACCCTGGCCGAGGAGAAGGACCAGTACGGCCTGCCGGTGGCCCGCTTCGATTTCAGCCTGTGCGACAACGACAAGGCCAACATCGCCTGGTCGACCAACGTGATCACCGACATCCTGCACGCCGGCGGGGCTCAGGACGTGCTCACCATCCACCGCTACGCCCACCTGATCGGGGGGGCCAGGATGGGGACCTCTCCGGACAACAGCGTGGTGGACGCCAATCAGCGGACCTGGGCGGTCCCCAACCTCTACCTGGCGGACGGCAGCGTGTGTCCCACCCAGGGCTCGGCCAACCCGGCCCTTACCATCATGGCCCTGGCCTCCCGGCTGGCCACCAAGATGGGCAGCCGCTCGGCGGTCTGACTGGCCGAAATAGACCTCGTACCGCCACCCGTCTGGTGGCCACTCCCGCCGGGTGTGCCCGGTGCCCTCAGGGGACGGTCGAGGCTGGCACCTCCGGACGCCACTGTGGGGTGGCCCGTTCGATGGCGGCCCACCCCATGTCCGCCTCCCGCTCGGCCCGCTCAGCCCGGCCACCGCCGCGAAGCCCAAAGAGACGCTTGGCTGTCAACAGGTAGACCACCACCGCCAGGTTGATGACCAGGGCCACCACCTTGAGGGCGCTCACCTTGCTGGTCAGCTCGTAGACCTCCAGCGGCAGCAGCAAGGTGGTGGCCACGAAGGTCAGGTACTCGGCCCAGCGCCTGGCCAGCCACAGCCCCACCATCTCCACCGCCTCGAGCACGCCGTAGCCGGCCAGGACCAGTCCCGCCAGCTCCAGGGTCTTGGTGCGCAGGGAGATCACCTTGTCCAGCTCTCCGAGCAGCCCGTGGTGAACCGGTGAGCCCGGTCCCAGGCCACCCTGAAGGTCGGCCAGGATCCGGTAATAGTCACTCTGGAGCTGAGAGTGATGACTGGTGAAGGCGAAGACGGCGGCCGCCAGCACGCCCAGCACCACCACATGAACGGCCCGATCCAGGGCAATCAGGCGCAGGACGAAGCGGTCACGCAGGGGACGGCCCCGCAGGGGCAGATCGATCTCGTCCCTCTCGGGCGGCCGCCGCCGTCCGGTCTCCTGGGGCGGCGGTACCACCACCCAGGCATCACAACGCAGGCAGCGGTGCCAGCGAACGCCGTCAGACTCCCGGGCCATCAGGGTGTGCTCTGGCCCGATAGTGGCGGCATCGGTCCCCACCAGAGCATGGCCCTCGAGCCCGCAGGCAATGAGCTCGTAGCTCAGCTTGCGTTGCCGGCGGTGCCTGATTCTCATCGCAGCACCGCGCCTGGCATGGCCAGAGATGTTACCCAGGCCGGGGGAGAGCGGCTGAGCAGGGAGTTCGACCGCCTGCAGTCAGTGGGCCAGGATTGGGGGCCATGGCGAGCTACGACCCGTGGGGTGCGGTGCTCGATCGCCTGGATGATGCGGCCAAGCTAATTGGACTCGACCCTGATGTGCATCGCATGCTGCGCACGCCGCGACGGGTCCTCGAGGTCGCAGTGCCCGTGCGCATGGACGACGGCCGGGTGGAGGTCTTCATTGGATGGAGGATCCACCACGACACCACCCGGGGGCCGGCCAAGGGGGGCATTCGCTTCCACCCTGATGTCGACGCCCGCCAGGTAGCCGCCCTGGCCGCCGGGATGACCCTCAAGACCGCCGTGGTGGACATTCCCTTCGGGGGGTCCAAGGGTGGGGTCCGCTGCGACCCGGAGCGGTTGTCCTCCGACGAGCTGGAGCGGGTGACCAGGCGGTACACGTTGGAGGTGTCGCCGCTGCTGGGACCCGACCTCGACATCCCGGTCCCCGACGTCAACACTGACGGAAGGGTCATGGCCTGGCTCATGGACACCTTGTCGATGGTGAGGGGGGAGTCCCTTCCCGCCTCGGTCACCGGCAAGCCACTGTCACTCGGGGGTACCAGGGGCCATACCGGTGCCACCTCGTCGGGCGTGCTGGCCTGCGCCCGGGCCGTGTTCGCCGAGCTGGAGATGCCCTTCACCGGGGCACGGGCCGTTCTCCAGGGTTACGGCAAGGTAGGGGGACCCCTGGCCTTCCTCCTGGCTTCGGCCGGGATGCGGGTGGTGGCGGTGAGCGACGTGGGGGGAGCAGTGCACAACCCGGGCGGCCTGGATGCCGCCGCACTGGCCGACCATGCTGCTCATGGTGGGACGGTGGCCGGCTTCGACGGGGCCGATGACATCACTCCCGACAACATTTGGGACATCGACTGCGAGCTGGCGGTCCCCGCCGCCCTGGAGGGCGCCATCGACGAGCATGTGGCCCAGCGCATGGGAGCCAAGGTGGTGGTCGAGGCGGCCAACGGCCCGACCACCCCGGGAGCCGACCCTATCCTCGACCGTCGGGACATCGTGGTGGTCCCGGACATCTTGGCCAACGCCGGCGGTGTGACTGCGTCGTACTTCGAGTGGGCCCAGAGCCGCCAGGGCTACGCCTGGGACGAGGGCCTGGTGGCGACCAGATTGCGGACCAGGATGGACGATGCCTTCATTGCCGTGTGGGCCAAGGCCGAGGCTCTCGGAATATCTCTGCGCCGGGCTGCCTTCGTGGTCGCCGTCGAGCGGGTGGCCGAGGCCATATCCGCCCGGGGCCTCTTCCCCTGAGGCTCCCCTGAGCCACCTCCGCTTTCCCTGGGCTCGACACCTATTTCTGGGTCATCGTGTGGACCGATCCGCAGACCTGGGCCGCCGTCCACCGGCTGCACCACCGATACTCAGCGCAGGACTGGGGATGATCGAGCTCAGCGATCGGCGCCCTCACCCATCCTCGCGAGAGGAGCTGGCCAAGGGAGCTTGAAGCCGAGCCGCTCAGGTCATCCGCAGGACCGCCGCTCCTGTCATCCGGTCGAAGGGACGGGGGTCGGCTTGGGCCCGGATGGGTTGCTGCAGCGAACAAACGTTCGTACAGTGTGCGTGATGCCGCTTTCCCTCGCCGAGCTGGGCCGACCTACCTCCCTGGCCGGCCAGCGGATTCTCAGAGTGATGGGTGCCCTGGGCAATCTGTTCCCCGATGGGGGCCTGCGCCGGGGCAGCACGGTCACGGTGGCCGGCACTGGTCTGGGGACAGGAGCCACCTCCTTGCTGCTGGCCCTATTGGCCGGTCCCTCGGCGGAGGGGTCGTGGTGCGCGGCGGTGGGGCTTCCCCGACTGGGTCTGGTTGCGGCTGCCGAGCTCGACATTCGACTCTCCCGTCTGGTGCTGGTGCCCACTCCCGGGCCATCGTGGCCCACGGTCACCGCCGCCCTGCTCGACGCCTGCGACCTGGTAGCCGTGCAGCCACCAACTCGGGTGAGGCTGATGGATGCCCGGCGACTGGCCGCCCGAGCCCGGGAGCGGGGGGCGGTGTTGGTGGTAGCGCCAGGTGGAGGGATCTGGCCGGAGGTGCCCGACGTGCGCCTGAGTGCCCTGGGAGGCCAATGGCACGGACTGGGAGTGGGCCACGGCCATGTGCAGGGCCGCTGGTTGGAGGTGGAGGCCGCAGGACGCAGGGGAGCCGACCGGATGGTGCGGGCTGCGCTGTGGCTGCCAGCGGGGAAGCTCCCTGCTCCTGAGCCCCCTCTCGGCCCGGGAGGCCGGCTCGGAGACGCAGCCTGGCCGGTGGCTACCGGAGAGGCCACCGGGTGATTGCCGATGCCCGTGCGGACCCTGGTCGTATGGTGCCCTGACTGGCCGGTGACGGCGGCCGGGGTCAGTCCCGAGGCAGCTGCCGTGGTGGTGTCCGCCAACCGGGTGGTGGCCTGTTCGCAAGTTGCCCGGGCCCACGGAGTGCGGTCCGGCCTGCTACGGCGGGAGGCCCAGGCTCGCTGCCCCGACCTGGCAGTGC
>QHCF01000172.1 GCA_003244275.1 Acidimicrobiales bacterium
CGCCGGTTGGCCGGCCAGGCCCAACCCCATTGATTGGCCACCCAGTTCTGCTCCTTGGCGGGCTTGCGTCGGGCCGCCTGGTTGACCCCTTCGGCGTACACCCCGCAATAGATCCAGCAGCCGCACGCCGTGGAGCCGTCCTCCTTGAGCTGCTCGTAAGACGCCAATGGTGCGCCCTGGCCGTCCCAGCCGTTGATCTCGGCCAGCACCGCCTCGGCGCTGGGCTCGGCGAGCGGGCCCACGGTGGGATAGTCCCATGTGAGATCCAGCACCGGCCGGTCCATCGGGTCAGCCGAGCCAGCCAGCTTCTCCCTGATGAGGCGACCCAGGTGGTACATGAACCACAGGTCGCTGCGGGCGTCGCCGCCGGGCTCGATGGCCTGGTGATGCCACTGGAGCATGCGCTGGGTGTTGGTGAAGCTGCCGTTTTTCTCGGTATGGGCGGCGGCCGGGAAGAAGAACACCTCGGTACCGATGTCCTCGCTGCGTTGCTCGCCGGAATCGATCTCGGGCCCGTCCTTCCACCAGGTGGCGGTCTCGATCAGGGAGAAGTCCCGTACCACCAGCCAGTCCAGGTTGGCCATCCCGAGGCGCTGCATCTTGGCGTTGGCCGACCCCACGGCCGGGTTCTCGCCCATGATGAAATAGCCCTTGCAGGTGCCCTCCAGCTGAGCCATGACCGTCTCATAGGTGCTGTGGCTGCCGGTTAGGCGGGGCAGGTAGTCGAAGCAGAAGTCGTTGTCGGGGGTGGCCGACTCCCCCCACCAGGACTTGAGCAGGCTGACCAGGTAGGCCCTCATCTCTGCCCAGTAGCCTTTCTCGCCGGCCTCGGCCTGAACGAAGGAGTCCAGGTCCTCGTGCCGGTGGGCGTGGGGCATGGGGATGTAGCCGGGTAGCAGATTGAACAAGGTGGGGATGTCGGTCGAACCCTGGATGCTGGCGTGGCCCCGCAGGGCCATGATGCCGCCGCCCGGGCGGCCAATGTTGCCCAGGAGCTGCTGGAGAATGGCGGCGGTGCGGATGTACTGGACCCCGACGGTGTGTTGTGTCCAGCCGACCGCATATACGAAGGCGGTGGTGTGGTCCCGGTCGGAGCTCTCGGTTATCTTGTCGCACACCCGGGCGAACAGCTCCTCTGGGATGCCACAGATCTCCGTGACCATCTCGGGGGTGTAACGGGCGAAGTGACGTTTGAGGATCTGCAGCACGCAGCGGGGATGGGCCAGGGTCTCGTCGCGCTCGGGCTGGCCGTGGAGAGCCGGACCGCCGGATCCGTGCGACTCGCCACCGGCTGACTCGGCCACGCTGGCATTGTTGGCGGTGCGCTCCTGGTACTCCTGGTCCCGGTGCCCTGATGCCGCCTGGACCTCCATTCCCTCGTACTGCCAGGTGTGGGTCTGATAGCTGCGGGAGTCCTCGTCCAGACCGGAGAACACCCCGGCCAGATCCTCGGTGTCCCTGAAGTCCTCTCCCACGATGGTCGAGGCGTTGGTGTAGGCGACCACGTACTCCCGGAAGTACTTGTTGTTCTGGAGGACGTGGTTGATGATCGCCCCCAGGAAGGCGATGTCCGAGCCGGCCCTCAAGGGCACGTGGATGTCAGCCAGGGCGCTGGTACGGGTGAACCGAGGGTCCACGTGGATGAGGGTGGCGCCTCGGGCCTTGGCCTCCATCACCCACTGGAAGCCAACCGGATGGCACTCGGCCATGTTGGAGCCCTCGATGACGATGCAGTCAGAGTTCTGTAGGTCCTGCTGGAAGGTGGTGGCCCCACCCCGACCGAACGAGGTCCCCAAACTGGGGACGGTGGCGGAGTGTCATATGCGGGCCTGGTTCTCGATCTGGACGGCGCCCAGGGCGGTGGCCAGCTTCTTGATGAGGTAGTTCTCCTCGTTGTCCAGCGTCGCCCCGCCCAGGCTGGCGATCCCCAGGGTTCGCCGGACCACCTTGTCGTCCTGCTTCCACTGCCAGGTTTCCCGGCGCGTCTTGATGACCCGATCGGCCACCATGTCCATGGCCACGTCCAGGTCCAGGTGCTCCCACTGGTGGCCATGAGGCCGGCGGTAGAGGACCCGGTGCTCCCGGGCCGAACCGGTCGTCAGCTGCAAGCTGGCCGATCCCTTCGGGCACAGCCGGCCCCTGCTCACCGGGGAATCGGAGTCACCCTCGATCTGGGTGACCCGACCACCTTGGACATAGACGTCCTGGCCGCAGCCCACCGCGCAGTACGGGCACACCGACTTGACGACCTTCTCGGCGCTCGCCACCCGCGGATCCAGGTGCTCGGTCCGAGCCGACCGGGCCGCTGCTCCCCGACCGAGCCGGTCACCGCCTCGAATCTGGCGAAGGACAGGCCACTGGCCGATCCCGGTCCGTGCCCTCACCGTGACGCCTCCCAGGTCCGATGCCCCCGCTCCTGCTGCCTGCTCGGCACGCCACCTCCTTCGCCGGGGTCAGTTGTCGAACCCACCCAGGTCGTCGATGACCATACCCATTCGGACCCTATCGATCCATCCCCCGTGCGTGTATTTGCCACGTCTACCGTCTGACGCCCAGGGACGTCCCCGGTACCTGACAGGGGCTGCCGGTGGTTCGGGTCAACCCTTGACGGGTACCTCTGACAGGCCCCCTTCGATATGGAGCCTGTCATGGACATCACCGAACTGATCCTCGTCGACCACGACCGGCAACGGCGCGGATTCGCCCTCCTTGACGAAGCGCAGGCCGCCAAGGCCGGCAATGAGACAATTGGGAAGATCTGGAATGGTCTGGCCATCCTGCTGGATGCTCACGCCGACGCCGAAGAGAAGTTCTTCTACCCTCGTCTGCTCGACATCGGCCAAGAGGGCGACGAGGAGACCGACGATGCCATCGGTGACCACAACGACATCCGGGACGCGGTCCGAGCGGCCGGCAACCACCCGGTAGGAAGCAAAGTGTGGTGGTCTTCGGTGGCCGACGCCCGCACGGCCAACAGCGACCATATGGGCGAAGAGGAGCGGGGCGCTCTGGCCGACTTTCGGCGCAACGCCCCTCTCGAGATCCGCCGCCAGATCGGGTTGGAGTTCGCCGCCTACGAGGCCTCGCGCGCCAGCGGACATGACATCGACCGGTCCGACAAGGACCCCGAGACTTACATCGACGAGCATCGCTGAGCCCCGACGGCCATCAGGACGGAAAGGCCAGCTTGGCGTCAGGCCAACAGGTGTCAGACCAGGAGATTGAAGATGGGCGAGCCAGGTGGGATCCGCTCGATCTGGAGCGGACTGGCTGACATGCGCCCCAGCAGACCCTCCAGATCCCCCGGTCGGGCCAGCTCGATACCCACGATGGCCGGGCCGGTCTCCCGGTTGCTCTTCTTGGCGTACTCGAACAACGTGATGTCGTCACCTTCGCCCAGGACCTCGTCCAGGAACCGGCGCAGTGCTCCCGGCTCTTGGAGGAACTCCACCAGGAAGTAGTGCTTGAGTCCCTCGTGGACGAGAGAGCGCTCAACCACCTCGCCATACCGGCTCACGTCGTTGTTGCCGCCCGAGACCACACAGACCACATCGGCGCCCTCGGGCACGACCACCGAGCCACCCAGGGCGGCGGTGGCCAGGGCGCCGGCCGGCTCGGCGATTATGCCCTCGGCATGGTACAGATCGAGCATCTCGGTACACACCTGGCCCTCGGGCACGGTGACCACCTGGTCCACCAGTTGGCTGGCAATGCGAAAGGTGTGGGTACCCACCGACCGCACTGCCGCCCCGTCCACAAAGGTGTCGATCTCCTCCAGATCCACCGGCCTCCCCTTGGCCAGGGCAGCGGTCATGCTGGCGGCCCCGGCCGGCTCCACGCCGACCAGTCGGGTACCGGGGGACTGGTGTGACATCCATACGGCGGTGCCGGCCAGCAGGCCGCCGCCACCCACCGGGACCACCACCAGGTCAGGCGGACCGGCCAGTTGATCGGTGATCTCGGCCGCCACCGTACCCTGGCCGGCGATGGTCCGCAGGTCGTCAAAGGGAGGCACGCGGATGCGGTGGTTGCACTCGGCCTCGTCGGCCGCCGCCGCGGCCGCCTCGTCGTAGGTGTCGCCGCCGACCACCACCTCGACCCAGTGGCTCCCCAGGGAAGCGATGCGCTCGCGTTTCTGGCGCGGCGTGGTGCGGGGAACGAAGATCCGGCCTCTCACGCCGAGCGACCGGCAGGCCAGCGCCACCCCCTGGGCATGATTGCCGGCGCTGGCACAGACCACGCCCTGGCTGAGCTCATCGTCTGTCAGACTGGAGATGAGGTTGTAGGCGCCCCTGACCTTGTAGGACCGGCCGACCTGCAGGTCCTCCCGCTTGAGCCAGACGTGGGCACCGAATTTGGCCGACAGCCTTTCGCTCTTGTCCAGTGGCGTGCGCCTGGAAATGCCGGCCAGGCGGATGGCCGCCCGGCTCACGTCCTCGGTGGTCACCTCGGTCACACCGAGACACTACTCAGGGCTCTGCGGTGGCCGGCCTGATCCCGGGTCGGCCTGGCGTGGGATGGTGGAGCATGAGTCTGGAGCAACTGTGGGCCGGTTGGCGCATGCCCTACATCACCGGCGAGGGCGACGGGGCGGAAGAGGGTTCACAGGGCTGCGTGTTCTGCCGCATCCTGTCCAGCGGGGAGCCGGATGACCAGACCTACGTGGTCTGGAGGGGACGATGGTCAGCGGCCGTGCTCAACGCCTATCCCTATGCCAGCGGCCACCTGATGGTCATGCCCCTGCGCCACCTGGCTGGCCTGGAAGACCTTGTTCCCGAGGAGGCCATCGAGCTGTGGGCCACCCTGACCGACGCGGTGGGGGCGCTGCGGTCCGCCTACCAGCCGGAGGGAGTCAACCTGGGGGCCAACCTGGGCCGGGCGGCCGGCGCCGGTCTGCCCGACCACCTCCACCTCCATGCCCTGCCCCGTTGGCTGGCGGATACCAACTTCATGACCACGGTGGCCGCCACCCGCGTCCTCCCCGAGGCCCTCTCGGACACCTGGACCAGACTCCGGGCGGCGTGGCCGGTCGGCGGCGACCCGAGCGGCCAGCCGGGTGACGACGCCGCCAGCATGTACGGTGAGCCATGACCAAGTCCCGGATCGTCATCGCCAGCGGGGCCGTCGCCCTGATCGCCGCCGCGTGCGGTTCGGGCGCCAACCAGGGCTCCGGCGGGACCCCCAGCAAGGGCGCAAACGGCACGGCCGTGGCGGTGACCGCTTATCAGGCCACCAGAGCGGCCAAGACGGCCAAGGTCAATCTCCAGGCACAGGTCAGCGGGGCCCCCGTGGGAACGACCGGACCGAGCACGATCTCCGGAGATGGCGTCATCAGCTTCAATTCCTCCTCGGCTCAGCTGGCCGTCAAGTTGCCCTCGGGAGGCGCCCTCACCATCCGGCTCCTGGGTCAGATCCTTTATCTCATGGTGCCCCCTCAGGCTGGTAAGCCGGTGACGCCCAAGCCGTGGATCAAGATCGACCTCAACAAGGCCGCACAGTCCAACCTCGGCGCCACCTTCTCCTCCCTTTCCCCGAGCGGCAGCGTGAACCCGGCGGATCTGTTGGGTTACCTCCAAGGGGTCAACAACTTGACCAAGGTGGGCCCCGATACCATCCGCGGCGTGAAGACAACCCACTATCAGGGCACGGTCGACCTCAACAAGCTGGCGGACAAGTTGAGCGGCAAGACTCAGGGGGCCTACCGCCAGCTGGTGGCCAAGCTCCACACCACCAGCGTGCCCATTGAGCTGTGGGTGGACAGCCGGGGCCGGGCCGCGCAGATCCGTACGACAGTCCCAGAGGGAGCCCCGGCGACCACCACGACCACCACTCCGACCACTGCCCCGCCGACAACTGCTGG
>QHCF01000051.1 GCA_003244275.1 Acidimicrobiales bacterium
CACCACTGCGCGGGGCGCCATCCCCGAGACGTCGATCTTCACAGCGTAAAGCTGGTCAGTGGACAGCTCAGTGAACACGGTCAGTACCCGACTGACGGAGAGCCAGATCGCTGCCGGGTTCAATAACGAAACTGAGCCGGTCATGAGCGGTGCATGCCACTGACAGGCAACAGGACCTCTCGACCAGCCGCCCTCGGGCACCTCCTCGGTAGCCAGATAGCGGTGGTGGTGCACGGCACTACACCCGGACAATGGGACCAGCGGAGGGACGTCAAATCGGCGCTCGATGTGAATCGAGCTCGGGCGACCGAAGGCGGAGGTGCCGACGTTGTAGAAAAGCACGTTCTCGGTGTCGACAAATGCATTTTGATCACTGCTGTAGACACCCGTGAGCCGGTAGGACGGACCAGCCTCGGCCGCCAGCCTCCGCACAGCTAGGCGCAGCGCTGCTCGAAACTCGAGCATTGACCCACTCGGCTCAAAGGGCAGACGAGTGACTGACCATGACTCGACCCGGCCGTCGGCCGGTCCGCGGACCACCCAGGCATCTCGCTCATCATCAAGCCGAGGGTGGCGAGACGTCAAAGGGTTTGTCTCTCGGCATGGCTCAGGCGTTTTCTTGTCCAATGCGGCCGCCCGACGGACCACCGCGCTCTCGGTCATCCCGGGCAGCACGTGCTGGTACAAAGTTGCGGTGATGGTCGGGCTGGCATGACCCAGGAGCTCGGCGGCGACCTTGGTGGGTGTCCCGTCCTCCAGCAGGCCGGTGGCGGCCGTGTGGCGGGCATCGTGTAGGCGAATACGGCGCAGGCCGGCGCCCTTGGCCAGTGCGTCGAAGCGATTGGAGTAGAAGTCGGGGTGGTAGGGCTGGCCGTCCTCCCGGGTGAAGACATAGCCCGTTTCGGTCCAGAGCGGACCGGCAACCACCCGCTCGGCGTCCTGGCGAACCAGATGCGCCCGCAATGCCGAGACGGTCACCGGGTCCAGAGGAACGCTGCGGCGTCCGGCCGCAGTCTTGGGGGTTGACTCCACCGCTTTACCGCCCACCACTACAAGAGTGTGAACGAAGCGGGCCCGGCCGGCGTCAAGGTCAATATCCGCCCAGCGCAGTCCGGCCACCTCGCCTCGCCGGGGCCCCAGGGTCAAGAAGATACGCCAGACGGCGGCCAGGCGGTCACCGGCGATGGCGGTAAGGAACTGGCGGGTCTCGGCATTGGTCCAAGCCGCCATCTCCCGCTGGGCGACCCGGGGCCGGGTCCACCAGGGCGGCCGGGTTGCGGGGGATCAGGCCGTGGCGCACGGCGTGCTCCAGCGCCATGCGCAACACAGTGGAGGTGAGCTGGACGCTGCGAGCTGACAGCCCGCCCCGTCCCTGCGTCGAGCCCGAGGCTCGCAGAGTGTCGTAGAGGCCCTGGATGGCCTTGGGGGTCAGCCGGGCCAACGGGACGCTCCCGATATGGGGCACGACCCAGTGCCGGACCACCGACTGGTACTGGGTCAGCGTGGCCGGACGAAGACCCCTGCTGCCTGGATGGCCAGCCACTCGCCCTCCAGGAACTCGCCGACCGTGATCTGAGCGGGCCGGGCCGCGTAGATGCCGACCTGAGCGTCGGCCAATGCCCGGGAGAGACCAGCCTCGGCCTCCTTGCGGGTGGCAAAGCCGCCCTTGGAGACCCGGCGCCGGGCGCCGGTCGGCCCGTCGGTCACGTCGTAGACGACGGTCCAGGGGTGGCCCCGGCCGGGTGTGCGTTGGTAGGCGCGTCCCTTCACGCTCTGCCTCCTGCTTCCACCAGAACGCTAGCGCCCCGGCAGCACTTCGGCAGCACTCCACAAAGAAGCCGGCCCTTGCGGACCGGCTCACCTTCTCTGACCTGCACTTACTTGTCGGGCTGCCGGGATTTGAACCCGGGACCTCTTGACCCCCAGTCAAGCGCGCTACCAAGCTGCGCCACAGCCCGTGCTCCCGCAGCGTAGCGGCTGGCGGGCCAGCCCACCAAGCTGGCCGACCCCAACCTCAGAGTCAAATGTGGTGAGCCACCCACTCCACCCCCTGGTAGAGGCGGTAGCCGAGGTAGACCACGGTTCCACCCGCCAACAGTCGAAAATGCCATGGCACCCGGCTCGCCGTCCCCCCGGTCACCCGGCCGCAGACCGGGCACGTGCCGTCCTCCCCCAGTGCGTCACGCGGGTAGGAGGCAGCGCACTCCTCACACCACACCGCCTCAACCGCAGGGTCCGAGTCCATCGGCTCGATATTGCCCGACGACGGGACCGAGGACGCGCCTGACTCAGTCAACTGTGACCGCCAGACGCGTTATTTCCTCCATAGTGGTCAAAGATAGCGAGCCCATCGGCCCGGCTTGGACCGAATGGATGGGATGGATGGATCGGCGGCTGTTTGCCCGGTTCAGCGGACCGACAACTCGACCGGCCAGGGTCAGGTCCGCCGAATGGCCACGATGGCCACGTCGTCGCCCAGCGGCTCGGAGGCGAAATCCTGGGCCGCCTCCAGGAGCGACTTGCACAAGGTGTTCACGTCCTGACCCGGATCGCGGCGCACCATGGCGGCTACTCGCTCCTCCCCAAAGAGGAGCTCACCCGCTCGGGCCTCGGTCAACCCGTCGGTGTACAACAACAGCAGGTCGCCTGAATTGAGGCGAACCTCCCGGCTGGTGTAACTGCCCTTGGGGTCGAGGGTCAACAGGGGGCCGGTCGAGCGAAGGGGCTGGACCTCACCGTCGTGCCACAGCCAGGCCGGCGGATGGCCAGCCGAGGCAAATCGAAGGGTCCCGGCCACCTGGTCGAACACCACCGCGCACAATGAGACCAGCTCTTCGGGTCGCCCCTTGGACGAGGACAGCATCAAGTTGAGCTCCTCGATGGCCTGACCCGGATCCCGGTACTGGCGTAGGAACACTCGCAACAGGTACTTGACCTGGAAGGCGGTTATCGATGGCTCGATGCCGTGACCGGTGACATCACCGATCACCGCCGTCAGACGATTGACGGCGGTGGGATAAAGGTCATAGAAGTCCCCGGCCATGGCGCCGGTCCCGGGCTGGTACACCTGGCCAACCTCGAAACCGTCGATGTCGGGGAGGCCGCCCGGAGCCAACCGGGCAGCCCAGCGCATGGGGGCCAGCTCCTCCTGGGCCAGCACCTCCTCGGCTCGTCGCTCGAGCAGGGAGCGACGCTCGGCCAGTCGGGAGGCCGACAAGAAGCGGGGGCCATAGCGTATGGAGACGGCCACCGGGACCAAGATGAGCAGGAAGGGCAGCGCCATGAGCACGGTCCCGGCGATGGCAGTAGCCAGGAAGATGATCGCCAGGACCACATAGAGCAGGGTGGTATGAGCCTCTTTGATGAAGGCGGAGGCGGCCAGCACCAGTACATCCTGGGTGGTACGGCCCCGTCGAACGTCCTGTTCGACTCGTCGCCGGGCTCTACTGAGCCGTCGACAGGACCGACCCCAGACCAGGGCGGCTACCCCGCAGGCCACAGCCACCACCACCAGGACTGGCTGCTCCACCTGCACGCCCGCACCCTAATCCCGCCTGGGCCGGCGAGGCCGCCCGGCGCCGACGCCGGTCACCCAGCGTCCCCGTCCTCAGGAGCTCGATCGGCGCCGCACCCGCAGCTCGAGGGGCGTGGGACCGAATTCGAAATGCTCCCGGAGCCGCCGCTCGATATATCGCAGGTAGGTCGGATGAAGGCGATGGTTGGCGAACAGGGTGAAGGTGGGCGGGTCGATGGCGCCCTGGGTGGCGTAGAGGATACGAGCCCCGGGGGCCGCGTGGGCGACCTGGGCGGCCTGGATCACCCGGTTGAGCTCGGCGGTGGGTATCCGGCGATGGTAGGCCTCGATGGCCAGGTTGATGGTGGGGTGGAGCTTGTGGACGCCCAGACCGGTGAGGGCGCTGACCTTGACCACCGGCGCATAGCCGAGGAAGGCCAACCGGTCTTCCACGTCAGCCAGCACGCTCTGGCGGGCGTCGGTGCCCAGGCACTCCCACTTGTTGAGGACCATGACCACCGGGCTGCCGGCCGCGTCGATTCGCTCGGCCAGGCGCTGGTCCTGGTGGGTGACGCCCTCAGTGGCGTCGATGACGAGCAGGGCGATGTCGGCCCGGTCGATGCTCTGCAGGGCCCTAACGACCGAGTAGTACTCGGGCCCCTCCCCGACCCTCGAGGCCCGGCGCATGCCGGCGGTGTCCACGAAGCGCAGTAGACCGTGATCGGTGCTGACCACGGTGTCGACGCTGTCCCGGGTGGTCCCCGGCCGGTCGTGGGTGATGGCCCGCTCCTCCCCGACCAGCCGGTTGAACAGGGTGGACTTGCCCACGTTGGGC
>QHCF01000050.1 GCA_003244275.1 Acidimicrobiales bacterium
CACCACTGCGCGGGGCGCCATCTTTACCTCAGTGCGACCGCTATCTGCATATACCCCATTTGACGCCCGCCCCAGTCAACAGCCACGACAATCCCCCACTTGGGCCGGCCCACGAGGCACAATGACCAAATGACCTCCGCAGTAGCCACGCCTCGCTCCTCCCGGACGGCTCCCGCTTCTCGCACGGAGGCCAGCTCCGCAGGACACCAGATGCGCTTGCTGGTGCTGGCCACCGGGACCGACGAGTGGGCAGCGGTGGATATGGGCTCGGGTGCCTTCGTGCGAGCCCGCTGGCCCGAGGCCGAGGCATTCGGACTGGACGCCTTCGACATCGTCTCAGTCGGGCGGGCAGCCGACGGCGGGCGCTGGGACGATCCAGTCCGGCCGGAGGCGGTGGTGCTGGACCGGCCCCCCACATGGGTGGGTTCCTTCGGGGGCTGCCGCGCCCGGCACTACCTGCGAAACCTGGTGCTGCCGGACAGGCCCAGGCGACCGCTACTGGGTTTTCGGGGTCCGGCTACACCGTACTGGACGATGACCGGCACCCAGCCTTCGATGGCCCTCATCCGTCCTGGGGCAGGACTCCAGGTCCTGCTCCGTTCGGGTGATCACACCGTCATGGCTCGCTTCGGGTGGGGAGGGGCGCAGCATCTGCTGGAGGTGGAGGATGTGCGTCTGGCATCTGCACCGGCGGCCACCGGCCGCTCCTGTCTGGCCGGGGAGTCCCTCGAGGCAGCTGTGGGTTTCAGCACCCGCTATCTGGTGGTGGCGGTCGGCGGTCCCCGTACCGGCCACTGTTACAAGGCAGTTATCGGCGCCCTCCCCCAGCCCTAACCAGCCTCAGTGATACACCGCGCGCTTGGCTGGTGCGGTGGGCGAGGAGACGTTCGACCAACGGTTGGGAGGTCTGGCAGCGGGCCAGCTCGGCGTTTTCACCCTGGTTCAGGCACGAACCCTCGGTTGCTATAGCAACCACAATTCGGACAAGAGTTGTCGGTACCTCCGAGCGGCCGAACCGCCGCCGCCCGGGCTACGCCGCCAGCAGGGACAGGGCGCGGCGCCAGGGGTCGGTGGATAGGGCCCGGGCCGTCGACTCATAGGCGGAGGCCGCCACCTCCTCCAGGCCGTCGGCTCGCATGGGGTTGATGCCGTGGACGGTCAGCTCGGCAGCGGTAGGGCGCATGAGCAGCACCACCGCACCCTGGCTGCGAACGCCGGCCGCTTCGTGGTTCAGCGTTCCCGACGCCACCCGCCTCAGCGTCCGGATGAGCTGGCTGGGGTGGCTGATCGGATCGTAGGCCATGGGCGCCACCCCGATAACCAGACCACAGCCGCACTTGGCGGCCAGATCGAGGTTGGTGGTGGAGTGCATACCGCCATCGACTAGGACCTGGCGGCCCAACCTGACTGGGGCCAAGAAGGCCGGTACTGCGCAAGATGCCATTACCGCGGTGGCCAGGGAGAGATCAGGGCTGCCTTCCCGTCCAAGGACCACTCGGCGACCACTCACTATGTCGAGCGCGCACAGCCACAGCCGCCGAGACGGCCACGCCTCGGGCAGGTCGCGCCGAAACCGACCGTAGCTGTCGTCCATCCGGTACATGCCACCCGGGAAGATCCGGCCCAACAACGCCGGCACAGGGGGCGCCGGCACCCGCATCAGGCTGCGGCCCATCACAAAGACCGAACCGAAGCCTCTTCGCACCAGATCCAGCGGCGAGGAGGCCGCCGCCACCAGATGGTCACCCTGCCCGGCCCGGGCATGCTCCCACAGGTCGGCCGTCGACCAACCGCTACGGAGGTAGGCTGCAGCTACCGCCCCGGCGCTGGTCCCCACGATCAGCTCGGCCGACCCGGGCAGTACTCCCGCCTCCCGCTCCAGGGCGTGAAGCACGCCAGCATGGTAGGCGAGGCCCACCGTCCCGCCTGCTCCCAGGACCAGCCCCAGCGACGTTGTGCCGGCCGGGACGAGTGGGTCCTCCCCCATCGCTGGCACTGGCTCCGGCGGCTCGACGGCCCGAGGAATCAGCCGGCTCGACGGCTCAGCGGCTCAGCGGCTCAGCGGCTCGACGGCTCAGCGGCTCGACGGCTCAGCGGCCCGAGGACTCAGCGGCCGACGTGGCCCGCCGCCAGGTCCTCGGCCATGGCCCAGCCGAAGACCACCAGAGCGTCGTGGCGACCGGTGTCGAGCGCGGCGAACAGCCCAGCCACCTCACCCGAGACGCTCTCGGGCTTGAGAGCCTGGAACTCGAGCACTCCGCCGGGCAGGCCGTCACCGGCCAACACGAAGGTGCGGTCGTCGATACGGCCCTCGGCTCCGAAACGCTTGGCCAGGCGCCGACCCCATGCCCGCTCCTCCCCGCTAGCCCGGTGCCCGGGACTGGGGACGATGTCCTCCAGGCCCCGAAACGCCTGGAAGCCGGCCGCGTCGATCATCCTGGTTCCCACCACCACGTCCTCGTCGGGAAAGGCCAGCACCGCCCGGCGGTAGAGATCACCCATCAACGCCCGCAGGTGGGGGTCCCGCCGGGCGTTCAACTTGACCGAGGCCAGCCCTATGATCATGGCCGGCGTGCCGCCGATGCGCTCCAGGGTGGCGAACAAGAACCCGTGCAGGCGGCCTCCCTCCCGGGACTGGGTAACCAGCACCCACTCCTCGCGCTGCTTGGACAAAAATCCGACATCGAAGCCGGCCGGCCCCTCCGCACAGATGTCGGCCATCTCTCCCAGCTCGGCATCGCTCAGCGCCGTGCAGTCCTTGGTATCGACCTCGATCGTCATCGTTCATCCAGGATAGCGCCTGGGAGAAATCGCTCAGTGAACCGGGCTCCGAGCCTCAGGGAAGGACGCCCTGAGGACCGAGCAGGACTCGCAACTCCGCCAGCAGCCCAGGTCGAGCCTCCACGCTAATGTCGAGCGGCAGCCGAAGGACCTTCTCGCCGACCGTGAGGGCGACGGGCGACGGTCCAGGATGGGCAATGAGGATGGCCTTGAGCCGATCGACCATGGAGGCGGTGCATCTCGGCGGAATGCGCACGCCGAGCGGCTTGCCCTCGGGGTCGGCCAGGTCAGGGATGGTCACGTCCAGCACCACCAGCTTGGGGGGGTCCTCCCGGGCGTCAAGGCGGGCCTTCACGCACACGATGGCGTCGTCAGTCAAGAGCTCACCGCTGGTCTCCATGACCCGGGGGAAGACGAACACCTCGATCTGGCTCTCCAGATCCTCCAGGGTGAAGGTGGCCATGAGGTCACCCTTCTTGGTGTGCTTGCGAGTCAGGGCGGTGACCACGCCGCCGACCACCCTCACCTCGCCATCCCGCCGCCCCTCCCCCGGGGCCGCCTCCCGCAGCTCGGCTATCGAGCAATCGGTATAGCGGCGGAGGGCGGCGCCGGCGCCGAGGAGCGGGTGGTCACTCACATAGAGGCCGAGCATCTCCTTCTCGAACGCCAGCAACTGGGACTTCTCGAACTCAGCCTCGGGCACGCAGACGCGTATGTCGTCAAAATTGGGCTTCCCCCCGCTCTCGTCGGATGCCCCCTCCGGCTCCTCGCTGAACGAGAAAAGGCTCATGATGCCCATGTCACTCTTGCGCCGTCGGGCCACGGTGGCGTCGATCACCTGGTCGAGGACCAGACACAATCCCAAACGAGGGTGACCCAATGAGTCAAAGGCCCCCGCCTTGATCAGGGATTCCATGGTCCGTTTGTTGAGCACCCCATAGTCGACTCGCTCGCAGAAGTCCCAGAAACTGTGAAACGGACCGCCCTCCTCGCGCTCGGCCACGATCAGGCGCACCAGGCTCTCGCCCACGTTGCGCACGGCCGCCAACCCGAAGGGGATGGCCGCACCCTCCCCGTCAGTTCCAGGTCGGGCGGTGAACTCGGCGACCGACAGGTTGACATCGGGCACCAGCACGGTGATGCCCAGGCTCCGGCACTCGGAAAGGTAGGCGGCTGTCTTGTCCTTGTCGTCCTTCACGCTGGTGAGTAGGGCGGCCAGGTACTCGACCGGGTGGTTGGCCTTGAGCCAGGCCGTCTGGTAGGTGATCAGGCCGTATCCGTAGGAGTGGCTCTTGTTGAAGGCGTAGTCGGCAAAGGGCTCGATGATGTCGAACAGCGCGGTGCCCAGCTGTGTGCCATAGCCGGCCTGGTCGCAGCCGGCCACGAACTTGGCCCGCTCTGCCGCGATGAGGACGCGGTTCTTCTTGCCGCACGCCTTACGCAGGTTGTCGGCCTCGGCCAGGCTGTAGCCGGCGAAGCGCTGGGCCACCCGCATGACCGACTCCTGGTAGATCATCAGTCCGTAGGTGTCCCCCAGGAGCGGCTCCAGGTCGGGATGCAGGTAGGTGACGGGCCGGCGGCCGTTCTTGCGCTCGGCATACTCGTTGTGCATGTTGGCGGCCATGGGACCGGGCCGGTAGAGGGCGACCAGAGCGGCCACGTCGTCGAAGCCACTCGGGGCCAGGGAACGCATCAGAGCCCTCATGGGCCTTCCCTCTAGCTGGAACACGCCCATCGACTCACCCCGCTTGAGCATGGCGAAGGTCTTCTCGTCGTCGAGGGGAATCGAGTCGATGTCCGGGCGTTGACCGGTGGTCGATTCGATGACGTCGAGGGCCCGCTCGATGACACTCAGGTTGCGAATCCCGAGGAAGTCCATCTTGAGCAGGCCCAACTCCTCCACCCCGTGCATCTCGTACTGAGTGACGATGGGAGCATCCTGGGGATCGGTCCCTGACTCGGGTTTGCGCTGGATGGGCAGGTGCTCGATCAGCGGCTGCTGGGTGATGACCACCGCGGCGGCGTGGATGCTGTCCTGGCGGCGCAGGCCCTCCAGGCCTCGAGCCACGTCGATGACCCGGTGGGCCTCAGGGTCGCTGTCAAACATGGCCCGCAGATCAGACGCCGCCCGGTAGCCATCCTCGGAGCCCTCCTGCACCTCGAAGCAGGCCGACAGGGACGTGTCGCGGCCCATGACCAGGGGCGGCATGGCCTTGGCGATGCGGTCGCCCAACCCGTATGGGTAGCCCAGCACTCTGGCCGCATCACGAACTGCGGCCCGGGCCTTGATTGTGGAGAAGGTGACGATCTGGGCCACGTGATCCCAGCCGTAGCGCTCGGTGGCGTACCGGATCATCTCGCCCCGGTAGCGCTCGTCAAAGTCCATGTCGATGTCGGGCATCTGGAGTCGGCCCGGGTTCAAGAAGCGCTCGAAGAGCAGGTCGTGGCGTATCGGGTCGATGTCCACTATGCGCAGGCAATAGGCCACGCAGCATCCGGCCGCCGATCCTCGACCGGGTCCCACCCGGATGCCGGACTGACGGGCGTGACGGATCAAATCCCAGACAATGAGGAAGTAAGCCGAGAAGCCCATGTCGGCGATGACGCCCAGCTCGAAGTCGAGTCGATCGGTAACCACGGCGGCCGGAGGGGAGCCGTACCGCTCGGCTGCTCCTTCGAGGGTCAGGTGGCGCAAGTAGGCGGCGGCCGCCTCCTCGTAGGAGCCGGTGGCGGCATGGAAGGTGTCGGGCACTGGGAACTCGGGAAGCTTGGGCTTGCCCAGCTCGATCTCCACCTCCGCCCGCTCGGCCACCCACAGGGTGTTGTCACACGCCTCGGGGACCTCAGCGAACACTGCCCGCATCTCCGCTGCTGTCTTGAGATAGTGCTCCTCACCCTCGAACTTGAAGCGCTTGGGATCATCGATGGTGGCCCCGGTCTGGACGCAGAGCAAGGCGTCGTGAGCCACGTGATCGGCGCGGTGGGTGTAGTGGCTGTCGTTGGTGGCCAGGAGGGGGGCACTCAGGTCCTGGGCCATGCTCACCAGGAGGGGGTTGATCCGGCGCTGGTCGGCCAGACCATGGTCCTGGAGCTCCACGAACAGGTTCTCGGGACCAAAGATGTCCTGGAGCCGCCCGGCCAGGGTCTTGGCCCCCGACTGGTCGTCTCGCACCAGGGCCTGGGGAACCACACCGCCCAGGCAGCCGGTGGTGGCGATGATGCCCTGATGGTGGCGTTCCAACAGCTCCCAGTCCAGGCGGGGCTTGCGGTGGTAGCCCTCCAGGAAGGCCAGGCTGGCCAGGCGCATCAGGTTGCGGTAACCCTCGTTGGTCTCAGCCAACAATGTCAGGTGGTACCAGAGCTTTCGGCCACCGTCGACCTCCCCGCCCATGTCGTCCACCCGGCCCCGGGGCGTCGGCCGCTCATGACGGGACTCGGCGGCCATGTAGGCCTCCATGCCAATGACGGGAGTGACACCCTGGGCCCGGCACTCCTTGTAGAAGTCGAGGACCCCGTACATGTTGCCGTGGTCAGTGATGGCCAGGGCGGGTTGGCCGTCGGCCACCGCGGCAGCCACCGCATCGGTGACCCGAGCGGCTCCGTCGAGCATGGAGAACTCAGTATGGGTGTGCAGATGGGCAAAGGAGGCATGCCCCTTGCCGCCCTTGCCCGTAGCGCCACCCACTCGGCTCTCCCCTCGTGCCTGAGTCCACAGGCTGTGGAGGTCTTCCCCAGCCTGTGGACGAATCCCACAGGTGTGGTTAGACCTTACACCGCGGCGCGGTCGCCTACCTCGTGGCAGGAAGAGTGGTTAGAACCTCCCGGGGATGCTCAGCGCAGGGCCAGTAGCAAGCCGCCGAGCACGCCCAGGTTCTTGCAGAATTGGAGGAGTTGGGTCTTGCGGGCCTCATTGGTGTCCTCTGCCCAGAAGGCGTGCCCGACCACGGTGGTGGGCACCAGCGAGGCGATCAGGCCGGCGGCGGCCAACCTGGGCCAGGGCCCGACCGCCAGGACCACACCGCCCACGACCATGGCCGCCCCATTGGCCCGGACAGCCAGCGCCGGCTGGGGAATGCCCGCCGCTTCCACCTTGGGGCTCTTGGGACCAGGACCGATGAGTGCGTCGAGGCCCCCGACGATGAAGAGGGGGGCCAGGGCCACTCGAGCGGGACGAGTAACGAGAGGGGCCAGAACTATGTCGCGAGCGACGAGGGCTTTGAGCATGATTTTCCTCCTTGTATGGGCGTTATAGGTAATTGCCGGGTCGAGCCTGCTCTTCACCAGCCGGCAGACCCCGACGCCGCATCTCCTCGAGTTGGTTGTGGGCACTGGCCTGCTGGGCGAACAAGGCGGCCTGGATGCCATGGAACAGGCCTTCCAGCCAGCCCACCAACTGGGCCTGGGCCACTCTCAGCTCGGCCTCGCTGGGTGTGGCGCTGTCAAAGGGCAGGGCCACCCGATCCAGCTCGGCCGCCAGATCGGGGGAGAGCCCGCTGGTCAGCTCCCGAACCGAGGTCTCGTAAATTTCCCGCAACCTGGATCGGCTGGCCTCGTCTAGCGGAGCCTGGCGCACCTCTTCGAGCAGCTGCTTGGTCATGGAGCCGATACGCAGGACCTTGGCTGGCTGCTCGATTGATTCCCCCGAGGACGCCGCCTCATCCTCTCCACCCTCGACCGGTGGCACGACGATGACCCGGTGGTCGGATGCCTCTGGTGTCATCTTCTTATCTTGCCCCGTTTGGGCCGATCTCATGCCTGCCAGGCCAGCAAGGGAATGCGCATCTCGGCACCAGTCAGCGAGCCGTGCCGGCTGACCAGGCGCATCTCGCCGGTATCGGCCGGGTCGTCAAAGGCAATCGGCGCATGGGGCACCAGAGCCACGTCGCCCAGCCGCTCCTCCACCCGAGGCGTCAGGGGGCCGCCGAACCAACCATCGGCCACCATCTCCTGGCGAGTAACCACCCAGGCCACATCCTGATAGGCGGCACAGGCCCGCTCCACCAGACGATCCAGTGCGCCGGGGCGGGCGTGCAACCAGCGAAATCGGCCCTCACCGGAGAGCATGCTGACGTCCGCCATGATCTCAGGAGCGACCACCACCGCGGCGTCGCCCACCGACACCTGGCCGTGGTCGGACGTGACAACCAGTGCCGCACCGGCTGGCAGGGCAGCCAGCACATCGCCGATCAGGCGATCGGTGGCGACCAGCTCGGCGTCGTAGTGCTCAGCCAAGCCCCATTCGTGGGCCACCTTGTCCATGCCGTCGTAGTAGGCGTACACCAGCGGTTCTCCGGCCCTCAGCGCCCGTCCCACCTCGACGGCCAGGGTGGACGCCATTCTCCAGCCCCGCAGCTTGGCCCCGCCCAGGTGGGCGGTGGTGAAGCCGGTCTTGGCGAACTCACTCCGAGTCACCGCGGACGCTCCTGTTCCACCAAAGGCATGTCTGGGCTGGAAGTCCGTCGGTGGGACCGCCTCTCTGGCGTCTCCCGCCGCCGTGCACCACTTGAGCACGTTCATCACCTGGTCTCCGACCACTCGGACCCGGTAGCCCACCACCCCATGGGCGGCCGGCACCAGACCGGTGGTGACCGACGTGAGGGCGGTGGCCGTGGTGGTGGGAGTCACCGAGGTGATTGGGCCGCCGCTGAGTGCGGCCAGGTTGGGAGCCAGTCTCCAGTGGTCGGTCAGCTGGTCCCACCCCAGGCCGTCCAGGACCAGCAGGACCACCTGGCTGGCCGTCCGGGCCGCCTCGGGTAGCCATGGCGTCGAAGACTGGTGGCGTCCCAGCAATGCAGGAACCAACCCGGACAGGCAGGCCCCCCCGTAGTCGGGGAGGACCGGCGTCGGGTAATCGACCGTGGCTGAAGCAGGCACCCGACGACTGTATCCCCGCAGCACTCCTGCGTT
>QHCF01000056.1 GCA_003244275.1 Acidimicrobiales bacterium
TGCAGGGCGAGCGGGAGATGTCGATGTACAACAAGACCCTGGGGAAATTTCAGCTGGTGGACCTACCCCCTGCCCCCCGGGGTATCCCTCAGATCGAAGTCACCTTCGACATCGATGCCAACGGGATCGTCCACGTGGCGGCCAAGGACCGGGCCACCAACAAGGAGCAGTCCATGACCATCACCGGCCAGTCGGCGCTGGCCCGCGATGACATCGACCGCATGGTGCGCGACGCCGAGTCACATGCCGAGGACGATCGCCGGCGCCGGGCCGAAGCGGAGGTCCGCAACAACGCCGACTCCCTCGTTTACCAGACTGAGAAGCTGCTGGCTGACCAGGGCGACAAGATCACCGGCGACGAGAAGACCCACGTGGAGTCCGGCCTGTCCGACCTCAAGACGGCCCTGGGAGGTTCGGACGTGGAGGCCATTCGCACCGCCACCGAGACCCTGGCCACTGCCAGCCAGGGCTTTGCCCAGCGCCTGTACGAGCAGGCAGCCGCATCCCAGGGTGGCCCGGCCGGGGCCGGGGCTTCCTCGGCCACTGGCGACGGTGCCCACCCGGCTGACGACGAGGTAGTGGACGCCGAGATCGTCGACGAGAAGCACGCATGAGGCGGCCGATAGCGGGCGACGACGGCCCGCCCGAGGACCTGCCTGAGCAAGAGGGAGGGGCAGGCACGTCCGAGTGGGCGGACGATGCCGTGGAGCACATGGCCGAGGAGCACATGGCCGATGTCGACATGGCCGACGAAATGGCCCATGGCGCGTCAGCATTCTCGCCCACCTCCGTCGAGGTGCTCGACGAGGGGAACGGTTTCCCAGTGCAGGGCGCCAGTCAGGCGGTGAGTCAGGTTGAGGCCGAGCGCGACGATTACCTCGACTCGCTGCGCCGGCTCCAGGCCGACTTCGAGAACTACAAGAAGCGGGTCCACAAGCAGCAGAGTGAGAACTTGGAGAGGGCGGCCGAGGGCCTGGTGTCCAAGCTGCTCGGTGTGCTGGACACCCTGGACCTGGCTCTGGCCCACGCGGCTAAGGAGGAGCCGGGCCAACCCGACGTCGAGACTCGGGCTCTGGCCCAGGTCTCGGGCATGCTGAACGAGGTGCTGGGGCGGGAGGGCCTGGAGCGCATCGACCCGCTGGGCGAGGAGTTCGACCCCACCGAGCACGACGCCGTCCTCCATGAGGAAGGGGAGGGCCCGCCCCGGGTGAGTGAGATGCTTCGGGCCGGCTATCGCTGGAAGGGCAGGGTCCTGCGTCCGGCCATGGTGAAGGTAACCGGCTAGAGAGCCGTCCATGGCGCCTCAACGGGAGTGGTTCGAGAAGGACTATTACAAGGTGCTCGGTGTCCCCAAGGAGGCCACCGACAAGGATCTCACGCGTGCCTATCGCAAGCTGGCCAAGCGCTACCACCCCGACGCCAACCCCGGCTCCGAGGAGCGATTCAAGGAGATCTCGGCCGCCTATGACGTGTTGGGTGACCCGGCCAAGCGCAAGGAGTACGACGAGGTAAGGGCCCTGGGTCCCATCAGCAACCCCTTCGGCGGGCCGACGCATGCCGGAGCGGGGGCCGGGCGCCCTGGTCCCGGAGGTAACTTCAACTTCCACATCGACGACCTCTCTGACCTCCTAGGGGGCATCTTCGGCCAGCGCACCCGCCCGGGACCGGGCGTGGGCCAGCGGGGCGACGACCTGGAAGCCGAGCTTCACCTGGGTTTCCTGGAGGCGGTGGAGGGGGTCACGACCACGGTGAACCTCATTCGCGACGTTCCGTGTCACACCTGCGGGGGGACGGGAGCGGCCCCGGGCAGCGTGCCCATGGTGTGCAGCCGCTGTGGTGGCCGGGGCCTGCTGGACGACAATCTGGGCCGATTCTCCCTCAGCCAGACCTGTCCGGCCTGTGGGGGCCGCGGCCTGCGGGTGGAGACCCCGTGCCCCACCTGCCATGGTCGGGGGGTGGAGAGCCGGCCGCGAGCCGTGAAGGTGCGCATCCCCACCGGTGTCGAGGACGGCCAGCGGATCAGGATCAAGGGCCGAGGCGGCCCCGGGCACGACAACGGGCCCTCCGGTGACCTTTACGTGGTGGTCAGGGTGGCACCCCATCCCCTGTTCGGCCGCCGAGGCTCGGATCTTACCCTCGCTGTTCCCGTGAGCTTCCCAGAGGCCACCCTGGGAGCCACCATCAGCGTGCCCACCCTGGCCAATCCGGTGAGGTTGCGAATGCCGCCAGGCACCCGCAACGGCCAGACCTTTCGGGTGCGGGGTCGGGGGGTACCCAGGCCGGGTGCAGCCGGGGACCTGCTCGTCACGGTGGGGGTGGCCGTCCCCGAGAAGCTATCGGATGAGGAGCGCACGGCCGTCGAGGCGCTGGCCAGCGCGTCCACCGGGTCACCCAGAAGCCACCTCGGGGTGTGAGCCGATGCCTCTGGAAAAGCGGGCCTTCAGCCGGCGCGCCGTCTACGTCATCTCGGTGGCGGCCGAGCTGGCCGGAGTGCATCCCCAGACGCTGCGCATCTACGAGCGCAAGGGTCTGGTCGACCCGGCCCGGACCATGGGTGGAAGCCGGCGCTACAGCGAGCACGACATCGAGCAGCTCCGGCGCATCCAAGAGCTGACCAACGCCGGGCTCAACCTCGAGGGGGTGCGCCGGGTCATCGAGTTGGAGGCCGAGGTCGAGCACCTGCGCCAGGAGTTGGCCCAGGCCCGTCTGGAGGGCCGGGAAGAGGTAGAGCGCACCCACCGTCAGTATCGTCGTGAGCTGGTCCCCCTCCGCCAGCTGCCCATGCCCTGGCAGGGCGGCCGCAACCGGACCCGGCAGGGCTGAAGCCGGCAAAGTTGTTAAACTCGGTATTAGCTTTATTGCGCTCGAGAGACTAAAGGACGAGCCCATGGCCATCGATCCGAACCGCTGGACGCGACGACTGCAGGAGGGTTTCACTGCCGCCACCGGATCGGCCAAGGCCGCCAGCCACGCTGAGGTGGTGCCCGCCCATCTGCTCATGGCGTTGCTCGGCCAACAGGACGGGTTGGCTCTGCCGGTGCTGGCCCGGGCCGGGGTGGACCTGGCTGCCCTGCGCCACCCGCTCGCCGAGGAGGTGGGGCGCCTGCCACGGGCCTACGGGGGCGAGGCCACCATGTCCCGAAGCCTGAGGGAGGCGCTGGAGGAGGCGGACAAGGCTCGGGCCGACCTGGGCGACGAGTATGTGTCGGTCCACCACGGCGTGCGCATCCAGGACTCGGCCCTGGTGGCGGCGGCCGTGCTGTCGGACCGTTACGTCACCGGGCGCTTCCTGCCCGACAAGGCCATCGACCTGGTGGACGAGGCCGGCAGCCGGCTTCGCATCGAGATCGACTCCATGCCGACCGAGATCGACGTGGTGACCCGGCGCATCCGCCAGCTGGAGATCGAGCGGGTGGCCCTGGCCAAGGAAACCGATCAGGCCTCGGCCGAGCGCCTGGCCCGCCTGGACGAGGAGCTGGCCAACCTGCGCGAGCAGGCCGATTCCATGATGGCCCGCTGGCAGGCCGAGAAGGACGCCATCGAGGCCATCCGGGCTCGCAAGGGCGAACTGGAGGCGGCCCGGGTGGAGGCCGAGCGTTACGAGCGGGAGGGCGACCTGGCCAGGGCGGCTGAGATCCGCTACGGCAGGGTCCCTGAGCTGGACCGGGCGGTGGAGGAGGCCACCGCCGCCCTGGACTCGTTGCAGTCGGACCAGCGGATGCTCAAGGAGGAGGCCGACGAGGAGGACGTGGCCGAGGTGGTGAGCCGGTGGACCGGCGTCCCCGTCTCCCGGCTGCTGGCTGGTGAGGTGGACAAGCTCATCCACATGGAGGACATCCTCGGACGCCGGGTGGTCGGCCAGGAGCAGGCGGTTTCGGTGGTGGCCAACGCCATCCGGCGGTCCCGCTCGGGCCTGGCCGATCCGGATCGCCCCATCGGTAGCTTCTTGTTCCTCGGGCCGACGGGAGTGGGCAAGACCGAGCTGGCCCGGACGGTGGCTGATTTCTTGTTCGATGACGAGCGGGCCATGATCCGCCTGGACATGGGCGAGTACCAGGAGCGCCACACGGTGGCCCGCCTGGTGGGCGCTCCGCCTGGCTACGTGGGCTACGAGCAGGGCGGCCAGCTGACCGAGGCCGTGCGCCGGCGGCCCTACGCGGTGGTGCTGCTGGACGAGATCGAGAAGGCCCACTCCGATGTGTTCAACATCCTCCTGCAGGTGCTGGACGACGGGCGGCTGACCGACGGCCAGGGCCGCACCGTCGACTTCTCCAACACGGTGCTCATCATGACCTCCAACCTGGCGGTGAACCCGGCCCAGTTCTTCAAGCCGGAGTTCTTGAACCGCCTGGACGAGATCGTGGTGTTCCGGTCGCTCACCAAGGCCGACATCGCCCACATCGCGGGGATCCAGCTGGATCACCTCCGGTCCCGCATGGCTGAGCGGCGCCTGACCCTGGAGGTCACGCCCGAGGCCGAGGCCTGGCTGGCGGCCCGGGGCTACGACCCGGTCTACGGGGCCCGTCCGCTTCGCCGGGTCATCCAGCGCGAGGTGGGCGACCGCCTGGCTATCGCCTTACTGGAGGGGCGCTACATGGACGGTGACGCCGTCCGGGTCGACCAGGAGGGCGACGGGCTGGTCCTGACATAGGCCGCCGGCGCACCCAAGGCGCCGTCGGTGACGGCCGGCCGGTACGTTGCTCCGACATGTCGGCTACCACGGCTCTGGCCATCTTCGCCGCCGGCTTTGCGGCTGGAACAGTCAACACCATCGTGGGCTCGGGATCTCTGATCACCTTCCCGACCTTGTTGGCGGTGGGTTACTCGCCGGTGGTGGCCAACGTGAGCAACACCGTGGGCCTGGTCCCTGGGGTCATCTCCGGGTGCATTGGGTACCGCCGGGAGCTCAAGGGCCAGCGGCGCCGGGCGGCCATCCTGGGACTGGCCTGCGCGGCTGGTGGAGCCACCGGGGCAGTCCTGCTGCTGGTCCTGCCCGGCTCCGTGTTCCGCCGGGTGGTGCCGGTTCTCATCCTGGTGGCCTGCGCGCTGGTGATTGCCCAGCCCCGGCTCAACCGGCTCCTGGCCGCTCGGCACACCGACGGCCGCAGACATGGTGGAGTGGGGCTGTTCGTCACCGTGTTCGCCACGGCTATCTACGGCGGGTACTTCGGGGCGGCCCAGGGGGTGATCCTGATCGCCCTGCTGGCCATCTTCCTACCCGACGACCTCCAGCACCTCAATGCGGTGAAGAACGTGCTGGCCCTGGTGGTCAACGGCGTGGCCGCCCTGATCTTCATCGCCCTCGCCCACGTGGCCTGGGCGACCGCCGGCCTGGTGGCCGCCGGGTCTCTGCCTGGGGGAGCGCTGGGGGCGGTCCTCGGCCGACGGCTCAATCCCGGCGTGCTCAGGGCCGCGATAGTGGTGGTGGGCACGGTCGTGGCCATCGACCTGCTGGTGTCCGCCCGGTAAGGGCGGCCGGGCTCAGGAGGTCGGGCCGCCCACTGGCGTGATTGACCCGAGCACCACCGGTCCGGAGTTCGAGTAACCGTCATTAGGACCGCCAGTCAGATGGAGATCGAAGGTGGCGCCCGACATGGTCCCAGCAGACGAGGGGGTGACGTCGAGGTAGAACGTCCCGCTGTTCCCCGGTCCGCTGGGCGAGACGTAGGTGCCGGTGAAGATACCCTGGCCTCTAGAGTTGGGCTCGCAGGTCGGTGGAGTAAACGGCGATGGTGGCGGTCCGGAGGCGGTTCCGACCAGCGTCACCCCAGCCGCCCGGTCCACGTAGTCGATAGTCCCGTCCTGGACGGTCCCACCCGTGGGGCAGCTGAGGTCGAACACGAAATAGGCCGACCCTGAGCCGGTCTCCGACTTGACCTCACCAGTGCCCCGGTAGTGGCAACCGGCTAAGAGCAGTAGCCCCACCGCGGTGGCTATTGCCGCCGCCGCCCGGCTCCTGGTCGATCCGCCTGTCCGCCGCATCGGTTGCTCCTGTCGTGATGATTGAGCCATCTGCAGCTACTGGGAGGCGTGTGGATCCTCCAGACTCTGCCCGCGGTGGTAGTCGGGCTGTACACCCGTTGGTTCGACCGCCGGGCCCAGATCGTGCGGTGGGCGGTGGGCATGGGCCTGGGTACCTGGATGGCAGTGTCTCAGAGCCTTGCCTCCACCTTCCCCCTGCATGTCGGTGGCTTCAAGTTCGCCGCCTATGCCCGGTTCTTCGCCCTCATCGCCAACCTGGTCGTGACCGCGCTGGGCACGCTGGTGGCGTCGGCGGTGCTCCCGGTGCCCCGACCAGACGAGACCGAGGTCGCCGACTACCTCGACCTGGGTGAGGTCTTTCACCTGTTGCCTCACGTCAAATCCT
>QHCF01000180.1 GCA_003244275.1 Acidimicrobiales bacterium
CGACTAGGTCGCCGGCCTCGGCATCGCCCCGCCAGACCCGGAAATGGGCCTCGTGGGCCATCAGTTCCCTTCCTCGAGCAACGCCGCCAGGTCCGGTGGCATGGGTGGCAGCGGTTGCTGGTTGGCGACGATCTCGCCGCCGGTCTCGCGCAGCACGAGGTTGACCGTGGCCCAGAACGCGTCGGGCTTGGGGAAGTCGTCGCGGGTGTGCCCGCCCCGGCTTTCCTGCCGCTCCAGGGCGGCCAGCGCGACGCATTCCGCCACGAGCAGCATGTTCCGCAGGTCCAGGGCCAGGTGCCAGCCCGGGTTGTAGTGACGGTTGCCGACCACTGCCACTGCCGCCGCCCGCTGCCTCAGCGCGGCGATCTCTTCGATGGCCCGACCCAGCTCCTCACCGGTGCGAACGATCCCCACCAGGTCCTGCATGGTCTGCTGGAGATCGCTCTGGATGCTGTACGGGTTCTCTCGGCCGGCCCGCTCAAAAGGAGCCAGGGCGGCCGCCACGTTGGCGTCCACCTGAGCCTGATCCAGGGCTGGCAGCGAGGGCAGGCGCCTGGCGTGCTCGGCCGCCGAGAGGCCGGCCCGACGCCCGAACACCAGCAGGTCTCCCAGCGAGTTGCCGCCCAGGCGGTTGGCTCCGTGCATGCCGCCGGCCACCTCGCCCGCCGCGTACAGGCCCGGCACGGTGGTGGCCGCGGTGTCGGGGTCCACCCGCGCTCCGCCCATGACGTAGTGACAGGTGGGCCCCACCTCCATCGGTCCGGCGGTGATGTCCACATCGGCCAGCTCCTTGAACTGCTGGTACATGGAAGGCAGGCGCCGGCGGATGTAGGCGGCGTCATGGCGGGAGGCAATGTCGAGAAAGACCCCGCCATGAGGGCTGCCCCGACCGGCCTTGACCTCACTGGTGATGGCCCGCGCCACCTCGTCGCGCGGCAACAGGTCGGGGGTGCGCCGGGCACTGGATCGGTCCAGGTACCAGCGATCGGCCTCCTCCTCGGTCTCAGCCGTCTCAGCCGCGAACACCGGAGGGATGTAGTCGAACATGAACCGGCGTCCGTCCCGATTGCGCAGGACTCCGCCATCTCCCCGTACTCCCTCGGTCACCAGGATGCCCCGGACCGAGAGCGGCCAGACCATGGCCGTCGGATGGAACTGGACGAACTCCATGTCGATCAGCTCGGCCCCCGCCCACAGGGCCAAGGCGTGGCCGTCGCCCGTGTACTCCCAGGAGTTGGAGGTGACCCGGTAGGCCTTGCCGATGCCGCCGGTGGCCAGGATCACCGTCTTGGCCCGGAAGACCACGAACCGCCCGGAGTCCCGCCAATAGGCCACCGCCCCGGCGATGTGGCCATCGTCGAGCAGCAGGGCCACGACCGTGCACTCCATGAACACCTCGATGTCCAGCGAGATGGCTCGGTGCTGGAGGGTGCGGATCATCTCCAGGCCGGTGCGGTCGCCCACGTGAGCCAGCCGGGCGTAGCGGTGGCCGCCGAAGTCCCGCTGGAGGATCCGCCCGTCCACCGTCCGGTCGAACAGGGCCCCCCACTCCTCCAGCTCCTCGACCCGGGCCGGCGCCTCCTGGGCATGGATTTGGGCCATGCGCCAGTGGTTGAGCATCTTGCCGCCCCGCATGGTGTCCCGGAAGTGCACCTGCCAGTTGTCCTCCGGGTAGACGTTGCCCATGGAGGCGGCGATCCCCCCCTCCGCCATCACCGTGTGGGCCTTGCCCAACAGGGACTTGCAGACGATCCCGGTGTTGGCCCCCTCGGTACGAGCCTCGATGGCAGCCCGCAGGCCGGCCCCCCCGGCCCCAATGACCAAGACGTCGAGGCCGTAGGTCTCCTGCACCGAGGCGCCCGCCATCAAAAGGCCCCCGCCATCAAAAGACGATGTGCGGATCAGGAAAGGCGCCGGCTGCCACCAGGCGCACATACAAATCGGCCAGGGCCACGAAGCCCAGGCTGACCCACGCCAGCTGCATGTGGCGGAGATTGAGGGCCGTCACCCGCCGCCACAGCCAGTAGCGCACCGGTCCTTTGGAGAACGCCCGCAGGTTGCCGCCGCACAGGTGGCGGCACGAGTGGCACGATGCCGTGTACAGGCCGAGCAGGACGGCATTGACCACCAGGATGGCGCTGCCCAGGCCGATGCCCCAGCCGCTCGGGAAGTGGAAGGCCTTGACCGCCTCCCAGGCCAGGATGACGGGCAGGGGCAGGGCCAGGTAGAAGAAATAACGGTGGGCATTCTGCAGGATCAGCGGAAAGCGGCTCTCGCCCGTGTAGGTCGAGTGGCGGTCGGGCACCGCGCAGGCCGGGGGGGAGAGCCAGAAGGACCGGTAATAGGCCTTGCGGTAGTAATAGCAGGTGAGGCGAAAGGCGAGCGGGAACACCACGATGAGGATGGCCGGCGAGAAGGGCCACCAGGAGACCAGGTGCCAGGTGGCCGCCCTGCCCCCGACCCCGCAGTGACTGGTGATGCAGGGCGAGTAGAAGGGTGACAGGTAGGGCCGGGCGTAGTAGTCGCGGTTCACCAGGGTGGCCCAGGTGCTGTAGGCCACGAAGGCCGTCAGGGCGACCACCGTCAGCGCCGGTGGCAGCCACCATCGGTCCGGGCGAAGGGGAGGCGCCTCGGTGCCCGCCGGGGAGGGGGACCGCAGAGCTGGCTCGGCGGAGATGGGACCCTCAGTCGTTGTCGATGAGGTAGTCGTTGCCCTTGTAGTACTCGAACAGCCCCTCAAGGCCGGGCAGGTCGTAGGTCACCAGCTCGTCTCCCTCCCAGGTGGCCCCCAGGTTCTCCGCTGTCTCCACGTCGTCCAGACCCTGGGGCTCCTCGCCCGTCCATTTGTAGGGAACCATGGACTTCTCCCTCCGGGCCAGGAGGACCCTCGTTCCTTCTCTTGCCGCCATCGCCGTCTCCTCCTTGCACCTCGCGAACCTCGTGGTGAGTGCTGAGCGTAGGCTCGATCTCATGAGCTCCCGACCGGCAACCCTGGGCCAGCTACGTGAGTCGGGATGGGCCTCGGTGCCGGTGAAGGAGGAGGTTAGGGCCAACACCGTCGCCCGCATCGCCGCCGGGCGCCCCATCGTCGAAGGGATCATCGGATTCGAGGACACCGTGCTGCCTCAGCTGGAGACCGCCCTGTTGGCTGGCCACGACGTCATCTTCCTCGGCGAGCGGGGCCAGGCCAAGACCCGCCTGATCCGCTCGCTCACCGGGCTGCTCGACGAGTGGTTGCCAGTGGTGGCCGGCTCGGAGATCAACGACGACCCGTACCGCCCGGTGTCGCGCCACGGGCGGGACCTGGTGGCCGAGCGGGGCGACGACACTCCCATCGAGTGGGTGCACCGCCACGATCGCTTCGGGGAGAAGCTGGCCACCCCGGACACCTCCATCGCCGACCTGATCGGGGAGGTCGATCCCATCAAGGTGGCCGAGGGTCGCTACCTGGCCGACGAGGCCACCCTGCACTTTGGCCTGGTGCCCAGGAGCAACCGGGCCATCTTCGCCATCAACGAGCTACCCGACCTGGCCGAGCGCATCCAGGTGGGCCTGCTCAACGTCCTCGAGGAACGCGATGTCCAGGTACGGGGCTACAAGCTGCGCCTGCCCCTCGACGTCATGCTGGTGGCATCGGCCAACCCGGAGGACTACACCAATCGGGGACGCATCATCACCCCCCTCAAGGACCGCTTCGGGGCCCAGATCCGCACCCATTACCCCCTGGACCCGGCCAGCGAGCTGGCCGTCGTCCACCAAGAGGCCCGGGCCCTCAACGCCCCCGGCCTGCGGGTCCAGGTCCCCGACTACATGGCCGACATCGTGGCCGAGCTCTCCCAGCTGGCCCGGTCCAGCACCAGCATCAACCAGCGCTCGGGCGTGTCGGTCCGCCTCAGCATCGCCAACTACGAGACGTTGGTGGCCAGTGCCACCCGCCGGGCCCTGCGCCTGGGAGAGGCCGATGTCGTGCCCCGAGTCAGCGACCTGGCCTCCCTGGCGGCCTCCACCGCCGGCAAGGTGGAGGTCGAGACGCTGGAGGACGGCCGGGAGGGGGAGGTGGTGGAGAAGCTGATTAGGGCGGCCACCCTCGGCGTGTTCCGTGAGCGATGCCCGGCCGAGAGCCTCACCGACGTGGTGCTGGCCTTCGACGAGGGGACCGTGATCCATGCCGGCGACGACGTTTCCTCGTCGCAGTACGTCAAGGTGTTGAGCCAGATTCCCGCCCTGGAGCGCCCGGTCCTGGGCCTGGCCGCCAGTGAGACGCCGGCCGCAGTGGCTAGCGCCTTGGAGCTGGTCCTGGAAGGGCTTCACCTGTCCAAGCGCCTCAACAAGCACGCCGCTGGCAGCCGGGCCACCTATCGGGGCCGGGGCTGAGGGGCGGGCCAGAGCACCCAGGTGGCACACCGATACCGATACTCCCGATGGGACGGCACCCAGACCGGCTTCGAGCTGGGTGCTGATGACGTCCTGGCCGAGATCACCGACGACCTGCTCTACCACGGCGACCTGGACGCGGCCCTGCGCCGGATGCTGCAGGCCGGATTCGCGGACCCGGATGGCGAGCGGGTACAGGGCCTGCGGGAGCTGCTGGAGAGACTGCGCCAACGGCGCCGGGAGGAGCTGGAGCGCTACGACCTGGGGGGCACCTACGAGGACATAGCCACCGAGCTTCGGTCAGTGATGGACCAGGAGCGGGCCGGCCTGGACCAGTTGGCCGAGGAGGCCAGGGCAGCCGATGATGAGCGGCGCCGGCAGATCACCGATGAGGTGGTGACCGAGCGGCGCCACCAGCTCGATCTGGTCCCCCCCGACCTGGCCGGACAGGTCTCCTCGCTGCAGAGCTACGAGTTCACCTCCTCCGAGGCGCGGGAACGCTTCGACCAGCTCCTGGACCGACTGCGCCAGCAGGTGATGCAGAGCTACTTCAACCAGATGGCCGGGGCCATGCAGGCCAGCACCCCCGAGCAGCTGGAACGGACCAGGGAGATGCTCGGTGCCCTCAACCAGCTGATCGAGAATCGTGACGCAGGATCCCCAGAGGATGGCGAGTTGGCGTTTGGGGACTTCATGGCCCGTTTCGGTGATCTGTTCCCTGGCAACCCGGCCACCCTGGACGAGCTGCTCGAGCAGATGGCCCGCCAGATGGCAGCCATGGGCGCCCTGCTCAACTCGATGACGCCCGCCCAGCGGGCCCAGCTGGAGGGACTGGCCAGCCAGCTCCTCGCCGACCTGGACCTGGCCTGGCAGGTCGATCGCCTGGCCGCCAACCTGCAGGCTGGCTTCCCGGGGGCAGGATGGGAGCAGCGGTACTCGTTCAGCGGCCTCGATCCTCTCTCGCTGCCCGAGGGGGCCAGCCTCATGGGTCGTCTGGGCGACCTCGACCAGCTGGAGAACCTGCTGCGGTCGGCCACCAGCCCTGGGGCCTTGGCCGACGTGGACATCGAGGCAGCCCGCCAACTGGTCGGCGAGGACGGAGCTCGATCCCTCGAGCGCCTGGCCGAGCTGGGACGCCTCTTGGAGGAGGCTGGCCTGGTGGCCCAACGGGAGGGCCGCCTGGAGCTGACCCCGGCCGGACTGCGCAAGATCGGGCGCAACGCCTTGTCCGAGCTGTTCTCCAAGCTGGCCAAGGATCGCCTGGGCGGCCACCCCATGGAGCGGGAGGGGGTGGGCGTGGAACGGGCCCATGCCACCAAGCCTTACGAGGTGGGTGACCCGTTCGATCTCAACATCGAGCGCACGTTGCGCAACGCCCTCCAGCGCACCGGCGGTGGCACTCCGGTGAGCCTCACGCCGGCGGACTTCGAGGTGGAGCGGTCGGAGAACCTCACTCGCTCCTCGACCGTGCTCATGATCGACCTGTCGCTGTCCATGCCCATGCGGGACAATTTCCTGGCCGCCAAGAAGGTGGCGATGGCCCTGCATGCGCTGATCTCCAGCCAGTTCCCGCGGGACTACCTCGGAATCGTCGGCTTCAGCGAGGTGGCCAGGGAGCTGAAGCCTCAACAGCTGCCCGAGGTGTCCTGGGACTTCGTCTACGGGACCAACATTCACCACGCCCTCTTGCTCAGCCGGCGCATGCTGGCCCGCCAGTCGGGCACCAAGCAGATCATCATGATCACCGATGGCGAGCCAACCGCCCATGTGATGGCCGACGGCGAGGTGTTCTTCAATTACCCGCCGGTGCGCCAGACGGTGGACGCCACCCTCACCGAGGTGGTCCGGGCCACACGGGAGGGGATCCGGATCAACACCTTCATGCTGGACGCCACCAGCTACCTGCGCGACTTCGTGGAGCAACTGACCAAGCTGAACCGGGGCCGGGCCTTCTTCACCACCCCAGAGACCCTGGGTGACTACGTCCTGGTCGACTTCATCGAGAACAAACGAGCCATGTCCGGCAGGGGAGGCGGGTCCCGATGAGCCCAGCCGGCAGGGGGCGCTCAGCAGGCGCGTAGCTGCTCGGCGATCGAGATGAGCTCGTCTCCATAGCTCTCCAGCTTGACCGGGCCAATCCCACTGATGGCCAGCAGACCGGCCTCGCTGGTGGGCAGCGTGATGGCCACCAGGCGCAGGGTCTTGTCGTCGAAGACGACGAACGCCGGCTTGCCGATTGCCGTGGATCGCTCAGTCCGCCACTTCCGAAGGCGATCCCAGGCCTCCTCCCAGCGAGGGTGGGCCAATACCGCCGGCCGGCCCTGGGCGGTCACCGGAGTGCCCAGAGGGATCGTGGTGGTCGCCGGCCCACCGCCCACCAGGGCCCGAGCTCCGGCCTCGGTGATCTCTACCACCTGGTGCTCGTGGCCGCGGTAGTCGAACCGGCAGCCGACTGATCCGGCCAGAGCCGGTGTGGCGGCCCCGCCTCCCGGGCCGCCCGCCGCCCCGCCAGCCGGGCGGCTCCCTGCGGTCCTACCGCCCACTGCCCCGCGTCCCGGACGGGCTCCCGCGGTCCCCCCTCCCGCCGCCCCGTCTCCCGGGACGCCCCGCAGGGGCGGTTGACCAGGCTCGGCCAGCTCGGCCACGAACGGGGAGGCCGGTGACCCGGAAACCACCGACACACTCGAGCGGCACCGCGTCAGTCCGACGTGAAGGACCCGGCGCTCCTCCTCCAGGTCCTCGGCCAGCCGGTGTGGCATCACGCCCGAGGTGACATGGTGCAACACGACATGGGCCCACTCCCTGCCCTTCACGGCATGGATGGACGCCAGCGTGATGCCGTCGTCGTCGGGGGACCGACCCAGCTCCTCCGCCAGCCAGCTCGCAAAGCGGCTCGGATCACTCTCCAGCTCGGCCAGCTCCACCAGGGCGTCGAGGTCATCGCGGTGGGCGGCGATGGCACCGTGACTCCACTGGTCCAAGGCGCTGGCGCTGGCGTCCAGACCGCCGTTGCCGATCCGTGATCTGACCACATCCAGGATGCCAGCAGTTGTGCCGCCTGAGGCGGCCTGGCGCACCAACCTCACATCCGCCGCCAGGTCGAGTACCTTGTCGGCCTCCCGGGAGCTGTCCCTGCCCTCCAGCCAGGCCGACAGGCTGGCCATGGCGTCCACCGAACGCTGCTTGGCCACCAGGTCGAGCAGCGAGGGGCTCATGCCCCGCTTGGGCCGCCGGGCCGCCTCCCGCAGCACCGGCCCAGGCAGGTCCCCGGCCGGCGCGGTGGCCACCGCCAACCATCCCAGGGCGGCCCGGACGCCCCCCCGCTGCAGGAACCGGCGGCCCACCCCCCCGTTCACCGGCAGCCCAGCGTGGCGCAGCAGGACCTGTACGGGGGCCAGCAGGGCGTTCACCCGGGCCAGGACGGCCACGTCGGCCGGGCTGGCTCCCCCGTCGACCAGTTCCCGCAGCCGCTCGCCCGACCGCCAGGCCGGCCGGGTACCGCCGTCGGCAATGGTCAGAGGTTGGCCCTCCCACTTCGCCCCGACCGGCACCGGAGCAGGACGGATCTGCTTGGGGACCCGCACGGCGTTGCGAGTGAGGAGGTTCGACGCGGCCGCCACCACCGGGGCCGGGCACCGGTAGTTGACCTCCAGCGAGTGCATGGCCGCCCCGGGGAACCACCGGTCGAAGTCCACCAGCCAGCGCGGCGTGGCCCCGGCGTAGCCGTAGATGGTCTGGTCGTCGTCGCCCACGCCGAACACCGCCCCGGCCGGCCCGCTCAGCAGCCGGATGAGAAGCAGGTGGGCGGGCGTCAGATCCTGGAACTCGTCCACCAGCAGCACCCGGGCGAACCTCTGGCTGCGCCACCGAAAGCCCGGGTCACCGAGCAACCGCTCGATGGCCACTGTCACCTGCTCGTCGAAATCGACTGCATTGCGATCGGCCAGCTCGCCCCGGTAGGCGCGGGCCACCCGTTCCAGGTCGGACACGTCAGCCAGCTCCTCCTCGACCGTCTTGGGATCAGCCAGTCCCAGGCGCACCCGGCCCAGAGCCTCGAGCCATGGGGCGGCGGGATCACTCTCGGCCCGCTTGGGAAAGGCAATCAGGCCGCCCAGCAGCCGGCGCACTTCGAGCTCCTCGAGGGTGGTCGGGCGCCCGCACAAGCGCAAGCCCAGGGAATTGAGCGTCCTGACCCGCGCCCCGGGAACCTCGGCCAGGCGAGTCCTCATCTCGCCCGCCGCTCTCACGTTGTAGGCCACCATGGCCAGGGCGCCCGGCGGGAGGCCCCATCCCCGCATCAGCAGGCGGGCTCGCTCGGTGAGCACCCTCGTCTTGCCCGAACCGGCGGGGGCGATGACCCGGGCCGCCCCACCGGGCTCGGCCACCGCCGCCAGCTGGTCGGGCGCCAGCGACACGCCGACCGGGTCATTGAGCCCGAGCGGGCGCAGCACCCCGTGCTCCAAAGAGATCCGATGGACCACCGCCATACCGAGGCGCTGGCTCAGGCCGACATCGAGGGGGCCACCGTCGCAAACCGCCGGCGTGGAGTCCTCCAGCACCACATCGGCTCCACCATCAGTGATCGAGCCGGCGGCGCGGCCATCGCCAGCTCGGCCATCCCCGAGCGGTCCGTCCCCGAGGGGTCCGTCCCCCAGCCGCCCGCCAAGGGTGGCACCCAGCTCGCAGGCCGCCTCCGCCCAGCGCCATCGCGGGCCCGGCTCACCGCCCTGCCCTTCGGCCCGGCCGTCGACGGAGTTGGCCCAGATGGCGTGGTGGAGTCGCTCCCCCACCAAATCCAGGTCCACCGGCCACTCCCACGGTTGGCGGCCCGTCACCACCTCGGGGGGCGGCGTCAATGGATCGTCCAGTCCGATGCCGGACACCAGCTCGATGGTGACCGACCGCCGCTCCCGCCAGGCGCTCCCCAGCTCGTCGGCGATCTCGGCATCCACCGCCCCGACTCGAACCCGCTCACAGCCGGACCAGGGCTGAGGCGCCGGTTCCCCCGGCCCCACCACCACCGAGCGGCCGAGGGTCAGCGGGTCAGGCACCCCATGATCTTGGCTCACAATAACCCGACGGCTGGCAGAGACGGACCGCTTTGATTACAGTTGTGTAGTTACACTGATGCAGGGCGCCCAACAGGGGAGCCACAAGCCAGGGCCACGAGGGAGACCGCCAATGGAGGGACTGGCCGAGCTGTTCCGACCCGATCTGGACCGCAGCTGGCAGATACGGGCCAACTGCCTGGGACTCGACCCCGAGCTGTTCTATCCGGAACGAGGCTCCCCGACCCGTGAGGCCAAGGGGGTGTGCCAGGGTTGCGTGGTGAAGCAGGAGTGCCTGGACTTCGCCATCGCCAACGGCGAGAGGTTCGGCGTCTGGGGCGGAATGAGCGAGCGGGAGCGGCGCGGTGTCCGGATCATCCGCGAGGCCGGCTGAGCCGCCGCGTCCGACTCGGTGCCGAGCTGCAATTTGCGAAAGTGGGCAACTCGAGTGACTCGGGCATCGGCCACTTTCGCCAAGTGCCTGCCCTCAGCTGGCTTGGCTCACCGAGCTCATGTTGAACTCGGCCACCCGCAGCGGGGGCATGGCGGCGCGCGGGAGCTCCTCCTGGAACTCCCGCGGGAGTGTCGCCACCGTGCGGCCGGCCTCGACGATGCGACCCAGCAGGTCAAGTAGGCTCTCGTTGAACCGGAAGTTGTTCACCGCGCCGACCACCTCGCCCCCTTCCACCAGGAAGACCCCGTCGCGGGTGAGGCCGGTGAGCAACAGGGTCTGCGGATCCACCTGGCGGATGTACCACAGACAGGTGAGGAGCAGGCCCCGCTCGGTCGAGGCGATCATCGCCTCCATATCCGCCTCGGCGCCGCCCACCTCGAGCACCAGGTTGTCGCCGGGCGGGGTCACTGCCAGCCCGGCCAGGTCGGCCGTGTGCCGGGTGGTGATGAGCGAACTGACCACGCCCTCTCTCACCCAGTCGGTCGGGCCGACGGGAAGGCCGTTGTCGAACACGCTGGCGTACTCGCTCGACGACGAGGTGGCCAGGAACGGGATGCATGCGATGGGCTCCCGGCCCGGATCGCTGCTCAGCGTCACCGGCAGGGCGGCCACCCGCTCCCCCACCTTGGTCTGGCCCCCGGGCCGGGACAGGGCGGTGCGCCCCTCGACCGCCGCCCGAGCAGACATCGACCAGTAGAGGTAAGCCATGAGGTCGGCGGTGGCGGCCGGTGGCAGCAGCGTCTCGTAGCGTCCGGCGGCCAGCTCCAGGCGTCGTCCGGCCCAGGCCAGGCGCCGGACCGCCTGTCCGGCCACGCCAGTGACGTCGACGTCGCCCATCTCCCGGGCGCCCTGTCCGGCCCAGGCCGACGCCGATCCATCCAGGCTGCGGGCGGTGAGGTCGAGGGAGGCGGTGGGCTGGACGTGGCGCCGGCGAAGCCCGGCTGATGTAGCCACGTACGTCGTCCGCAGCTCGTGGCGGACGAAGCCGTAGAGGTGATAGGAGGCGCAGGAGCGGGCCAGGTCGAAGGCGGCGCCGAGGCCGTCCACCAGGGCGGCCAGGGCAGCGGTGCCCGTGCGCTCAGGCGGTAGCTCGAAGTCAGGATCAGCGCCCTCGGCAAGCAGGGGAGCGGCGTCCTCGGCCGCCGGGTTCTCGGCCGCGGCCGTCCGCGCCGCCGTCACCAGCCTGGCCACTGCCTCGGAGTCGCCCACCGCGCTGGACGCGACCACCCCGAGCGAGTCACCGTCCACCGCCGCCACGGTCATGGACCGGGACGCCTCGGTGCCGTTGGTGGTAAGGGTCGTGTTGGCAAACCGGACATTGACCGCCGAGGTCTGCTCGACGATTACCACCCCGCCATCAGGACCCAGACCAGCCAGGGCGGCGTCCACCAGCCGCTCCGGGCCGGCGGCGCTCATGCGCCCGCCTCCTCGACGGTGTTGAGAACCGCGATGTTGCTGAACAGGGCCGAGGGGCAGCCGTGGCTGACCGGCGCCACCTGGCCGGGCTGGGCCTTGCCGCAGTTGAAGGCCCCGCCCAGCACCCAGGTCGCCTCGCCCCCCAGGCGGCCCAGGCTCCCCCAAAAGTCGGTGGTGGTGGACTGGTAGGCCACATCTCGGAGTTGGCCATCCAGGCGACCGGCCCGGATGGCGTAGAAGCGCTGACCGGTGAACTGGAAGTTGTAGCGCTGCATGTCGATGGACCAGCTCTTGTTGCCCACTATGTAGATGCCACGATCCACCCCGGCGATGAGGTCCTCGGTGGTGGCCCCGTCCCGGCCCGGCGCCAGCGAGACATTGGCCATGCGCTGCAACGGGACGTGGCGGGCCGAGTCGGCAAAGGCGCAGCCGTTGGACCGGTCGGCCCCGACCCGCCCGGCGATGCCGCGATCCAGCTGGTAACCCACCAGGGTCCCGTCCCGGACCAGGTCCCACCTCTGAGCCTTCACCCCCTCGTCGTCCCAGCCCACGCTGGCCAGGCCGTGGTCCACCGTCCGGTCGCCGGTGACCGCCATGAGATCGGACCCATACCGCAGCCGGCCGAGCTGGTCGGGCGTGGCGAACGAGGTCCCGGCGTAGCTGGCCTCATAGCCGAGGGCCCGGTCCAGCTCGGTGGCATGGCCCACTGACTCGTGGATGGTGAGCCACAGGTTGGAGGGGTCGATGACCAGGTCGTAGCGCCCCGGCTCCACTGATGCCGCCACCATCTTCTGGGCCAGCAGATCCGGCAGCTCCGCCAGCTCCGACGTCCAGTCCCATCCGGTACCGCCCAGGTACTCATAGCCCCGGCCGACAGGCGGGGCCAGGGTCCGCATGGAGTCGAAACGACCGCTGGCGCCGTCCACGCTCACCGCCGTCAGGCAAGGGTAGATCCGTACCCGCTGCTGGGTGGTGATGGTCCCAGCCAGGTCGGCGTAGAACTTGTTCTCCCGTACCTGGCTGAGCGAGGCGTCGACGTGGTCGATCCCGCTGCTCGCCAGTAGCTGGCGCGACCACTCGCTCAGTTGCTCCACCTTGCCCTGCGCCGGGACCTCGAACGGGTCGACGTCGTAAGCGCTGATCCATGTGACGTCCCCGTGGGCCGGCTCGGCGGCCAGCTCGACCGGCTCGGAGTTGAGCTGGCGCACCGCCCGGGCCATCTCGACCGCCTCCCGGGCCAGGTCGGCGGCCGTGTGGGTGTCCAGGTCCACCCCCGCCGCGAAGCCCCAGGTGCCATCGACCACCACTCGCACGGCCAGGCCCAGGTCGTCATCGTCGGAGAACGACTCCAGCTCGGCGTCGCGAACGGCCAGGTCCTGGGTGCGGATGCGCTCCACCCGCAGGTCGGCGTGCTCAGCCCCCGCATCCCGAGCCGCCTGCAGGGCGGCGTCAGCCAGTCGCCTCAGGGGAAGGGCCAGGAACTCCGGATCGATGTGGCGCACACCTTGACCGTAGCCAACGCCAGGTCAGCCGGAGAGGCGGGCTCGATCGGCCGAGGCCTGCCACCGTTCCTCGACGTGCCCAAAGCGCCAGATGGACAGGGCGATGGCCCACGTGGCCACGAAGAGGCCCACGATGATGTAGCCGGCATGGTTGAGGTCGAAGTTACCGACAAAATTCCAGATTTCACCCTTCAGGTTGAGCTGGCTCTGGAGCACCGAAAGGAGCTCGATGGTCCCAATTCCCAGGGCCACCGCCACCGACAGCCCGGTGATGGTGATGTTGTAGTACACCTTACGGATCGGCTTGGAGAAGGCCCACCCGTAGGCGAAGCTCATGAAACCACCATCGAGCGTATCGAACAGGGACATCCCGGCCGCAAATATGAGCGGGAGGGAGATGATGGCGTAAAATGGGAGGCCGCCGGAGGCGGCGACACCGGCCAGGGACAGCAGGGCCACCTCGGTGGCGGTGTCGAAGCCCAGGCCGAAGAGGAAGCCCATGGGGTACATCTGCCAGGGATGCTTGATGGCGCGAGCCAGCGGTCCGAAGAAGCGGAAGAGCAGACCGCGGCTGTTGAGCTGGCGCTCGAGCTCGTCGTTGTCGTACTTGCCCCGGCGCATCTCGCGAAAGATCTTGACGATGCCGATGAGGATGACCAGATTCAGGATGGCGATGAGATAAAGGAAGCTGCCCGATACCAGTGTTCCGAACAGTCCGCCGAAGTTGTGGAGGGTGGAATGATCGCTCTTCACCTGGCCGATCGCGCTCTTGGCAAAAAAGGCGATAGCCATGGCCAGGGCCAGCACCACCGTGGAGTGGCCGAGGGAGAAGAAGAAGCCCACGCTCATGGGGCGCTTCTGGCGATCATCCTGCATGAACTTGCGGGTGGTGTTGTCGATGGCTGAGATGTGGTCAGCGTCAAAGGCGTGGCGCATCCCAAAGGTGTAGGCCAGCACTCCCGTGCTCAGGGTAAGGCCCTTGTTGCCGCCCTGGGAGACGAAGAAGCCCAAGGCGCCCCAGCCCAGGATGTGGATGAGGACCACGCCAGCGGTGAGGCTGCCGGCTTGTCGCCACTCCGAGGGCGTCAGCCTCTTGCTGAGACTGGGTTTGGTGACGGTGGCAGTTGCCATATGTCGATCTCCTCCCAGCTTGATGGCCCCGCGACGCCGGACCGGTTCCCGTGTCGGCATTGTAGCTCGTCCTGCGAGCTGATCGCAAGTCACTCCTGCGATCTAGTGGCGACTATTCGGGGGTCCCGCGACCACTGTTGCCGCTCTCCCCCATTAGGGTCGTCGGGGTGGACCGGCCGAGTGGTGCCCGTCCCTCAGGCCCCTGCATCGGTGTGGACGACGTTCACCGGTTCGTGGAGGAGGAGTGCTTCGCGGGCGGCGGCGACGGCCGGGTGGGGGCCGAGCTGGAGTGGCTGACCTTCCCGTCGGGAGACCGCCAGGCCCGGGTGGAGTTGGCCACCCTGGAGGCTTTGGCCGAAGCGGTGGGAACCCTGCCGGCGGGCAGCAAGCTGACCTTCGAACCGGGTGGTCAGGTGGAGCTGAGCAGCCAACCGGCCGCCAATCTCTCGTCCCTCACCCAGGCGGTGGCCGCCGACGCCCTGGCCCTTCGCCAGGCACTCGGCCGCCTGGGCGTGGAAGCCTCGGCCATGGGCCTGGACCCCATCCGCCCCGACGTCCGAGTCCTGGAGGGCTCCCGCTACGTCGCCATGCAGGCCTACTTCGACTCCCAGGGGCCGGCCGGCGGGTCCATGATGTGCGGCACCGCCTCAGTCCAGGTCAACCTGGATGTGGGTAAGCCGTGCGATGTGGTCGAGCGGTGGGCCCTGGCCCATGCTCTCGGCCCGGTAATGGCGGCCGCCTTCGCCAATTCGCCCTTTGTGATGGGCGCTCCATCAGGGCTCAAGTCCACCCGGTTGGCCCGGTGCCTGGCCATGGACCCAACGCGGACCGCTCCGGTGGCCCACGGCCCTCGCGCCGGGCCTTCGTGGCAGCAGCCGGCAGCCGCCTGGGCCGACTACGCGCTGAGAGCACGTGTGATGATGATCCACGCCGGCTCCGGTGCGGGTGAGCTCCAGCCGGTGCTGGAGCCACTCACCTTCGCCGACTGGATGAACCGCCCAGCAGGCGGACCGGTGTCAGTGGCCACCGGGACCCCTCTTGGATATCCAAATCTGGACGACCTGGCCTACCACCTGACCACTCTCTTCCCTCCGGTGCGGCCCAAGGGCTGGTTGGAGCTGCGCATGATCGACGCCCTGCCCGACCCGTGGTGGCGGGTGGCAACCGCTGTTCCGGCCGTCCTGCTGGGCGACCCCGAGGCCTCCGGCGCGGCAGCCCGTGCCGCCTCCCACACCGCCGGGCGGTGGTCGGAGGCGGCCCGGCACGGCCTAGGCCATCCCGGCCTGGCATCAGCGGCGCGCCACTGCTTCACGGCGGCACTCGGCGGGATGGAGCGGGCCGGCGCCGATGCCGAGACCACCGATGCCTGCGTGGCCTTCGAGGAACGGTACGTGGCCCGGGGGCGGTGCCCGGCGGACGACCTGGTGGAGGCCTGGGTCGCCGACGGGCGACTCCTTCCCGTAGCGACCGGCCGGGAGCCCTCGTGGGCCTGAACGACCTCCGGGAGCCCGACGTCAGGGAGCCCGACGTCAGGGAGCCCGACGTCAGGGAGATGGTGGCCGCCGAGCTGGAGGCGGCCCGGCAGCGCTCACTGCGGCTGCTGGACCCATATGAGGACGCCGTCTTGGTGGGCCAGCACTCTTCCCTCATGTCACCGCTGGTCTGGGATCTGGCCCATGTGGGCAACTACGAGGATCTCTGGCTGCTGCGAGCCTTGGGCGGCCAGGGAGTGGGCTCGGCCCTGGACGACACCTACGATGCCTTTCGCCATCCCCGTCGGGACCGCCGGGCGTTGGCCCTGATGGCCCCGGCCGAGGCCCGCTCCTACGTGGCCTGCGTGCGGGCCCAGGTGCTGGACCGGCTGGCCAGCATCGACCTCGATCCTGGGCGGCCGTCAGGAGAGCTGCTGGCTGATGCCTTCGTATACCGGATGGTCATCCAGCACGAGCATCAGCACGACGAGACCATGCTGGCCACCCTGCAGCTGGTGGAAGACCTGCCGGTCCGGCCGGCCGGTCGGCCGGAGCGGGCGGCCGGATGTCGGGCGGCGGCCGAGATCCTGGTGGACGGCGGCACCTTCACCATGGGTACCAGCGCCCATCCGTGGGCCCTGGACAACGAGCGCCCGGCCCATGAGGTCGCGCTACCCCCATACTGGATCGACACCGATCCGGTGACCAACCGAGACTGGCTGGAGTTCATGGAGGCCGGCGGCTATTCACAGCCTCGTTGGTGGGCCGCCGAGGGTTGGGCATGGCGAGAGGAGGCGGCCCTGGAGCATCCACAGTTCTGGCGTCCGGCAGGAGGATCGGCCTGGTCGCGCCGGCGGTTCGGTCAACAAGAGGACCTGCCCCTGGACCAGCCGGTCGTCCACGTCTGCTGGTACGAGGCGGATGCCTATGCCCGCTGGCGAGGCAGGCGGCTGCCGACGGAGGCGGAGTGGGAAAGGGCGGCCACCTGGGATTCGGTTTCGTCGACCAAGCGGCTCTGGCCCTGGGGAATCCACGACCCAACTCCCGACCGGGCCAACCTGGGCCAGGAGCACGGGCAGCCCACCCCGGTCGGCTCCCACCCGACGGGAGCCAGTCCGTGCGGCGCCCAGCAGATGATCGGCGACGTCTGGGAGTGGACGGCGTCGGACTTCGAGCCCTATCCGGGATTCGCCTCGTTCCCCTACCGTGAGTACTCCGAGGTGTTCTACGGACCGGGGCACAAGGTGCTGAGGGGCGGTTCGTGGGCCACCTGGCCAGGGGCGGCACGGCCCACCTTTCGCAACTGGGACCTCCCGATACGCCGCCAGATCTTCGCCGGCCTGCGCTGCGCCCGGGACGCGTAGCCGAGGTGTGCCGCCACCTGGCCTATCTCGGTCCCCCGGTAACCCTGGAGTCGCTGCTGGTGGATCCCCCTCACGGCCTGGTTCGCCAGGCCTGGGCCCCCCGCCACCAGGACGTGGGACGCATCAATGCCGACGGCTTCGGGGTGGGATGGTACGACCGGTCCCGACGCCTCGAACCTGCCCGCTACCGCACCACCCGTCCCATGTGGACCGACAGCTCGTTCGCCAGTCTGGCCGGCCTGGCCGCCTCCGGCGCGGTGATGGCCTCGGTGAGGGCCGCCACTCCCCCCTCGCCGGTGGAGACCAGCAGCAATGCGCCCTTCACCTCCGGCCCCTGGCTGTTCTCCCACAACGGCACGGTCAACGGCTTTCACGACCCGTCCACCGGCCTGCGGGTCAAGCTCGGTCGCCTGGTCTCGGAGCGCCGGGCCGGTGGTATCGAAGGCTGCAGCGACTCGGAGGTCCTTTTTGCTCTCGTCCTGGACCGCCTGGACGAGGGGGCGTCACTGGGCGATGCCCTGGTCGAGGTGACCGCCACCGTCCTCGGCCTCACGACCGGGAGGCTCAATCTGCTGCTGACCGACGGGCTGGATGTGGCCGCCACCGCCTGGGGCAGCTCCCTGTTCATTTTGCGCGATGTGGGCCTGGCAGCAGGCGGCATGGTGGTGGCCTCTGAGCCCTGCGACGACGAGCCCGGCTGGGAGGCACTGCCTGACGGATTCCTGATGGAGGGCAATGCTTCCAACTGCTCCTCGAAGGCCATGGGAGACGCCGACGCCCGGGTCACCCATCCTGGGACGCAGACGACGCCGACTGGCCCGGTTGAGGCCGCCCCACCCTTGGAGGTGGTGGTCCACCTCCAACCCGGAGAGGTCGAGTCCGCCCTGCTGGCCGACGTCCGTGCCGGCCTGGGGGCCAGACCCCGGCGGCTGTCCCCCCGGTGGCTGTACGACGACCGGGGCTCGGAGCTGTTCGACGCCATCACCCGACTACCCGAGTACTACCCGACCCGGCGGGAGCGGGAGATCCTGGTGGATCACGCCGCCGAGATCGCCGCCCTGACCAAGGCCGACACGCTGGTGGAGCTGGGCTCGGGCACATCGGAGAAGACCGGGCTGCTGCTGGACGCCCTGGACCAGGCAGGCAACCTGCAGAGGTTCATACCCCTCGACGTGAGCGAGGCCACCCTGCGGGCCGCCGCGGCGGGGATCGCCGATACCTATCCGGCATTGACCGTGCGGGCCGTAGTGGGTGACTTCGTGGACCATGTCGGCCGCCTCCCGGTGGGTGGACGACGCCTGGTGGCCTTCCTGGGAGGCACGATCGGCAACCTCGGGCCATCCGAGCGGGCCTCCCTGTTGGCCGACCTGGCCGGGGGCCTGGCACCCGGAGACGCCCTGCTGCTGGGAACCGATCTGGTGAAGGATCCGGCGCGGCTGGTGGCCGCCTACGACGACGGGGCCGGGGTCACAGCCGAGTTCAACCGCAATCTGTTGCACATGCTCAACCGAGAGCTGGGGGCCAACTTCGTGCCCGAGCGTTTCCAGCACCTGGCCCGCTGGAACGCCGAGCAGCAGTGGATCGAGATGCGGCTGCGGTCGATCGGCACCCAGTCGGTCAGGCTTCCCGGAGTGGAGATGGAGATCGAGTTTCTCGACGGGGAAGAAGTGCTTACCGAGATCAGCGCCAAATTTCACCGGGAAGGCATCGAAGCCGAGCTGGCGGTGGCCGGCTTGCGCCTGGCCGAGTGGTGGACCGACACCGCCGGCGATTACGCCTTGTCCCTGTCTTTGGCGTAGGAGTGCCCTGGGGCGACCTGGCGTGGGCCGCCCGGGCCAGCTGCGTCAGGCCGCGTCCTCGCCCGGCCGCCACTGGGCCAGGGCGCCTAGGCGCTGGTCGTTGGAGAAGATCTCGACGATGGGCAGACGCAAGCCGATGCGGCGCTGGATGCGCTCCACCTCCTGTACCTGGTCCCAGAGGGTGAGCGTCACCACCACGCCTGACTCCCCGGCGCGGGCCGTCCGCCCGGAGCGATGCAGGTAGGCCTTGTGGTCCTCGGGGGGATCGAAGTGGACAACCACGTCGACGGCGTCGATGTCCAAGCCCCGGGCAGCCACATCGGTGGCCACCAGAGCCGGCAGGGTACCCTCCGAGAACTGGCGTAGGGCAGTCTCGCGAGCCCCCTGGCGGAGGTCTCCGTGGATGGCGGCAGCCTTGAGACCTTCCCGGCGGAGCTGGTCCACCAGCCGGTCGGCGCCGCGCTTGGTCCGCACGAACACCAGCGTCTTGGCACTACCCCGACAGATGGCCGCCGCCACCTTGGGCTTGTCCATCTGGTGCACCGACAAGAAGCGGTGCTCCATCTCCTCCACCGTCACCTTCTTGTACTCAACCTCGTGGCGGACCGGATCGGTCAGGTAGCGCTTCACCAGGTGGTCCACCGCCCCGTCCAGGGTGGCCGAGAACAACAGGGTCTGGTGAGGGCGCTCCAGGCGTCGCAGGACCCACTCGACCTGGGGCATGAAGCCCATGTCGGCCATGCGGTCAGCCTCGTCGAGGACCAGCACCTCCACATCGGCCACCGAGAGCTCGCAGCGGTTGCCGAGGTCGATGAGCCGGCCCGGCGTGGCTATGACCACGTCGGCCCCTCGGCGCAGAGACTTGATCTGGCGTTCCATGTCGGCGCCCCCATAGACAGCTGCGGTTCGCAGGCCCACCGCCTGGCCCAGGGGGGCCAGCACGTCGCGCACCTGGACCGCCAGCTCCCGAGTGGGCACCAGGACCAGCGCCCGCGGGCGCCCGGGGCGGCTCTTGGAGGTGCGCTGGAGCAGCGGCAGCCCAAAGGCAAGGGTCTTGCCCGAGCCGGTCTGGGCCCGCCCACACACGTCCCTGCCGGCCAGGGCGTCGGCGATGGTGAGGGCCTGAATGGGGAACGGCTCGGCAATTCCCTGTTCGGCCAGGGCGAAGGCCAGCTCCTGAGCGATCCCGAGGGAAGCGAAGGTGGGCGCCGGGCCGGACAGCTCTGGGCTGAACGGGGCGTCAGCAGCGCCGTGAGTGGGAATGGCACCGCTGGGCGTGTCGCCATTGGGAGCGACGCCGGTAAGGGCAATGTGGGTGGGCGCGACGCTCGGAGCGTCAAATGTCGTGGACAACGGGGTGTCTCCTGTTCGAATGGTCGATTCACCACGGGCCCGCCTCGGGCGCTCCGCAGGTTGTGACCAACAAGGAGTGATGAGGAAGACCCCGGTAGCCAAGCCGATTGCCCGACAACCATCGTCGAGCATAGCCTCGGAATGGGCCCCCCGCTTTGGCCGGAGGCCAGCCGTCGGACCGCCGGCCGGAGGCCAGCCGTCGGACCGGAACGTTGTTCCGTTGGCATGCCGCTGCGGTTCACACGTCGGCACTTGTGCGGCACACTGAATCAGTGTCAGAGGCGCAACGCTGGTGGCCCGGGCGACGGCTGGGTCTGGGTCTGCTGTTGGCCGTCGTCTCGGCCAGTTGCGGGTCGACAACCCCTGGCTCGACCGGTCACGTCCATGGGCCCGGCAACGGTGCCCACCAGTCTTCTCCGACCAGCACCGACCTCCCTCTGGCTCTCCCTGCTCCCGCCAAGACCAGTGTGGGCGATCGCGGTGCGGTGACGTCCACCACCGTCAACGAGCGGCCCGGCGCCAGGGGCCCAGGCTCGCCCACCACCAACCCCGGCCCGCCAACCTGCCCCCAGCTGACCACTGCCCAGCTGGTCGGCCAGCGGCTCATCTTCTCCTTCACCGGAACCGCGGCCCCATCTGACCTGGTCCGCCGCATTGAGCTGGGACAAGCGGCGGGAGTGATCCTTTTCAGCTCCAACTTCACCTCGACAGCTGAGCTGAGACAGCTCACGGGGATGCTCCAAGCCCTTCCCCGGCCAGCAGCCCTCCACGCCCCGCTGCTGATCATGACCGACCAGGAGGGCGGTGAGGTCACCCGCATCCCCGAGCCCCTGCTCCGATCGGCATCGGACACCGCCACGGGCCAGGACGCACTCCAGCTCGGAGAGCAGGCGGGTGCCACCCTGGCCGGTGGCGGAGTGAACATGGACCTGGCTCCAGTGCTGGACGTGGCCCGACCCGGCAGCTTCCTGGCCGCCCAGCAGAGGACCTATGGCTCGAGCGCCGAAGCCGTTGGGCGGTTGGGGGAAAGCTTCGCGGCCGGGCTGGCTCGGACTGGGGTCATCGCTACTCCCAAGCACTTTCCCGGTCTCGGGTCAGCCGTCGTCAGCACCGATTACGCCCCGGTGCACCTCGGCCTGTCCCGCACCACCTTGGCGCACGTGGACGAGGCACCCTTCGCCGCCGCCATCTCCGCCGGAGCGCCGGGCCTGATGCTGGCCACTGCCGTCTATCCGGCGCTGGACCCGGCCCTCCCGGCAGCCTTGTCACCGGCCGTGGCCACCACCGAGCTTCGGGGTCGACTCGGGTTCCAGGGCGTGTCCATCAGCGACGACCTGGACGCACCTGCCCTGTCGGCCTACGGTGGCCCTGGGCAACGGGCCCTCCTCGCCACCTTGGCCGGTACCGATCTCCTGCTGTTCGCCAGCAGTTACTCCTCCGGTGCTCAGGCAGAGGACTATCTGATACCTCTGGCTGGTATGGGCCGTATTCCAAATGCCGGTTTGTGCGCCAGCGCCGGGAGGATACTGACCCTGCGCTCGCAGATCACCGTACCCTGATCAGCCGTCCTGTTGGAAGCTCTGGGCGATCTCGATCAGGCTGGGCTGCCGGACAACTCCGCCGCTGGCAGCCCGTCGCGGATCTCGTGCAGCAACTCAGCCACCTCCTTGGAGGCGAACAGCTCACGCTGCAAGGTGAGAGTGAGCCACGAACCAATCACCTGGGCGATGGGCTGCTCGCTCAGTTGGCCATAAAGGACGAAGAGCATCCTCTGCACCGACGCCGGAGAGAACACTTCCTGGGCCTCGGTGGCAGCCAACCAGACCCCGACAAAGTCCACGGGGGCCAGATTTTCGATCTCGGTGGCAGCCAGGTCAACTCCAGTGGCAGATACTCGTTCAGTGCTCATGGCATGTACAACACCGCCCAAGGCCCGGATCGTCCCGCTGGCGGACTATTTCTTGTGGGAGGGCGGGTTGCGTCTTGTCTGGGAGTAAGCCAGCCGCAGTTGGGCACCACAGGCGGTGGTGGCAGAACAACCCGGCTCCCCCGGCGAAGGCGGCTACCATCAGTGAGGCGGGGCACGGACCTCACGGGCGATGCTGGAATGTGACCACGCTCGGATAAGGTGCGAGGGTGAGTAAGTCCTGCACCAACCCGGTTGCGATCGCAGGATACTTATTTGGGTACTTCCAGCGCGTGCGAAAGGGATCATGATGGCCAGGTTCGTCCCTTCTCGTAACACGGTGGTCCTAGGTACGGCAGTTGCCTTGGTACTGGCCGCGTTGGCCGTTACCGGCACGATGTTGAGCGCTGGGCATGCCTCGGCGGGACGATCCGGATCAACCTCCGGATCAAGTGGGGCATCCGCCGGACCTCCGCCTGACCCGCCCCTCCAGCTGGTGAGCACCCCGGCCGACGGAGCCACCGGCTTCCCGCTGGATGGCTCCCTCTCGGTGGCCGCGGCAGGAGCCGGCGGCCAGCTCCGGGCCGTGACGGTCACTGCGCCCAGCGGCCAGGCCGTCCCCGGCGGCCTGGCTCCCTCGGGGAGTTGGGCCAGCGCCCCGGGCGACGTCCTGGCTCCGGGAACCACCTACCAGATTACAGCCGACGGCATGTCCCGCAACGGTCACCTGCTCCACGGCCACTCGTCGTTCACTACCCTCACGCCCCTCGGTACCCTTAAGCCGTCCATCAATGTGGGAGACGGCCAGACGGTGGGCGTGGGAATGCCGATCGTCGTCCGCTTCGCCCATTCGGTAACCGACCGAGCAGCCGTGCAGAGCCACCTCACCGTGACCCCCTCGATCCCGGTCACGGGAGCCTGGCACTGGTTCGGCCCCCGTGAGGTCCACTATCGACCGCAGACCTACTGGCCGAGCGGAGAGCAGGTGACGATGGCGGCCCAGCTGCTGGGAGTTGACGCTGGCGGCAACATCTGGGGTCTTTCCAACCACTCGGTGCACTTCGGCGTCGGTGACACCCATGTGAGCACGGTGAACACAACCGCCCACACCATGACCGTTACCGACAACGGTCACACGGTGCGAACCGTGCCGGTCAGCACCGGGAGGACCAACCTGCCCACCATGAACGGCATCCACATCGCCCTGGCCAAGACCCAGAACGTCGTAATGGACTCGGCCACCGTGGGCATACCCCGCAACTCGCCGGATGGCTACTACGAGCACGTCTACTGGGACGTGGCCATCACCACGGGAGGTGAGTACGTCCACGCTGCTCCCTGGTCGGTGGGCGATCAAGGTCGCTCCAACGTGTCCCACGGATGCGTCAATCTGAGCCCCTCCGAGGCGACGTGGTTCTACGGGTTCTCCCAGGTCGGTGACATCGTCCAGGTGACGGGATCCTCCCGTGCTCCCACCGGTGACCCCGGCACGGCCGACTGGAACATGTCATGGAGCCAATGGCTGGCCGGCACCGCGGCTTGATCCACCACGAGACCTCGTACCATCCGGTCTGCCGTTCGTAAAGGGCGCAGTTGGAGTCACCTGTGGCGCATCACCCGCTTTGTGGTCGGGCTGGTCCTGGCCGGTGTGGCCATCTACGTGGTCGCCGGTCGGCGGGGGGAGCTGTCGGGAGCAGCCTCGATCCTCAGCCATCTGCGAGTGGGATGGGTGGCCATGGCGGTGGTGGGCGAGGCTGCGTCAATCGTAGCTTTCGCTGCATTGCAGAAGGTCCTCCTCTCCGGCGGACGTCTTGACGTCGGCCTGGGGCCCCTTACGGGGATCACCCTGGCTGGCAACTCCATCAACAACTCGCTGCCGGGGGGACCTGCCTTCGCCAGCGTCTTTGCCTACCGGCAGTACCGCCGCCAGGGTGCCGACGAGGTCCTGGCGGGGTGGACCGTCGTGGCCACCGCCGTCTGCGCAGCCCTGAGTCTCGCTGCCCTGGCGGTCGTTGGCCTGCTGGCCGCTGGGAACAAGGCGTCCGGCCTCAACCTCACCGACGTCACCCTGGCCATCCTCGGCGGAAGTCTCCTCCTGGGATTCGCTGTCTGGCGAACCCGCCGCCTGGCGACGGTTGTGGGCTGGGCCGCGAGCTTGATCGACCGATGGCGAGCCCGGCGCAGCCGCCCGGACACGACCAAGTCGGGCGCCGGGCCGGATTCGGGCCCGGTGACGAACTCCGTGGCCGGGATGACGCAGCGGATCACTGAGGTGAGACCCAACCGGCGCCGGGTGGCCACCGCCCTGGGTTGGTCCCTCGCCAACTGGATCGGTGACTGCTCCTGCCTGGTGATGGCCTTTCTGGCGGTGGGCTCGCCGGTGCCCTGGCGAGGCCTGCTCCTGGCCTACGGGGCCGGCCAGCTGGCGGCCAACCTGCCCATCACGCCCGGGGGGCTCGGTGTGGTGGAAGGCAGCCTCACCATTGCCCTGGTGGCCTACGGGGGAGCGCAGGCATCGACCGTTGCGGCCGTGCTGCTTTACCGCATCATCAGCTTCTGGGCCTCGCTACCAGTGGGATGGGTCAGCTGGGCGGTGCTGGTGGCACAGGGCCGGGCCAGCTCGGGAGACGATGAGGGCGACGGCGGGAGGCGACCGGGAAGGGCGGAGGGACACCAGCCGGTGCCGGCGTGACCGGTCGGAGCCGATCAGCCACGGGGTTCACCGGCCGGGGGCTGGCCGGCTGGCGCACCGGCCGGGGGCTGGCCGGCTGGCGCACC